>CAZXWC010000006.1:0-46243 GCA_964644525.1 uncultured Peptostreptococcaceae bacterium
TGAACTATTTGAAAAGCAAGGATATCGAAAGGTATAGAACACTCATTAAAAAACTTGGCTTGAGAAAATAATTATGAGCGGGCTTGCCCCGCTCTATTATTTTATACGTTTAAAAAAAGGGAAATTGACTTTTAAATAGAAATTAAATATAACAATGAAAAGAAAAGATTTATAAGGAGGAAAACATGATAAAAAGCTTCAAGACTGAAATTGCCGGCAGGACGCTGGAAGTTGAAGTGGGCAGATTAGCTGAGCAGGCAAATGGTGCAGCTTGGTTGAAATATGGTGATACCGTATTGCTTGTTACGGCTTGCACATCGAAATCTTCAAGAGAGGGAATAGATTTTTTTCCATTAAGTGTTGAATATCAAGAGAAACTGTACTCAGTTGGTAAAATCCCCGGAGGATTCATAAAAAGGGAAAGTCGTCCGTCTGAAAAGGCAATATTAACAGACCGCTTGATTGACAGACCGATAAGACCTTTATTTCCTGATGGATTCAGAAATGAAGTTCAGGTAGTGGCTTCTCTTTTGTCTGTAGACCAGAACTGCGCTCCGGATATCGTTGCAATGATTGGATCTTCAATTGCGCTAAGCATATCTGACATACCTTTTGACGGACCTACTGCCTCTGTTTTAGTTGGAATGATTGACGGCGAATTGATAATCAATCCAAGCAATGAACAAACAGAAAAATCAGACTTGCACCTTGTTGTGTCAGGCACTGAAGACGCCATAATGATGGTCGAAGCTGGGGCAAATGAAGTTTCAGAAGAAAAAGTACTCGAGGCCATATTATTTGGGCATGATGAAATAAAGAAAATAATAACCTTCATCAAAGGAATAGTCGCTGAAGTCGGAAAAGAGAAAATGGATATACCATTATTCAAGCCTGATGAAGAAATAGAGAAAGAAATTTTAGATTTCGGTTTCGAAAAACTTAAAGAATCTGTAAAAATAAAAGACAAACTGGAACGCAAAGAAAGAATGGATGAAACAAAAGCTCTGATTTTCGATGAGTTTATAGAAAAATATCCTGACAACAAGAATGACATAAATGCGATAATTAAAAGCATGATGAAAAAAGTGGTCAGGGGAATGATTACAAAGGATAAAATAAGACCTGACAATAGAGCTCTTAATGAAGTTAGAGAGATTACATGTGATGTTGGAATTCTACCCAGGACACATGGTTCGGGGCTGTTCACAAGAGGACAAACACAAGCCCTGACTATAACTACATTAGGTTCTTTAGGCGATGTACAGAGATTAGACGGAATAGGTCTGGAAGAGACCAAAAGATATATGCATCATTATAATTTCCCGCCGTTTTCTGTAGGTGAAGCTGGATTCATGAGAGGCCCAAATAGGAGGGCAATCGGTCATGGGGCTTTGGCAGAAAGGGCATTGTTGCCTGTTATTCCAAGCGAGGAAGAATTCCCTTATGCAATACGCCTTGTTTCAGAGGTGTTGAGTTCTAATGGAAGCTCTTCACAGGCCAGTGTTTGCGGCAGCACATTATCTCTTTTGGATGCTGGTGTGCCAATCAAAAAACCTGTTGCTGGAATTGCCATGGGCCTCATAAAAGAAGACGACGATATATCTATCCTTACCGACATACAGGGGCTGGAGGATTTTCTCGGGGACATGGATTTCAAAGTTGCAGGGACTAAGGATGGGATAACTGCTATACAAATGGATATAAAAATCCATGGAATAAACAGAGAAATTTTGACTACCGCGCTTGACCAGGCGAGAGACGGAAGATTCTTCATAATGGATAAAATGAATAAAGTCATCGCTGAGCCTAGGACTGAAATGTCAGAATATGCACCAAGAGTCTTCAGCATGATGGTTGATCCTGAAAAAATTCGGGATATCATAGGGCCCGGAGGAAAAGTGATTAATAAAATCATATCAGATACCGGTGTGAAAATGGACATAGACGACAGTGGACGCGTCTTAATTACAGCAAATGACGCAGAAAGTGGAAAACAGGCCATAAAGTCGGTTGAGGATATTGTAAAAGAAGTTGAAGTTGGTGAAATTTACACAGGCAAAATTGTAAAGATAATGCCTTTTGGAGCATTTGTTCAACTCCTTCCCGGAAAAGACGGATTGGTTCATATATCCCAGTTGACAGCTGAACGACTTGAAAAAGTTGAAGACAAGTTCAACGTTGGAGACGAAATAAAGGTTATTGTCAAAGAAATAGACAAGATGGGAAGAATAAATTTGTCCAGAAAAGCTTTGCTTAAAAAGGACAATGAAAAAAAATAACCATAGCATGACTTCGGTCATGCTTTTTTTTGCCATTTTAATATTGGTATATGCTAAAATATAGAAAAAGAGTGGGGGTTTGACCATGAAAGTGAAAATTGTGAACAAATCGAATTTCAAAATGCCGGAGTATAAAACTTTGGATTCAGCGGGACTTGACCTTAAAGCATTCATTGCGGATTCTGTTACTATTGAGCCTTTGCAGAGATTATTGGTTCCGACAGGTCTTTTCATAGAAATCCCAAAGGGGTTTGAAGGACAGATCAGAGCAAGAAGCGGACTGGCCATAAAACATGGAATAGGTCTTATAAATGGCATTGGTACAATAGACAGCGATTACCGTGGCGAAATCAAGATTGCATTAGTAAATATAAGCAATGACGAATTCACAATAAAAAATGGCGACCGTATTGCTCAATTGGTGATAAACAAATACGAAAGAGTTGAACTAATAGAGGTGGAAACAATAGACGAAACGCAAAGAGGAAGCGGCGGTTTCGGGTCTACCGGCATATAGGAGAATCCCAAAATGAAAAACAACATTGCTGTTATGAAGTTCGGCGGTACATCTTTAATGACATCGAATCAAAGGAAGGCTGCAGCTAAAAGAATTATCGAGATGAAAGCTAGCGGTAAATTTCCGGTTGTAGTTGTTTCGGCAATGGGCAGAAGCGGGGATTTCTATGCAACCGATACTTTGATAGAAATGCTAAAGAATGAAAACGAAGTCTGTGATAATCGCAATCTGGATATGATTGCTTCATGCGGGGAAACCATTTCAGCTGCTCTGCTTTGTGAGACAATACGCAAAACGGGATATGAATCTGTAGCTTTAAATGGATCTCAGGCGGGTATTTATACTGATTCGACTTTTGGAAATGCAAACATAAAGAATGTAGATCCGGACGGTATATTAAAATGGATCAATAAAGAAAATATTGTTGTTGTAACAGGTTTTCAAGGTGTTGACCATGAAGGTTTTTCAACTACTCTTGGACGTGGAGGAAGTGATTTTTCTGCCGTTGTTTTATGTAATGAGCTGAAAGCGGACATCGTTTATATAATTAAAGATGTACCCGGCGTATTGACTGCAGACCCAAAAATAACTGAAAAAGCCCATTTGATTGAAAAGCTTTCTTATGATGAGCTTTATGAAATGTCTAAAAGCGGCGCCAAAGTTGTTAATTTCAAGGCAGTATCATATGCCAAGGACCACAGCATCGAACTTGTTGTAAAATCATTGTATTCGCCTATCGATGAAAAAGGAACACAAATATGTGAACGGGAAAAAAAGGACTATTCGCCATCTGAAGTCAAATTATTGACAGCAATCGTATCGAAAAATGGTGTCCTGCAATACAGTTTAAATGAAAAAGACAGCTTTAAAATAATTGATTTGCTAAATACTCTTTCTGAAAATGAAATAAGCATAGATATGATAAACATAGGTATTGCAAACCAACATTTCACTATAGATGAAAAAAATCAAAAGCTTACCGAAGTATTGCTTGGAGATGTAAAATTGAATTATGGATTGAGAAGCGGTTGTTCGAAACTGACGATTGTCGGCCAGGCAATACACGGCGTGCCGGGTGTTATGGCTAAACTTTTGAGTTCACTTGATAAATCAGGCATTGACGTATTTCAGACTTCTGACTCAAATACAACAATTTCATGTATAATAGACAGCAATAACATCATTGCAGCAACAGAAATAATACATGATGTTTTCAAACTATGACAAGGAGGAAAATCCATTGATAAAAAGCATGACCGGATATGGAAGGGGAGAATATGACGACGACAACCTTTCTCTTACCGCTGAGATAAAAACTGTCAATCACAAATATAACGATATAATAATCAGATTGCCCAAAAAACTTTCTTTGTTTGAAGAAAGAATAAGGAATCTTATAAAAGAAAAAATATCACGTGGAAGAGTGGAAATATATATCCATATTGATGAATCCGAAAATGAAAACGTTCAAATAAATCCGAATTTCGAACTGATAGATAAATTGATGATAGCCTTCGATGATATAAGCGACAAATATAAGTTGAACAAGAATGTTGAAATGGAGCATTTGTTGAAATTTGATGATATTCTTTCAATTGAACCTGTTGAAGAAGATCTTGAAGATCTTTGGGTCAAATTTGAAGAATGCGTTTCGGATGCATTGAAGAATTTAATGGAAATGAGACAGGACGAGGGTAAAAGGATTTCAGTTGATATCATGAAAAGAGTGGAAACGGTAAGTTCTTGTGTTGATGATATTAGCAATAGAGTTCCAAATGTTGTAAAAGAGTATAAAGAAAAGCTGAATCAAAGGATTAATGAACTACTTTCGGAAACAGGAATACAAATAGAAGAAAGCAGGCTTGCTCTTGAAGTGGCGGTTTACGCTGATAAAAGCGATATAACAGAAGAAATAGTAAGAATGAAGTCGCACTTGAAAGAACTTGAAAAAATTCCTTTCCAAACTGTTTCAGTTGGAAGGAAACTCGATTTTTTGATGCAGGAGATGAATCGCGAAGTTAATACCATTGGTTCCAAATCTCAGGACAATGAAATTACAAGTATTGTGATTGACTTGAAAAGTGAATTGTCCAAAATAAGAGAGCAAGTTCAAAACATCGAATAATCATGGGGGAATTTTATGAATGAAAAGATTAAAACAGAGAAAGGATTGCTGTTAGTGGTTTCAGGTCCTTCTGGAGCTGGCAAAGGAACTATATGCAAGGAGTTTTTAAAGCATCATGACAATGTATACCCGTCGGTTTCAACTACTACAAGGGATCCTCGAAATATGGAGATTGATGGTGTTAACTATCATTTTATTTCAAAAGATTCCTTTAATAAACTTCTTGAAAAGGAAGCATTCCTTGAATATGCCAAAGTTTATGGAAACATGTACGGAACAACAAAAAACACAGTAATGTCTAAAATTAATCAAGGAATAGACGTTTTGCTTGAAATTGAAATGCAGGGGGCAAAGCAGGTAAAGGAAAAATATCCCGATGGTATATATATCTTCATTCTGCCTCCATCATTGAATGATTTGAAAAAAAGAATTCAAAAGCGTGGAAGTGAAACTCCCGAAAGTATGGAAAACAGGCTTGAATCCGCGTTTGACGAAATTGGCTTTATAAAAGAGTATAATTATTATATAATAAACGATGAAATTGAAAACGCAGTTAAAACTATGGATTCTATATATAGAGCAGAAAAAAGCAAAATAAACAAGAACATCAATGATCTAATAAAAAAATACAAGGAGGAAAAAGATAATGCTTACCCCATCAGTAAATGACTTGTTAAAAAAGATAGATAGCAGATATTCTCTTGTTATTGCAACTTCTAAAAGGGCGAGAGAAATAATACAAGAGGAATTTGAAGCAGAAGAGGTATCAACAAATAAACCAATATCCGCAGCCGTTGACGAGTTTTACCAAGATAAATTCCATATTGTCAAAAGCGAAAAATAGAGGTGTGCCATGTTAAAAGGAAAAACTGTAGTGATTGGTGTTTCGGGCAGTATTGCAGCTTATAAAGCGGCAGAAATAATAAGCCTTCTAAAGAAAATGAATGCAGAAGTGAAAGTCATAATGACAAAATCTGCTACCAAACTTATTGGTCAATGCACTTTGCAGACACTTTCAAACAACCCCGTATATACAGACATGTTTTCAGAACCATTCAATTGGGAAATAGACCATATATCGCTTGCAAAATCAGCTGATGTTTTTTTGATTGCCCCAGCTTCTGCAAATATTATCGGGAAAATCGCAGGAGGAATAGCCGATGATATGCTGACTACAACAGCTATGGCTACAAATGCGAAAAAATTCATTGCGCCTGCAATGAATTCTAAAATGTATTTGAATCCTCTTGTACAAAGGAATATGGATTTGTTGAAAAACATTGGTTGCAAATTCATAGAACCCGACAGTGGAATTCTTGCATGCGGTGACGAAGGCGTCGGGAAACTTGCGGCCCCACAGGATATTGTAGATCTTGTTGCAGGATTTTTGACATCCAAACAGACATTGAAAGGCAAAAAGGTCCTTCTAACTGCAGGGCCCACAATTGAAACAATTGATCCGGTTAGGTACATTACAAACCATTCATCTGGGAAAATGGGATATGCAATGGCAAAAGAAGCTGTATCAAGAGGCGCTGATGTCACACTGGTAAGCGGACCTGTTAACATAGATCCTCCAAAGGGCTGCAATGTGATTCATGTAGAAAGCGCTGTCGAAATGAATGAAGCTGTTTTAAAGGAAAGCTCGGGTTCACATATAATAGTAAAATCTGCAGCGGTTTCAGATTATAGACCCCGAAATCCCCAAAATCAAAA
The DNA here is from genome assembly GCA_964644525.1 of uncultured Peptostreptococcaceae bacterium. Taxonomy (GTDB): domain Bacteria; phylum Bacillota; class Clostridia; order Peptostreptococcales; family BM714; genus BM714. Next base: position 6,638 of record CAZXWC010000006.1, read on the forward strand.
AATCAAAAAATCCAAAGGTGAATTTATTTTAGAACTTGAAAGAAATCCGGATATACTAAAAAATCTTTCGAAAATAAAAAAAACAAGTCAAATACTTGTAGGCTTTGCTGCGGAAACAGAAAATCTTATTGAAAACGCAAAGTCAAAAATGGAAAAAAAGCAATTGGATATGATAATAGCAAATGATGTGAGCCTAAAGCATTCGGGGTTTAAATCCGACAAGAATAAAGCCGTAATACTTTTTAGAGGCGGAAACAAAAAAGAATTTGAACTTATGACAAAGCAGGAACTTTCAAAAGTAGTTTTTGACGAAATTGAAGAATTATAATATTTATGCATATTTTGCTTTGCCAACAAACGAAAATGCGGTTTTGAAATAAGGGAGCGGATATGCTGCTCCTTTTGTAGTGGAATGGAGGTTTAGAAAATCATGTATGTTGAAGTTGCCTTAATAAGAAATGACAAGGATACAGATAAACTCTATACCTATAAAATTCCGGAAAGTTTTGAATGTAACCTGAATAAAGGCGACAAGGTTTTGGTATCATTTGGCAGGGGAAAAAACCGCCTCATGGGATTTGTATTCAATATACACAAGCATGCTCCCGATTTTAAGACAAAGGAAATAATTGATATATTTTCTCCTTTGTATTCCTTGAATGAAAAACAGATTGAATTGTGTAATTGGATGAGAAAGAAATATATATGCACATACGCTCAGGCAATCAAAACCATTTTGCCGCAGGGTTTTATCCGCGGTTCAAAGCCAGCATTTAAAACAGTTCTTGAATTGCCACAATCAATCTCAAATGAGCAGGCAATCGATTCAAATATTCGTCCAAATGCCGTAAAACAAAAAATGGCATTGATGCATATTTTGAGAAAAGAAAGCGTTGAAAAAGATGCGTTTATTAAAGCCACAGGCATATCAAGGCAATCGTTTGAAAAACTTATAGAAAAGGGTTTGATTATATCAAAAAAGACGCTTTGTACGATAAATACATCTAAGGAAATTGAAACCAGCGAGTCCAATAGAATTTCCGACAATATACTTTGCATGCTGGACAGCCCCGAGCGTGAAGACTGCTATTTGCATTATATTGGTCAAACGATAAAGAGAATGGAAAGTGTATTGATTGTTTCAAATGAAATTTCTGAAGCGGAAAGGCTTTATAAAAAATTCAAAAGAAAATATGATTTCATTAATCCTATTTTATACACATCCAATCTTTCATTATCTTCGCTGGAAACAGTGCATAAATCGATTTTATCAAACAATACTAAAATTGTATTTGGCACAAGAAATTCGCTATTTCTGCCATATAAAAGACTTGGTCTTATAATCGTTGACCGGGAAAATGAATATGGGCATAAGTCGGATTCCATGCCTAAATTTCACACAAGTGATATAGCGGAATTCCTGAAAAATTCACATAATGCCAGATTGCTTTACTCTGACATAAGTCCTTCTATTGGGAATTTTTTTAAAAATTCCAACAGGAATACTCTTTATATAGGTAAAAATGCTAAAATCGGTATTTTAAACAGGGTATCTTGCGTTGACATGAAAAAAGAATTGAAAAATGGTAATAGAACAATGTTCAGCTCGATTCTTGAAGATAAAATAAAAAAACATACCAAATCAGGTAAAGGGATAATCATATTGTTGAATCAAAAGGGACATTCGACATCAGTTGCATGCAGGTCATGTGGATATGTTATGAAGTGTCCTTATTGCGGTCTTTCGTTATCGTATTATTCCGGGGACGATTCATTGAGGTGCCCGCATTGTTCCTACAAAATATCAGGAGGCCTGGTATGTCCTTCGTGCGGGAGTAGTTATTACAAATATTTTGGAGTAGGACCCGAGAAGGTAAAAGAGTATATAACAAACAGATTTCCCGATTCCAATCTGGCATTGATAAACAGCGAAACAACAAATACATATACCACACTTAAATCGTTAGCTGGAGATTTCAATTCCGGCAAAAAAGATATAATTATAAGTACGGAATTGATATTAAAAAAGGATCTTATCAAAAGACCTGCACTTTTTACTATATTGAATGCGGACATGTTTCTTTATGGACAGGATTACCAGGCAAATGAAAGATTTTTTTCTATCGTAAGAAAAATCAGATCAACCCTTCCACATAAAGAAAGCGAACTGTTGATACAGTCGTATGACCCCTCGCAAATGGCGATCAAGCATGCTGTCAACAATGACTATATGGCTTTCTATTATGAAGAATTAGAGTACAGAAAAACCCTTAAGCTTCCGCCTTTTTATAGAATGGCCGTTTTCCATATCTTTGGAGACGAAGAAAAAAGAGTTTTGGAAGCAGCACAAAAGTACGCTGATTGCTTAAATGATGCTGTTAAAGATTTGAGTATCAAAATTCTCGGGCCAAGCATAAATAACGGTCTTAAATATAAATCAAAATACAAGTACCAGCTTGTAGCAAAATATGCGCCGGTTGATATTAAAGAATTTATGGGTATAATTAAGTATGTGAATGATAATAAGAGGCGGTCATTCAGAAAAATGTCCGTAAAGCTTTCATACGATATTGATTCGCGCTGATTCAATCATATAAATTGGAGGGATATAAATGGCAATAAGAAATGTACGCAAAGAAGGGGACCCCATACTCAGAAAAAGGTCTAAGGAAGTTTCGGAAATAAGCGAAAGAATCTTGACTCTTTTAGATGACATGATAGAAACAATGGATGAGGAAGACGGAGTGGGGCTTGCGGCTCCACAAGTTGGAGTATTGAAAAGGGTAATTGTAATCAGGATTGGAGAAGAACTCATACAACTTATAAATCCCGAAATAATTTATGAAAAAGGGGAACAAACAGACATAGAAGGCTGCCTAAGTGTGCCCGGCAGGTCAATGAATGTAAAAAGACCTCTTTCCGTTAAAATAAAAGGCATCAGAAGAGATGGAAAAGAAGTGGAATATGAAGGATCCGACTTATTGGCTAGGGCATTTTGCCATGAAGTAGACCATCTTGACGGCATACTGTTTATCGACAAGGGAATTTCTGAAAGCGAATAGGTGAATTCATGAAAATATTATTTTTTGGAACTCCGGAGTTTTCTCTGAAAAGTCTTGAGGTCCTGGACAAACACCATCAAGTACTATTGGTTGTTACACAACCAGACAAAAGAAAAGGCCGAGGCAAAAAATTACAAATGACACCTGTGAAGGAATATGCTCAAAGGGCTGGAATTCCTGTTTTTCAACCTGCAAATGTCAACTCTTCAGACTCAATTTCTTTCATAAGGGAATTCAGTCCGGATATTGCTGTAGTTGTTGCATACGGGCAAATTATAAGCAGTCATATACTCGATTTGCCAAAACTCGGCTGTTACAATATTCATGCCTCACTTTTGCCCAGTTACAGAGGAGCTGCGCCGATAAACAGCGCTATCATAAATGGAGATACAAAAACCGGCGTAACCATAATGAAAATGGACAAAGGGATGGATACCGGCGATATTTTGATTTCAAGGGATATTCCCTTGGATTATTCTGATACGGCAGGTTTGCTACATGACCGTTTGTCAATTTTGGGTTCAGAGGCTATGCAGGAAGCCATTGAAATATTGCAAAATGGAAAGGCGTCATTTATTCGGCAAAATGAAAATCTTGCGACATATGCCCCAAAAATATCAAAGGAAATGGGAGAAATCGACTGGAGCAAAGGTTCCGAGAAAATTAGAAATATAATTAGAGGCTTAAATCCCTGGCCTCTTGCATACACGTATCTTAATGGGGTAAAAATGAAAATTTTGGAAGCTGACTGTGTTCAATGTGAAAACAATTTGCGATATGGAACTTACATAGGAGTCCATGACAAAGGATTCCTTGTAAATACAGGCGATGGATGTGTATTGCTAAAGCGTATTCAGTTTCCAAGCAAAAAAGCTATGTACTCGGATGAATATGCTAGAGGTCATATAATAGAGCCCGGCACGATTTTCGGAAAATAGGAGGAAATTCAATGTATTATTCTTATGGATTAGAAGGGTTGATTTATCTGTTGCCTGCATTTGCATTGGCGCTTTACGCTCAATTTAAAGTTAAGAACACATTTGCAAAATATTTAAAGGTTCCAACGCAAAAGGGAATAACAGGATATGATACTGCAAGAAAAATATTGGATCGCAACGGACTGGAAAATATCGACATTGAAATCACGGGTGGGAAGTTGTCTGATCATTACGACCCGCTTAAAAAAGTCGTAAGGTTATCGGGTGATGTTGCCAAAGGGGATTCTATAGCTTCAGTCAGTGTTGCAGCACACGAGACCGGGCATGCTATGCAGCATTCAACAAAATATCTTCCTTTGGCACTTCGAAGCACAATAGCTCCTGTAGCGGGCTTCAGTATGAAATTCGTTTGGTTTCTCGTTTTTGCTGGGATATTTCTTAACAGATATGGGTTAATAGACATTGGAATAATTCTTTATACTGTTGCCATACTTTTTCACATAGTTACACTTCCGGTTGAATTCAATGCAAGCTCAAGGGCATTGGTGCAATTGGAAGAAGCAGGCATTGTAAACAGTATAGAAAGAGACAAGTCAAAACGTGTACTTGATGCCGCGGCTTTGACATATGTTGCCGCAGCGGCAGTTTCGCTTGCTCAGCTGATGCGTCTAATAATTCTTAGAAACAGCAGAAGAGGCTGATTCAATGAAAAAAACAATACGCCATATAGCTGTGGATATGCTTGTTAGAATTGACTCAAGCAATGCTTATTCAAATGAAATACTCGATTTTGCCATAAAGAAGAATTCCCTGAGCGACAACGACCAAAGGCTTCTTACAAGAATTTTTTACGGTGTATTGGAAAACAAAATATTGATAGACTACCATATAGGCAGCTTATCTAAAATAAGAACCGAAAAACTGCACGAAAAGGTACTCAATGCTTTACGAATAGCAATATACCAAATTATTTTTCTCGACAATATCCCTATTTCTGCCGCAGTAAACGAATCGGTCAAGATTGCGAAACTGACAAACAAGCATTCGTCAGGATTCGTCAATGGTGTTTTAAGGAATTTTGCCCGAAAATATGAAAAAGGACTGCTGCCTTTGCCTGGTAAAGAAAATGAAAGTCAAAGCATTTCAACAGAATTTTCATTGCCGGAATGGCTTGTTGAAGAATTATTGAAACAGTTTGACTTTGAAGCTCTAAAAAGAATCGCAGCTTCAAACAATCAGACACCGCCGCTTTCACTCAGAGTGAATACGATTAAAACCACAAAAGTCGATCTTAAACAAAATCTATCCTCAATAGGAATAGAGACGGAAGAAAGCATTCATGCCGACGATGGTCTTATTGTAAAATCATCAAAAAATGCCAGCATAAATGAAAACACATATTTTAAAGAAGGACATTACTATATACAAGACGAGGCTTCAATGATGGTTTCACAATATTTTTCACCAACCGCCGGAGAAATTATTTTTGACCTTTGTGCCGCGCCAGGAGGAAAGACAACACATATTGCCCAGATAATGGGGCAAAACGGCAGGGTTCGGGCATTCGACCTTTACGGTAAAAGGGTCAAAAATATTATAGAGAATGCCAATAGGCTCGGTATTGACATAATAGATGCGGAAACAGGGGATTCAACCTATTCGAACTGTGAATTGTATGAATCCGCCGACCGGGTTTTAGCTGATGTCCCATGCAGCGGAATAGGAATATTCAGAAGAAAACCGGAATTGAAATACAGGCTGTCAAAAAATGATATTGATGAAATTGAAACCTCACAAAAAAAGTTGATGGCCAGTGCAGCTCTTTATGTGAAAAGGAAAGGTTTTATTGTTTACAGCACATGCACTGTCAACTACAATGAGAATGACAAAATAATTCTGGATTTTCTTAAAAGAAACAATGATTTCAAGCTTGTAGACATAAATAAAGGCAGATATACTGGAATTTATAAGGAATCCTTTACAAGCATCAAAGAAGCAATCCATACGTATTCCCATAGAGATGGTACGGATGGCTTTTTCATTTGCATGATTCAAAAAATATGATTTCAAGGTGGAAATATGGATAAAATAGCTATCAGTGACAAAGGCTATAAAAGGAATAACAATCAAGATTATCATTTCGTCGACCATCTTAATCGTTATTTCATAATCGCCGACGGCATGGGGGGGCATAAAGGGGGAGAAGTTGCCAGTTATACCGCTGTTTCAGCTGTGCACGAATTATTGCATGATTACAGACCTGAGGGAATACATAAACTCAAGTTAAAACTGGCAGAAACTTTTAATGCGGCAAATGAGTCGGTTTACAAAAAATCATTTTCGACAGATTCACTGGCTGGAATGGGAACAACAATGGTTGTAGTCTATATCTACAAGAAACACCTTGTAGTCGGCCACGTCGGAGACAGCCGAGCCTATTTGTTCAGGAACGGAGAATTGCTGCCTTTGACAAAAGACCACTCCCTTGTACAGGAAATGGTTGAGAATGGAAAAATTGACTCAATAGAAGCACAAGAGCATCCAAAAAGAAATATAATTACAAAAGCGGTAGGTACGCAAGATTCAATTGAACCCGAATTGGCTGTAAATGAATTGAAGATGGAAGGCCTGATTGATCTGATAATGTGTACTGACGGTTTGACAGATTATTTGACAGACAAGGAAATAGAAAACATATGCCGCAAATCAGGCACGATTAAAGACCATGCCAATGAAATGCTCTCTTTAGCATTGAAACGCGGCGGTTTAGACAATATAAGCATTATAGCCGTAAGATTAAACGAATCATCGGGGAGTTGTTGATACATGATAGGAAAAACACTTGGAAACAGATATAAAATAGTTGAAAAAATTGGTGAAGGCGGTATGGCAAATGTGTATAAAGCAAAATGCAATTTGCTTAATCGGTTTGTGGCCGTAAAGATATTGAAATCCGAATTTGTTGACGATAAAGAATTTATAGAAAAATTCAATAGCGAATCACAATCTGCTGCAAAGTTGTCACACCCAAATATTGTCAACATCTATGATATTGGAATAGAAGGCGATATCAACTATATTATAATGGAGTATGTAGAGGGCATAACCTTAAAAGAATTGATACTTGAAAACGCGCCGTTTGAAAACAAAAGAATAATCGATATTTCAACTCAAATAGCGGCCGCTCTTTCACATGCGCATAAAAATAAAATCATCCACAGGGACATAAAACCGCAAAACATATTAATAACAAAGGACAACCGAATAAAAGTTGCAGATTTTGGGATTGCAAGAGCTGTAAGCGACGCAACCGTAGTCAATACTGCGAACTTGATGGGAACGGTGCACTATGCTTCTCCAGAGCAACTCAAGGGCAGCCTTGTAGACGAAAGAACAGATATATACTCTTTGGGCGTTATAATGTATGAAATGGCTACAGGACAATTGCCTTACCAAGGAGACGCTCCCATAACCGTTGCGCTTAAGCATATGAACGAGGCTTTGATTCCACCCAAATTAGTGAATGAAAATCTTTCGGACAACATGAATGACATTATTTTGAAAACAATGAACAAAATAACCGCATACCGATATAAATCGGCACAGTCAATGATTGAAGATCTGTGCCTGGCAGACTCAAACAAAAAAGGATTTTATAATTCCAACATCGATCAAGGGAAAACAACAATATTGCCTAAAGTAAAAGCTTCTTCCCAAAAAACAAATAAGGCCACAAGAAAAAAGAAAAGTCAAAAGCATGTCTATACATTTGCCATAATTTCAGCATTGTTTCTTTCAATAGTCTTTATATTATTTGCTTCCTATTCATTTTTAAAAGGGGATTTCCTTAAAGACGAAGTCACCGTGCCATCCTTGGAAGGCATTGCTTTTGAAGACGCTAAGAGTTCGCTTTTGGCAACCGGACTTGATTATGTAGTATTCGAAGAAAAATACAACAATGAAATAGAAAAAGGAAAGATATTGATGCAGGATCCTGCTGAGGGCGAGATTGTAAAGGAAGGATATACAGTAAAATTGACGGTTAGTCTTGGAAAGATGAAAAAGAAAGTTCCAAACCTCATTAATCTTAGCAACAGCGAAGCTGTGATTGCAATCGAAAACAACAAACTGGCAGTTGGTGAAACAGAGTATGTATACAGTGATTTGCCTATGAACACAGTAATAGGCCATTCCCCTGAACCCGGGGATTTTGTTGACGAATTTACGCCTATAGACCTTATACTCAGCCAAGGTCTGGATGTACAAACTTTCATAATGCCTAACCTTTTGGGCAAAACTCTTGATTCGGCAAAAAGCAATCTTTCTGAATTAGGTATTACTATAGGGAATATTACTTACGAAAACAATGAAACTGTCGAAAAAGACCGTGTAATAAGGCAAAGCGTCTCTTCAGGAAGCGAGATTTCACAAAACACTTCAATAAATCTCTTGGTAAGCAAAGGATCGTCTTTTCAGGAAGAACTTCATAAAAAGAATCTAACTGTTCCACTTAGCTTCAACACAGAAGAAGCGCAAGTCAAGGTAGTTGTGATTGATGGAAATTCCCAGGCTGTGATTTTTAACGATTCGGTGAAAAAATCTCAACAAAACCTAAGCCTTGAAATTGAAGGGGTAGATAAAGTTACTGTAGAGGTTTACTTTGATGGAAACTTGGCTTTTTCGGAAGAAAAGAGTTTTGAATAAGGAGGTTTCATGGAAGGAAAGGTGACAAAGGGAATAGGCGGTTTCTATTATGTGGAAGACGGGGAATCGATAAATGAATGCAGGGCAAGAAAGAAAATCAAGTCTGAAAAAGGCCGAATTCTTACAGGAGACAATGTTGAATTTTCTATAGAAAAACATGGATGCATCATAGAAAAGATTCTACCAAGAAAAAATAAACTTAACAGACCCCCGGTTTCAAATGTCGATCAGGCAATGATTGTATTTTCGGTTGATTTACCCAAACCGAATTTTCTGTTTCTTGACAAATTGATTATTAATTGCGAGATGGAACACCTGGATATTCTGCTTTGTTGCAATAAAGTCGACTTGAATTCAGATTCGGCGGATGCAGTGCGAAAGCACTTCAAAAACACTGGTTATGAGATTATCTTTTCAAGCGCGAAAGCAAATATTGATATGGTCAAAATTCAAAACAAGCTTGAAAACAGGACAACCGTACTTGCAGGACCATCCGGAGTAGGCAAATCGTCCATAATTAATACGATTGAACCGAAAATGAATCTGCTCACTGGAGATATAAGTTCCAAATTAAAAAGGGGAAAACACACAACAAGACATACCGAATTGCTTAAGATAGGCAATAATGGCTTTGTATTGGATACTCCGGGATTTACATCTCTTGAAATTGAAAAACTTGACCATGATGAAATCAAAGAATATTATCCAGACTTTTTGAAGTTCAGCAATTTGTGCAAATTTAAAAACTGCAACCATATAAATGAGCCTGGATGCAATATAAAACATAAAGTGAACCAAGGTGAAATTAGCGCATCAAGATACGGCAACTACAGGTCAATAATGGACGAATCAAAAAATAACTGGAGGTACTGAATATGAAATTGTCGCCATCGCTTCTGTCGGCAAATTTTGCCAACTTGGAAAGAGACATAAGGGAAATAGAAAGAAATGGGGTTGAAATGCTTCATATAGACGTTATGGATGGTCATTTTGTGCCAAATATAACAATTGGTCCGGTTGTTCTAGAGTCAATTAGAGAAATAACGGATTTGGAATTGGATGTGCACCTTATGATTTCCAATCCCGGACAATATGTAAAAGCATTTGTAGATGCGGGAGCGGATATTTTAACCATACATGAGGAAGCTGATGTCCACCTGCATAGAACTCTTACAATGATAAAGGAATCGGGAATAAAAGCCGGTGTTTCAATTAATCCCTCAACACCTCTTTTCATGGTGGACGAAATTGCCGAAATAATGGATTTGCTTTTGATTATGTCTGTAAACCCGGGTTTTGGTGGACAAAGCTTCATAGAAAAGAGCATTGAAAAAATATATAAAGCAGATCAAATGCGAAATAAGCGCAAACTCGATTTTCTAATTGAGGTAGACGGTGGAATAAAACCTTCAAATTCCACCAAAGTCTTGCAAGCCGGGGCGGATATTCTTGTAGCCGGATCCGCTATATTCAAAGGACAGCAAATTTCAGAAAACATACGTTGTTTTAATGAATCTTCTGACAGGGCGACAAGAGTATGAAATGTTTAATTGTGGGAAACGGAGAAATAAAAGATGAAAAATGGCTTTCAGATAAAGTGAAAACATATTGCCCAGATTATATAATTGCAGCTGACGGTGGATATAATAATTTAAAAAAAGCCGGCATATGCCCCGACCTGCTGCTTGGAGATTTTGATTCCATAGGCAAAATCCCTGAAAACAGTTTATTTGAAATAAATAAATTTTCTAAAGAAAAGGATTTTACGGACATTGAATTGGCAATAGAAGTTGCTTTAGAAAAAGGATGCAGTCGCATTTGCCTTGCCGGAGCAACAGGTTCACGTCTCGACCACAGCATCGCCAACATATTTTTGCTCCGCAAGTTGCTTAAGTCGTCCATTGAGGCGGAAATAATAGACGAACACCATGAAATGTTTTTAGTTAAAAGACACAAGAGCCTATACAATCAAAAGGGTTCATTGCTTTCCCTGTTGCCCCTTGATCCGATTGTCAGCGGTATATATCTCAAGGGCTTCAAGTATCCACTTGAAAATGCAACAATAGAAATGGGAGATACTTTGGGTATAAGCAATGTGTCCATATCTGATAATTGCGAGATTTACGCAGAGAATGGCATTTTGCTTGGAATAATGGCCGATAAAAGACTATAAAAAAAATCTACCATATGGTAGATTTTTTTTATATAGCTCTTTCAACTTTGCCTGATCTCAAACATCTGGTGCATACTGAAATTTTCTTTGGCGAACCGTTTACAATGGCTTTCACTTGTTTGATATTGGGTGCCCATGCTCTTTTGGCATGTTTATTGGAGTGGCTTACCGCATGTCCGGTAATTTGACCTTTGCCACATATATCACATTTTTTGGACATATACTTGACCTCCTTTAATGAGTTTTGAATTACAACACAATTATTCTATCAAATATAAAATTTGTTTTCAATGGAAATGTTGAAAACAAAAGTTTTATATGATTAAATACAAATGATTGATAAACCAATCCTGATACTGTATCATTATATAAGAGTTTTCAATAGGGTGCAAGCAAAAAAGGAGGATTCCATGACTGCTCAACTAAAAAACGAATACGGCAGCATTTTCATCAGCAATGATGTAATCACAAATATTATAGGAATATCTGCAATAGAATGCTATGGCTTGGTAGGGATGGCTTCAAAATCCGCTACCGATGGTATTGTCAAATTGCTTAAAAAAGACAATCTTAGCCAAGGAGTTAAAATCAGCATCGATGAAAACAACAATATTTCAATAGATTTATTTGTGATAGTGCAATTTGGAACAAAAATTTCAGTAGTAGCAGAAAATATAATCGAAAAAGTCAAATATTCTGTAGAGAAATTCACAGGATTAAATGTGCAAAAAGTCAACGTAAATATCGAAGAAGTAAGAGTACAGGAATTTTAGGATTGGAGGGTTTATTTTGAAAATAGACACCATAAACGGAAATATGCTATTGGATATGTTCAGGCAGGCGTCTGCCACTTTAAAAGCAAACAAGGACCATGTAAATGATCTGAATGTTTTTCCTGTTCCAGATGGAGATACAGGGACAAACATGTCGATGACTTTCGAATCGGCCGTAAATGAAATGAACAAGCTTGATGACATTTCAATTTTAAATGTGACTGAGTCTTCATCAAACGGTTCTTTGATGGGAGCAAGAGGAAATTCAGGAGTAATATTGTCGCAAATATTGCGTGGATTTCATAAAGGATGCTACGGCAAAACATCCTTAAGCACAGAAGATTTTTCCGAGGCTTTGGTATATGCGGCCGATACCGCATACAAAGCTGTAATGAAGCCGGTAGAAGGAACTATACTGACAGTAATCAAAGCCGCAGCGGATTCATCCTCTGAAGTTGCAACGGAAACTTTATATTTCGATGAATTCCTCAAAGAGGTAATTGAGGACGCTGATAAAGCTTTGTCAAACACACCGGAACTTTTGCCCGTCCTCAAACAAGCGGGGGTTGTCGATGCTGGAGGACAGGGCCTGATTTATATACTCAAGGGCTTTTATGGAGCTATAGTAGGCGAAAAAGCAAAAGAAATAGAAACGGAATTCAAGCAAAAACTGTCAAAAGAGTTGTCTCCAGTATCAGAAACCGACGATATTGAATTTGGATATTGCACCGAATTCATAGTCAAAGGGGAAAATCTTTCGGATTCTCAACTGAAAAAAGAAATTTCAGGATTCGGAGACTGCATGCTTGTTGTGGGTACTGAAGAAATGCTAAAAGTGCATATTCATACAAATGAACCCGGCTCGGTTATGCAGAAAGCTCTTTCTTTAGGTGAGTTAATAGACATAAAGGTTGACAATATGCGTTATCAGCATAATGAAAGACAATATGAAAAAGATGTTCCACCTGCGGAAGCAGAAACGCCTCTTAAACCATACGGAATAATGTCAGTTGCAATGGGGGAGGGAATAACGGAAATATTCAATGATTTGAATGTAGATAAAATTATCGAAGGCGGCCAGACTATGAACCCGAGTACAGAAGAACTGCTGTCAACCATAGATGAAATAAATGCCGATGAGATAATAATTTTGCCAAACAACAGCAATATTATTCTTGCAGCCCAGCAAGCACAAAAAATTTCAGAAAGAAAAATCTCGATAGTTCCTACAAAAACAATACCCCAAGGCATAACTGCCATGTTGTCTTTTAATCCGGAATCCGGAATAGATGAGAATATTCTCCATATGACAGACTCAATGAAAGAAGTAAAGACTATACAGGTAACATATTCAGTAAGAGATTCTTTTTTCAACGATATAGAAATAAAAAAAGGTGACATATTGGGCATATTCAATGGCGACATAGTGAGTGTGGGAGAAAACATCAATGCAGTTGCCCTTGAAGTTTTGGAAAAAGCCATGGCTGAAGATGATGAGATAATAACCGTTTATTACGGTGATTCAATTGAAAAGGACATAGCCAAGGATCTGTTGGAAAATATTGAAAGCAAGAATGATGATGTCGATGTTGAAATTTATCAAGGGAAACAGCCGGTATACCATTATATTATTTCAGTAGAATAAATGGTGGAAGATTAAAACGCGCTTTATAAACAAATAAATAATTAAATTCCCTGGGCCAGCTTAATGCTGGCCTTAGAGATTGAGCACTGCAAAAGTATACGGGGTGATAATTTGGAAAATCATGACATAATAAACATACCTGGAATCGGCATTAAAAAAAAGGCCATGTTTAATTCCCTTGGAATAGAAGTATTGGATGATTTTTTATACTACTTCCCAAAAAAATTCAAAAATCATTCAAAGATCACAAACATATGCAATTTGATTGATTCAAAACCAGGTACAGTAAGGGTTAAGGTGAAAAAAATCTTGTCAAAAAGATCCAAAGGCGGCAAGCGATACCTGGTTATAGAGTGCTTTGATTCAACCGGAAAAATCGAGATGGTTTTTTTTAACTCCAATTACATATACAAAAAAATCAAAGAAGGAAACATATATTTGTTTTATGGAAAAACTACTTCAAAATATACCAAGACACAAATGGTAAATCCCGAATTTGTAAATCCGAAAGAACTTGGCAGAATTTTACCCGTATATAAAACCATGCAGGGTTTAAGTCAAAAGGATTTTAGAAAAAGCGTATCTTTTGCTCTTGACAATGCAAAAATCCCACTGGAAATACTGCCGGAAATAATAGTTCGTGAGCGTAATTTCCAACCGCCTCTGAAAACGCTTAAATCAATGCATTTCCCAACAGACCCCAAAGGATACAGAACAGCTTTTGAAAAAATTGTATATATGGAATTTTTCCTGCTTCAGATGACAATCATAAATATGAAAAAAAGCAGACTTATGAAATCTTCTGTTACGTCAATGAAAACATTCAGACCACAGGATGACGAGTTAGTAAAAATGCTTCCTTTTAAAATGACTGAAAGCCAGTTAAAGGTGATATCCAAGCTTTCGCTTCTATTACGCAGGAGAAATTGTCCCAAAATTCTTTTGCAGGGAGATGTTGGAACAGGAAAAACATTGATTGCTTTCCTGGCTGCCAGACAAGCCCACATAAGCGGATACCAGACTGCAATAATGGCGCCAACAGAATTGCTTGCCAAACAACATTACAACACCTTCAATGAACTTTTCGGAAAAAGCGAAATTAAGACCAGGCTCTTGACTGGAAATTGCGAAGACAAACCAAAAGCAAAAGAAGAATTGAAAAAGGGAAAATGCAATCTTGTTATCGGAACCCATGCTATAATTCAGGACGATGTGGATTTTCTAAATCTCGGACTTATAATAACGGATGAGCGTCATCGCTTCGGGGTCGAACAACACAATTCTCTTGCCAATAAGGGAGCATCGCCACAGATAATAGTCATGTCGGCGACACCTATTCCAAGAACAATATCAGAAATAGTATTTGGCGACATGGAAATACTTCGTTTGACCGAAAAACCCAACAAGCCAATTAAGCCTGTCAAGACTTTGCTGTCTGCCGACAAAAGCACAAGACAAGCCATGCATGAGCATATGCGCCACGAAATGCTTTCAGGCAGGCAAGTCTATTATGTATGCCCACGCATAGAAAACTTAGACGATTCCATTGCTTCGGTCGAAGGGACCCTAAAACTTTTTATAGAATCGGTATTTCCTTCATTCAATATTCGCGCCTTGCATGGAAAAATGTCCCAGGTTGAAAAAAACATAATTATGCAGTCATTCAGGAATCGGGAAATAGACATGATTATCTCGACAACGGTAATAGAAGTGGGAATAGATGTCCCAAATGCCACAATTATGGCTATAGATTCATTCCAACGATTCGGTCTTGCTCAAATACACCAATTGCGTGGAAGAGTGGGAAGAGGAACACATGAGTCCTTTTGTTACTTAGTAAGTGACAAAAAAGACGATTCAGCAATAGAAAAAGCAGCAATATTAAAAAAATGCAGAGACGGTTTTGAAATTGCAAAAGAAGACATGAAAATACGCGGACCCGGCCATGTTTTTTCACTTAAACAGCATGGATTTCCGGAATTCAAACTGGCTGAAATATTCAAGCACTATAAAACACTTGTTAAAGTTCAAAGCGACATAAAAAGGATTTACGGCAGCAGCCTTGAAAATCTTGATATTTCAAAGGAGCTTGAAATGGCCATTAATCTATATTCAAAAGAAATCAATAAAACCTATCAGACTCAAGGAGGCAAGTCATGAGAGTTATTTCAGGAAAATACAGGGGAATAAACCTGAGCGGACCTGAAGGAAGCGATACAAGGCCTACTTCAGACAGGGTAAAGGAAGCGCTTTTCAATATTTTGATGTGGGAGATGGATGAGAGCATATTTCTTGACCTTTTCGCAGGTACCGGGGGAGTAGGTATTGAAGCTTTGAGCCGAAACGCCAAAAAAGTTGTTTTTGTCGATTTTGACAATAGGGCTTTAAGAATTCTAAAAAACAATTTGGGAAAAATCAAAGGAAATGAAAACTTTGAAGTCTTTCACAAAGATGCTTTCAGTGCTGTCGATATCCTTTCTTCACTAAGTAAAACATTCGACATCATATTTCTGGATCCACCATATGGCATGAATGACACCCTTGGATTGATTGAAAATATATTCGATAGAGAAATCATTGCAAAATATGGTAAAATAATTGTTGAACATGATAAAAGAAATGAAATGCCTGAAAAAATTCGGGGATTGCTTAGATTAAAGCAAAAAAAATATGGAAATACCGTGCTTACAATTTATGAAATGGAGGGAATTTAAATGCAATCGGCTGTTTATCCCGGCAGTTTTGACCCAATAACTAATGGACATCTTGATATAATACAAAGAGCTTCACGTGTTTTTGAAAAAGTTGTTGTTGGTGTTCTGCATAATCCAAACAAAAAACCATATTTCGACATCGATGAAAGGGTCGATATAATAAGAAAGGTTGTTGAACCTTACGGCAATATTGAAGTAACAAGTTTTGAAGGACTTTTGGTGGATTTCATGAGAACAAAACCCGAACATGTGCTTGTCAAAGGTCTTAGAGCTTTTTCGGATTTTGAATATGAGTTTCAAATGGCTATGATGAACAGAAAACTTGACGAATCAATTGAAACCCTGTTTATGATGACAGGCAACCGCTATTCATTTGTTAGCTCAACTCTTGTGAAGGAAATTTTTTCACTCGACGGAAATATTGAGGAACTTGTTCCTCCATTGGTATATGAATCACTTAAAAACAAGAAAGAGAGGTCCTTGATATGAGTGTACTTAAACTATTGGATGAACTTGAAGAAGTTATTGAAAGTTGCGCTAACCTTCCTTTGTCAGGCAAGGCTTTGATAGACAGGGATGATTTTCTTGACATACTTAAAGAAATCAGGATTGTATTGCCAGATGAAATCAAACAGGCGCAATGGATAAAGCAGGAAAGGTCATCCATACTTGAAGAGGCGCAAAATGAATCCGAATCAATGTTAGAAAAAGCGAAAAAAGAATCTGAGGAAATGCTGGAAAAAGCCAGATTTGAATCGGATGAAATGATGTCAAAGGCAGAAGAACATGTGCAATCGCTTATAGAGAATGATGTAATCGTCAAGGAGTCTACTAAAAAAGCAAATGGGATCATTCAAAACGCCGAAGAAACGGCGGATGAAATAAAATCCGGCTCTTTGAAATATTCCGATGCCATATTAAAGAACCTGCAAAAAAATGTTTCGGATATAATTGAAACATTGGAAAAAAACCGAATGGAATTAAGGAATATGAAGGAAAAATAAAAAAGTATTGTTTTTTTAAAACATCCAAAACAAAGCAGCCATAAACTGGCCGTATCAGTTTCGGATGTTTTTTTGTTTGAATATTATTTATTGTCAATATAGGGCTCTCTTAGCTTATCCTGGCTTTCAACCGATTTACATCCTTTCCACATCATAAGCAACATATAAAAATCCGTTGCCTTCATGTCATATGCAAGCATTCTATTAAGTAATTCGCCATAAGGCTTTTGCCTGTTTACATTTGTAATTATCATTGTATCAGATTCATTTTTTATATTCCTAAGCAACTGCTTTCCTTTATCATTGAATCCAAGAACCCTTGCATAATGGCTTGGGGCCTTT
The DNA here is from genome assembly GCA_964644525.1 of uncultured Peptostreptococcaceae bacterium. Taxonomy (GTDB): domain Bacteria; phylum Bacillota; class Clostridia; order Peptostreptococcales; family BM714; genus BM714. The sequence goes on from CAZXWC010000006.1 coordinate 23,993, forward strand.
CTAAATTCATTCAATTCGCTTTTTTCTAAATTCATAAGCATGTGCAGCAAAAGTCTTTGCAGGGATGATTTGGGGTATCTTTTGGATTCTACATTTTTGATGAATGATTCATAATTCAAAGAGTGGTAGGCAGCGCTCTTGAGTCTGTTTTCCAGGCCTTCCCGCATTCCCTCTATTGGAACTAGTTCCTCAATATCTGTTGTCCTCAGTTTATACTGCAGACATCTGAAAAGATCCTCTTTTTTAGGATATGGAATATTGCAAGTCTCAAAATCCATTAAAATCCTCAGACTTTCAGGGGGTATCAGACTTTTCACATTTTTGACTCCGCATTTATGAAGCTCCTTTCTTATTGCTGTAGCACTGCTGAAAGAGTGTTCATCAAGACTGCTTTTATTGAAACTTGAACCCACTCTTTTTACAGGCAAAAAATCAATTGAGCTTCCAATCCTTTTGGCGGCCTTAATATATTCAACCGCAAGAATATTGTTTGAATGATTCAATACGCCTACTAGTTGTGGAGCTGTATTTTTCAATGCTTTTTCTCTTGCAGAAGGAAATGAAAGTCCCTCGGAAAGATTTTTTCTTAAGCTTATTCTAAAATCATTGTTTTCCTCTGCCAGAAATTTTGCTGCCTCTTCGATTTTTTTTGCTGATCCGGTTTCAGAGCCGTAAGATATGCATTCAACAATTCCAAGCGAGTCAAGCAGGCCAACTCCGGCTTCTCCAAAATATTCCGCGCTTGAAGTTGCAAAAACAAAAGGCATTTCCAAAACCAGGTCAATACCGTTTTTAATTGCCATTTCAGCTCTAGACCATTTGTCAATTATTGCAGGCTCTCCTCTTTGCACAAAATTTCCGCTCATTACTGCTATTGCATGCGTTGAGCCTGTCAATCTTTTTGATTCATTCAAATGATGCAAATGTCCAAAATGGAAAGGATTATATTCAGCCACTACTCCAAGAACTTTCATGTAGACCACCTCTTAATGTCATTATAACCGAACCATAGCCATTTTACTAAATCTTTGACTTGAAATTCATTTGATTTACTAATAAAATGGTTATGATTGATAAAACGGAAAATATATTACATAGGGGGTAACAAATATGAAGGTATTAGTAGTTAACTGCGGAAGTTCATCCTTGAAATATCAATTGATTGATATGGTAGACGAATCAGTAATGGCAAAAGGACTTGTAGAACGCATAGGAATCGAGGGATCAATTCTCACACATGAAGCGACCGGTAAAGAAAAGAAGGTAATAGAAGAGCCTATGAAGGACCATAAAAAAGCTCTGGAACTTGTTTTGGAAGCGGTTGTAAACAAAGAGTACGGTGCTATTGAAAGCATGGATGAGATAGAAGCAGTAGGGCATAGAGTAGTTCATGCCGGAGAAAAATTCAGCGACTCGGTAGTCATAAACAATGAAGTAATAGCGGCTCTTGAAGAATGCATAGAGCTTGCTCCACTCCACAATCCTCCAAATCTTATAGGCATACGCGCATGCATTGAACTAATGCCGGGTGTAAAAATGGTTGGAGTATTCGATACGGCTTTCCATCAAAGCATGCCGGCTTCATCCTACATTTACGCTCTTCCTTATGAATATTATGAGAAATACGGGGTAAGGAAATATGGTTTCCACGGAACAAGCCATAAATACGTTGCACAAAGAACAGCATCCATGCTTGGCAAAGATCTTGATTCTCTCAAAATAATAACATGCCATCTTGGAAACGGAGCAAGCATAACAGCAATCGACAAGGGCAAGTCCGTTGACACAAGCATGGGTTTCACACCGCTTGAAGGATTGGTTATGGGAACAAGAAGCGGAGACCTCGATCCAGCCATAATTACCTTTATCATGGAAAAAGAAAATCTTTCAGTAAACGAAATGAACAATCTACTCAACAAAAAATCAGGCGTTTTGGGAATATCCGGAATCAGCAGTGATTTCAGGGATATCGAATCGTCAGCCAAGCAAGGCAATGAAAGGGCCCAACTGGCGCTTAACAAATTCAATGTGAGAGTCAAAAAATACATTGCCGCATGCGCCGCAGTTATGGGCGGGGTAGACGCTATTGTATTTACAGCCGGACTGGGAGAAAACTCCATCAGTGCACGTGAACTGATTTGCGGCGGATTTGAGTTCATGGGCATGGAGCTGGACAAAGAAAAGAACAATGTTCGCGGCAAGGAAACCGTTGTAAGCACAGATTCATCAAAAGTAAAAATTCTTGTAATTCCAACAAATGAAGAGCTTATGATTGCCAGGGATACTTTGGAATTGTTAAAATAAGTTGTGCTTGACAAACTCTTTGACAATTTATATAATAAGGGTTGTGTCAAATAGAATAATATTGGATAAACATAAATCAATTCCATTTATTTTAAGCAAGGAGGTGTCGTAATGGCAGTACCAAAGAGAAAAATCTCTAAAGCCAGAAGGGACAAAAGAAGAGCTTCGAATGTCAAAATGACTGCGCCTAATGTGATTGAATGTCCACAGTGCCATGAGCCTGTTCTTTCCCATAGAGTCTGCAAATCATGCGGATACTACAAGCAGAAGGAAGTTCTAAAAGTTGACTGATTGACTTATAGAAATAGTAATGGCTGATTCCAGTCATTACTATTTTTTTTGAGTCCAAAATAATGTTATAATGATTTTGAGGGATGAAATTGGTCCTCATGAAAAAATGTGCAAATTTATCAGTTTAATCATGAAAGAAGTCTATATTTGCGCCTAACGGGAGGAAACATGAAAATAGTCGTTGATGCAATGGGTGGAGACAATGCTCCAAAAGCAATAATTGAGGGTTGCGTAGAAGCCCTCAAGACAAAATCAATCGAATCGGACATTATGTTGGTTGGGAATTGGGAGCTCTTAGTCGAAACCTTTATCGAGCTGAATCTTTCAATACCCGAAAATATTGAAATACATCACGCACAAAATTGCATAAAAAACGAAGACAAGCCCGCGAAGGCTATAAGAAAAAAAGATTCTTCCATGGTTGTGGCCTATGAACTTCTCAACAATGGTGAAGCCGACGCAATGCTGTCCGCCGGAAATACAGGCGCTCTTTTGGCTGGAGGAATTTTTCTCACCGGACGCATAGACGGTATTTCGAGACCGGCTCTATCCCCTGCATATCCAACCCGAAAAGGTTTTACCCTTCTGCTTGATGCCGGTGCAAATGCAGACTGCAAACCGTCCAACCTAATCGAATTTGCAGTCATGGGATCCATATACATGAACAAGGTTTTCCATATTGACTCTCCAAAGGTAGGACTCCTTAACATAGGCGAGGAGGCCGGAAAGGGAAATCGCCTGACAAACGAGTCATACGAATTGATGTCAAATACCAATGACTTCAATTTCAGCGGAAACCTCGAGGCCAGAAATCTTCCTGAAGGGTTATGCGACGTAGCCGTATGCGACGGTTTTACAGGCAACACAGTGCTTAAACTCACAGAAGGCGTTGCAATAAACCTTATGCGAACAATAAAGGACCATATGACAGACACCTTGTTGCACAAATTGGGAGCCTTGCTGCTTAAGGATTCTTTTGTCAAAATCAAGAAAGAAATGGACTACACCGAATACGGCGGCGCCCCCCTGTTGGGACTTAAGCGTCCGGTTGTAAAAGCCCACGGAAGTTCAAACGCAAAAGCAATCAAAAACGCACTTGTATATGCTGAAATATATGCAAAGAGCAAAGTTATTGAATCGATAGAAAAGACAGTAATCCCCAGGGGGTGACAAAAATGGAAAAGAACATGATGGAACTTGAAAAAACAATAAATTATAATTTTGAGGACAGAACTTTTCTCAAAACAGCATTGACTCACAGTTCATATGCAAATGAAAACAAAATCTCATGCTACAATGAGCGATACGAATTTTTAGGGGACTCAGTACTAGGCATTGTTGTAAGCGACCACCTTTTTAGAAATCATCCTGATCTTCCCGAAGGAAAACTTACAAAAATGAGAGCCAGAATAGTTTGCGAAACAAGCCTTTCAAAGACATCAAAGGAAATCAGCCTTGGAGATTATCTCTTCTTGGGCAAAGGGGAGGAGCTTACCGGAGGCAGAGTCAGGACATCCATACTCGCAGACGCATTTGAAGCGCTTATTGCGGCAATATATCTCGATGGCGGATTTGAGCAGGCAAGGTATTTCATATTGTGCCGGATGAAATCCATCATTGATGAAGCGGTAAACGGAAAGCTCTTCATCGACTACAAAACCCATCTGCAGGAATTGATTCAAAAAAGAAGTTCCGGACGCCTTAATTACAAGATTTATAAGGAAGAAGGACCGGATCATGCAAAAATTTTCTTTTCCCGTGTAACAGTAAATGGCACAGAAATAGGAAAGGGGAACGGCCGAAACAAGAAAGAAGCAGAACAAGAAGCCGCACAAATGGCTCTTGAAGACCTTTTGAAAAAAAACAAAACGACAACAAGTAGGAGTGAAAAAAATGAATAAGAATAGACGAAAACCAAAGAATAATTTAAAAATTATCCCTTTAGGGGGATTGAATGAGATCGGAAAGAATTTGACAGTTTTTGAATACAAGGATGAAATAGTAATAATCGATTGCGGACTTGCCTTTCCTGACGATGAGATGCTTGGAATAGACATAGTAATTCCCGACATAACATATTTAGAAAAAAACAGGGAAAAAATAAAGGGAATAGTGCTGACTCACGGCCATGAGGACCATATTGGAGCCCTTCCTTTCTTCCTCAAGAAAATCAATGTTCCCATATACGGAACCAATTTGACACTTGGCCTTGTGAGAAAGAAATTAAAAGAACACAAGCTGGACAAAAAAACTAAAACACATGTCAGAAAAGCAGGGGACGTAATTAGCCTTGGCAGATTTAAGATCGAACTGATAAGAGTTGGGCACAGCATACCCGATGCAGTTGGAATGCTAATAGACACTCCTGTTGGAAAGGTTGTCCATACAGGAGATTTCAAGATTGACTTTACTCCGATTGACGGAGAACCGATAGACCTCAACCGCTTCGCGGAAATCGGAAGTTCGGGCGTTCTTGCGCTGATGGCGGACAGCACAAACGTTGAAAGGCCCGGATACACAGTGGCGGAGAGAAAGGTGGGAAAAACCTTTGACAGAATATTCGCCAACGCTGAAAAACGCATAATTGTTGCTTCTTTCTCATCCAATGTTCACCGATTGCAGCAAATCGTTGACGCAGCATATCTGTGCAACAGAAAAATAGCATTTTCGGGAAGAAGCATGGTCAATATGATAAAAGTGGCATCCGAATTGGGATATATAAACATACCTGACGGAATTCACATAAACATAAACGACATAAACAGATACCCCGACAATGAAATAGTAGTTGCAACAACAGGAAGCCAGGGCGAACCCATGTCGGCACTTGTAAGAATGGCAAACTCGGAACACCGTCAAATGACGCTTCAGGAAGGCGACACGGTAATAATGTCGTCTTCGGCGATTCCCGGAAATGAAAAAACCATATCTAACATAATTAACCTTCTTTATGAAAAAGGGGTCGACATAATTTATGAGGACCTTTTGGATGATGTCCATGTTTCCGGTCACGCATGCCAGGAAGAGTTGAAATTGATACATTCACTTGTAAAACCCAAGTACTTCATACCTGTTCACGGCGAATACCGACATCTTGCTCGCCATGCAAAGCTTGCATCTGAACTGGGGATGTCACAAAACAATATATTCATCGGCAAGAACGGCAATGTAATAGAGCTGAACAAAGACTTTGCCGAAATGAAAGACACAGTACCAAACGGATATATACTTGTAGACGGACTTGGAGTAGGTGATGTGGGAAATATTGTACTAAAAGACAGGAAGGTTCTTTCTGAAGACGGCCTTATGGTTGTGGTGGTAACTCTTTCAAAAAATAAAAACACAATCATTTCCGGACCGGACATAATTTCACGCGGCTTTGTATATGTTAGAGAATCGGAAGATCTTATGGTTGGCGCAAAAAAAGTCATTACTGAAGCTCTTGAAGACTGTCTCAAAAAGAATAACAGGGAATGGTCTACACTAAAATCTGCTGTAAGAGATTCGCTTGGAAGGCATCTCTACAACAAAACCAAACGAAATCCCATGATCCTTCCCATCATAAATGAAATCTAAGGAGTGATTTTATGAACGTATACGATTCTGCGCACAATCTTTCCAAAGCAATAAAGGAATCGGACGCCTACAAAGACTACGCAAATGCAAAAAACAATCTTGAATCCAACAAATCCCTCAACCAATCCTTTATGGATTTCAAACAAAGGGAGTCGGATTTGCGAGCTTCGATGATTGGCGGCAAGAATCCTGATGAAAAAGAGATAGAAGAACTCAACAAACTTTTCGGTGTATTGTCAAAAGATCCGCTTTGTTCCGAATACTTTCGTGCCGAAGGGCTTTACCGCCAGCTTCTGGACGACTTGTCCAAAATACTTGCGGAAGCGATGCAAATTTAAGCTGAAAAGAATTGCCCGATTGTCAATAGACAGTCGGGTTTTTACCTTGCTTGCAATAACAAGTCGGCAATTATATAATTATATTCAGTAAATATATTGGAGGAAGCAAATGAAAAAATTCTTGTTCGCCTTAAGCCTGTTTGTGTTGATTGCTGGGTTTTTGGCGGCATATGCCCTTTACAGGCCATATGATGCCAATAATCCGAAAGAAATAACATTTGAGATACCAAGCGGAAGCACCACAAAAGAAATCGCTGAAATACTAAAGGATTCAGAACTAGTGAGAAGCGGAAAACTTTTTTTGCTGATTGTAAAAACAAGCGGAAATGAAAACAATATAAAGGCTGGACGCTACACATTAAAACAAGACATGGATTATGATCAAATTGTCTCAAAACTTGTCCGAGGAAGCACATATGTCGAATTTGCCCGAATTACAATACCGGAGGGATATGAACTTAGGCAAATAACCGATCTGCTTGTTAACAAAGGCCTTGTCGAAAGAGAAGAATTCGAAAAAGCTCTCAATCCGTCACTATATGACTATTCCTTTCTTGAAACCGTTGATACAGAAACATTGGAAGGCTTTCTTTTTCCCGACACTTATGACATTCCCTATTCATACGGGCCCGGTGAAATCGTCAAAATATTTTTGGACCGTTTCGATGATATAATGAATGAAACATACAAGGAAAGCTTGTCTGATATTGGCTTTTCCATGAAGGAGCTAATAACAATGGCATCCATTATAGAGAGGGAAACCAAGTACCCTCCAGAAAGAAAAAGAGTTTCAGGCGTTTTTCATAATCGTTTGAATAAAAACATGCGTTTTGAGTCTTGCGCAACAGTTCAATACGCACTTGGAGAGAGAAAGCAATCTCTTTCATATGAGGATACAGCCATTTCCTCTCCATACAACACATACAGAATGAAAGGACTGCCCCCCGGCCCCATAGCGTCTCCGGGAGAGGAATCTATTGTCGCAGCTCTTTATCCTGAAAACAATGATTACCTGTTTTTCTATGCAATACCGGGAGATGAAAAAGGTCGCCATGTCTTTTCAAGAACATACCAGGAACATCTAAGCGCCCAATCAAAATACAAGGACTGATTTATATGAACAACAACATCCATGAAGAAAAGCTCATAAAACTTATGACAGGACATCTTACTGACAGCCCTGAAATTGAAACCGTAAGAAAAGACGCTGTAAAAAGGAACATACCAGTAATACAAAGAGAAAGCGCCGAAATAATATGCCTTCTCATTCGAACAGCCGGAATAAAATCGATTCTTGAAATCGGGACTGCAGTCGGATACTCCGCAGCCATTTTTTATGAGGAAATGGGAAATGGACGAATAACAACCATTGAAAAGAGGCATGATTGCGTAATTGAAGCAAAAGAAAACTTTGATAGTTTCGGTTACAAAAGCATTCGAATATTGGAAGGCGACGCTTTGGACCTTATTGTCAGCATAGAAGAAAAATTCGACATGGTTTTCATAGACGCCGGCAAAAGCCATTACCGGGAGTATTTCGACAAGACTTTCCCTCTTCTGAAGGACGGAGGAATGATAATTTCAGACAATATACTCATGAACGGACTAACCCTCAACTATGACATGAAGGTCCGCAAAAACCGGACAATGGTACGGGGGATGAGGGGATATATAAAATTCCTGTGCAACCACCCCGAATTGAAAACCACACTGATTCCCGTGGGCGACGGGCTTGCCGTTTCCCATTGCCAAAAGGAGACTATAAATGAATAAAGTTGAATTGCTCGCTCCCGCGGGAGACCTTGAAAAATTAAAGTACGCCATCGCCTATGGAGCCGACGCCGTTTACATAGGCGGGCAGACATTCGGACTTAGGGCGGCCGCCAAAAATTTTTCGCTCGATGAAATTGAGGAAGGCATAAGATTCGCTCACGAAAGGGGCAGAAAAATCTACGCAACCCTCAATATTATTCCCCACAACTCCGATTTGAAAGATCTTCCAAAATACCTTTCAAGATTGGAGAAAATGAATATCGACGCAGTCATAGTTTCCGATCCCGGAACAATTGCCTATATAAGAAAGAACCATCCCAAAATGGAAATACACTTGAGCACCCAGGCAAACACCACCAATTATCTGACAGCAAGCTTCTGGCACAGTCAGGGACTTTCAAGGATAGTTCTTGCTCGTGAGCTTTCTATGCGCGAAATAAAGGAAACCGTTGAAAAAAGTCCATCATCTCTTGAATTCGAGATGTTTGTACACGGAGCAATGTGCATTTCATACTCCGGCAGATGCCTTCTCAGCAATTATCTGGCAAATAGGGATGCAAACAGGGGGGCCTGCGCCCATCCGTGCAGATGGCAATACCATTTGATGGAGGAAAAGCGCCAAGGCCAATATTTCCCCGTATCCGAGGATGAAAACGGCACATACTTTTTCAATTCAAAGGACCTGTGCCTGATAGCCGAACTCAAGGAAATAATCGAATCTGGAGTAAAAAGTCTAAAAATCGAAGGGCGCATGAAAAGCCTTTACTATGTCGCAAACGTGGTGAGAGTTTATCGACATGCAATCGATAAGTACTATGCGGGCATGGAAGACTATGAATATAAAACAAAATGGCTTGACGAACTAAAAAAATCAAGCCACCGCAAATACGAAAGAGGCTTTTATGAAGGAAGGCCCGACGCAAAAGCCCAAATATACGATACAGCTTCATATGATCGTCCATACGACTTCATTGGAGCTGTAATAGCTTATGACGAAAAAACAAGGCTGGCCCAAATAGAGCAGCGCAATAAATTTGTCACGGGCGATGAAATAGAAGTGATGCAGCCGGGCTTTAAGTCATTCACTCAACAGGTGATAAAACTTTTTGATTCCGAAATGAACCCGGTGGAAGAGGCCCCTCATCCAAAGCAAAAACTGTTTTTGCTTATGGACCGGCCGGTAAAGGCATTTGATATACTCAGAAAAAAAAGGGAGGACAATTGATATGAAAAGAGCTGTTGTTGTCGGAATAACTGGAGGCACTGGTTCAGGCAAAAGCACCGTTGCAAAAGAAATTTTCAGGTCACTTCCCGAGAAAAACATACTTATAATACAACAGGATGCATACTACAAAAAACAGAGCCATCTTACAATGGAAAAAAGAATAAAAACGAATTACGACCACCCCCTGGCATTTGACACTGATCTGCTCATAGACCATTTGAACAGACTCATATCCTTTGATCCCATTGAAAAACCCATTTACGATTTTTCAATACACGATAGAAAAGAAGAGACTGTACGTGTAGAGCCTAGAGAAATCATAATACTTGAGGGCATAATGCTTCTTGAGGACTCTAGGCTCAGAGATTTGCTCGATATAAAGATTTTTGTAGACACGGATCCCGATGTCAGAATTTTGAGAAGAATAAAAAGGGATATAAGAGACAGGGGTCGAACTTTAGAATCAGTGGCAAAACAATACCTCTTAACAGTAAAGCCTGCCCACAACCAATTTGTTGAGCCTTCAAAAAAATACGCTGATATAATCATACCTGAGGGTGGATACAACAAGGTCGCGATAGACATTATGGCGGCAAAGGTGCGTTCCCTTGTGATAAATGCCGAAAAGGAATGAACAATTTTAAATCATTTAATATTTAAGGCATAATCAACATATTCAATATCGGATCGGAGGATTTAATATGATAAGAAAAAATGTCCGCTTGGGTGATTTGCTTCTGCAAATAGGTAAAATAACCGAAGAGCAATTAGCCGAAGCGATAGAAATACAAAAAACAAGCAGTAAAAGGATTGGTGAAATCCTTGTTGACTTGAAATATATAAAAAGCAAAGAAATGAACGAGGTTTTGGAGTATCAGCTTGGAATTCCTTACATAGACCTGGAAAGACATTTTATCGAGCCTTCGGTTCCCGGGATAATAGAAGAATCTTTTGCGAGGGAAAATGTTCTTATTCCAATAAAAATCGAAGGTGACACGGTTGTAGTAGCTATGAACGATCCATTCAACATAGTTGCCATAAACGATATGAGGAAAATAACATCGCTTAAAGTAAAGCCTGTGATAAGTTCGAGACAAGACATAATCGATGCTATAGGAAAACATTATGGAAACAAAAACGTCGAGAAGGCGGTTGAAGACTTTAAGCGTGAATATGACATTGTAAAGGAAGATATAGACGAAACGATTCTTGACGAAATAAACAATGCGCCGATTGTAAGGCTTGTGAACTCAATAATACTTCAAGCAGTTCAGAACAAAGCGAGTGATATACATATAGAGCCTGGAGAAAATGTTTTGGTTATCCGATACAGAGTTGACGGCGATCTTAGAGAAGTAATGAAACCGGCAAAGCAAACCCATGGAGCAATAGTAGCAAGAATAAAGATAATGGCTAACATGAATATAGCAGAAAGGCGTGTTCCTCAGGATGGACGTATAGAATTCAAGCTGGATAGCCAGGAATACGATCTTAGAATATCAACAACCCCCACTATTTATGGAGAAAAAATAGTAATAAGAATACTTGACAGGTCGAATTTTCTAAAGGATAAAACCGAATTGGGTTTTTCTGACGCAAACATGGAGCTTTTCGAAAAGCTAGTAAGAACCAACAATGGAATAATCCTTTTGACCGGACCTACAGGGAGCGGAAAGAGCACTACGCTCTATACTATGTTGAGTGAAATTAACGATGTCAAAAGAAATATAATAACCATAGAAGATCCTGTAGAGTACAAGGTTCATGGAATTAACCAAATCCAGGTCAATAATAAAGCGGGACTGACCTTTGCTAAGGGACTAAGGTCCATGCTAAGGCAAGACCCAGATGTGATAATGGTCGGAGAAATAAGAGATTCAGAAACTGCAGAAATTGCAATAAGGGCTGCAATAACAGGCCATCTTGTTCTTTCGACAATTCATACCAATAGCGCAACAGCCACGATAGACCGCCTGATAGAAATGGGGATAGCTCCCTATCTTGTAGCATCGTCCATATCAGGGGTAATAGCGCAAAGGCTTGTAAAAATAATTTGCCCAATGTGCAAAAAAGCATATATGGCTGAATCAACGGACCTGGATATTCTAGGTCAACCAAAGGATAGGAGCCTTAAGCTTTACAGGGGACAAGGGTGTTCGTATTGTTCCGGAACTGGTTTCAGAGGAAGAACGGCCATACATGAAATAATGATAATGGACAGGGTCATAAGAAACATGGTGATAAAAGGCTTGCCTACAGATGAAATAACTGACTATTCCATTACGAATGGAATGACAATGCTTAAAACGAACGCTTTAAACCTCGTGCTTTCTGGCATAACGACGATTGATGAGTATATAAAAGTGGCATATTCGATTGGAGGATGATTTTGTGTTTAACGACGTATTCATAAAAGCGTTTGAAAAAAAAGCATCGGACATACATATAACCGTAGGAGTGCCTCCGATATTCAGAGTGAACGGAGCTCTTCAAAAGATGGAAGGAATAAGTCCATTAAAGCCTTCCGAAACAGAGGCCTTCGCATTAAACATACTGGGCGAATCGCAGAAGAAAACACTACAAGAAAAAGGTGAGGTTGACTTTTCATATTCGCTTGAAAAAAAGGGCAGATTCAGAATAAATGCTTACAGGCAAAGGGGTAGCATATCGATTGCCATAAGACCCATACCCTTTGAAACCCCGAACTTGGAGACACTCAATCTTCCCGATGTATTGAGGGAAATGGCTATGAAAGAGAGAGGCCTTTTTCTCGTTACAGGGCCTACGGGTTCAGGAAAGTCGTCCACATTGGCATCTATGATAGATTTTATAAACAATCACAAGACAGCCCATATAATAACACTTGAAGATCCTATAGAATTTCTCCACAGGCACAAGGGATGCATAATTGACCAAAGGGAAATAGGAAACGATAGCCTTTCATTTGCAAATGCTTTAAGGGGAGCATTGAGGCAAGATCCGGACATAATACTTGTGGGCGAAATGAGGGACCTTGAGACCATGCAGATAGCAATTACGGCTGCCGAGACAGGACACCTTGTGCTTTCCACCCTCCACACCAACGGTGCGGCGTCCACAGTTGAGAGAATAATCGATGTTTTTCCGTCCTCGCAACATCAACAAATAAAGGTGCAGCTGGCAAATGTTTTAAATGGAGTATTGTCACAGCAGCTTCTCAAAAGAAGTGACAATGGGGGAAGGATAGTTGCCTGCGAAGTTATGATAGGAAACAAGGCCATACACAACAATATTAGGGAAGGAAAGACACATCAGCTTATGAGCAGCATACAGACGGGTGGCGCAGAGGGTATGATAAGCATGGATAATTACATTATGGGTCTCTATAAAAAAAATCTAATTACTTATGACGAGGCAATGGCGCATTGCGTCGACAAGAAATCTTTGAGTATGCACATTTAAGGAGAAACTTATGCCTAACTACAAATACATCGGCAAAACGCTTTCCGGGGAGATTTTAAAGGGAGTAATAAGTGCTGAATCTGTCGAAATTGCATCTGGAATGCTTAGAAAACAAAACATATACCCTATGAAAATAAATCCTGAAAACGACAGGGATATTTCAATAGGCTTTCGCTTAGCGCCAAGGGTTAACACAAAGACACTTGCACTGTTTTGCAGGCAGTTTTATTCTATGCTCGACGCAGGCATACCCATAGTGGAATCGCTTGAGCTTCTTAAAAAGCAGAGTACAAACAAGCGCCTTGGAAGGGCGATGGATTTCGTGTGTGAGGAGGTTCAGAAGGGAAGCCTTCTTTCCAGCTCTATGAAAAAGAAAAAGGATGTTTTTCCGGACATGCTTGTATATATGGTTGAAACGGGAGAGGTTTCAGGACAGCTTGACGCGGTTATGGGAAGAATGGCGGACCATTACGAAAAAGAGGCTAAGCTTCAGGATAAAATCAAAAATGCAATGATGTACCCTATGATCGTATGCATAATAGCTTTTTTAGTAATATGGTTCCTTATTACCTACGTATTGCCGACATTCATAACCATGTTTTCAAGCTTTGGAGCTGAGCTTCCGCTTCCTACCAAAATCCTTTTGGGTGCCAGCTCGGCCTTTCGAAATTATTGGTATGTTTTTTTGGCGGTCATTTTCTTGACAGGTTTCTTATACCGAAGATATTATGGAACAGAAGCGGGACGCTACAGGATAGATGCAATAAAGCTGAAAATGCCTATATTTGGAAATGTAAACAGAAAGGTTGCCACAAGCCGTTTCGCTAGAACTCTTTCAAGATTGTTGATGAGCGGAATAAATATAATAGAGGCTATGGAAATAGTTCATAAGGTTATAGGAAATGCCGTAATATCCAAGGGAATAAACCGCTCAATGGACAACATAAGAAAGGGCGGGGGCATAACAGGTCCCCTAAGCGAGCTAAATGTTTTCCCGCCCGTGCTGATATCTATGCTCAGGATAGGCGAAGAGTCCGGCTCTATGGATGCCATGCTTGCAAAGACAGCCGACTACTATGATGGAGAGGTTGATTCAGCCATAGAAAACATGACAACACTGCTTGAGCCTTTGATAATAGTGGTTCTTGCCATCATAGTAGGAATGATAATATTGGCGGTTGTAATGCCTATGTTTGACATGTACCAATATATTGGCTAAAAATAAAAATTTAACAAAAAATGCATTGAAAATGGAAGAGAGTATGGTATAATTTAATATAAGTTTACATTTGAAAACATACAAAATACAGGGAGGAATATTTATGTTAAAGTTTTTTTACAAGACAATGAACAATGACAAAGGCTTTACGCTTATAGAACTTATTGTGGTCATAGCGGTTCTTGGAATCTTATCCGCAGTTGCAATACCAAGGCTTGGAAACTTCACGCAAAGTGCCAAAGAATCTGCAGACAAGGCGACCTTTGCCGCCATGCAAACAGCCGTTGCGATTGATGTTGCAGATGATGGTGTGTCTGATAATGTTGCATTTACTATCACTGATGGCGTAATAACTAATCCTACAGACAAAGATTATATTGAAGATGGAGCGAAATTTCAACTCACAAGTAATGCTGCTCTGGACACACTCACTTGGAAAATTGATGAGACAGGAATCATTGCTGCACCGACTATCGATGATGACGGAAAAATTACGGGCACGGACGCGGACGACGCGGACTAAGATTAATCTGTTTTGAATAAAAGAAAGAATTACCAAAGAGTCGGCCCTTTCTTCAAGGGGCCGACTCTTTGGTAAAAAGATTATTTAGAGTTTCAAAAATACTATTTCAAAAGAGGGACGCCATGCCTTACGCATTGTTTTCAGGACTCATAATAGGCAGTTTTCTAAACGTCGTAATCTTTCGCATTCCAAAAGAAGAATCCATAATCAGCCCGCCCTCAAGCTGCGGGACCTGCGGGACCCGGCTTGGAGCCATCGACTTGGTGCCGATTTTAAGTTATGTCATCTTGAGGGGGAGGTGCCGCCACTGCGGGGCGAAAATTTCAGCGAGATATCCAATGGTGGAGCTGTTGACAGGCTTTTTGTTTGTGCTCCTTTTTTGGCGTTACGGCCTTTCTGTTGAATTTGCAAAGTACGCAACTCTTTCATGCATTCTCGTCTGTGTGGCATTCATTGACATGGACCACAGAATAATACCCGACAGGCTCAACCTTTTCGGTCTTGCCGCGGCCATAATATTTCTTTTTATTTCAAGCGATTTGACTCCGCTTGACGCTTTTTACGGATTTTTGGCTGGAGGAGGTTTTTTGTTTCTGCTTGCAGTGCTAAGCCGAGGGGCAATGGGTGGTGGGGATATAAAGCTTTTTGCCGTAATAGGTATTTTTTTGGGTCTTTACAAGACGGCAACAGCCATGTTTCTTACATTTATTCTTGCCGGAGTGGTGGGAATTTTACTCATTGCTTTCAGGATTCGCACAAGGAAGGACTACATACCATTTGGGCCTTTTATATCGATAAGCGCATTTATTATCATTATGTGGTATAATGAACTGATAGCTGCTTACATAAATTTGATGAGTTGAGGCGAGAAAAGTGAATGACAGTGATGGGTATACGATTATTGAACTTGTGGTAATTGTGTTTGTCTTGTCTATAGTTTTTACCATAGCGGTTCCAAGCGTAAGGAACCTTATAGATTCATATTACCTTGAAACCTTTGACAGAATAATTGTCTCCGACTTAAGGTATGCGCAAAGGCAGTCAATGATGAATTGGCGTGAAACCCGGCTTTATTTCAGTTCTTTTTCAGATAAGATTTATATAAAACAGGGAACAAAAATCATAAAAAGCGATCCCTACCCGGCCTTTGTAAAGCTTGACTATACCAGTTTTACCAGCAACGAGATAAAGTTCAGTTGCTCGGGCAATCCATCAATCGGAGGAAGCATACACATATCATGCGGGAAAAAGAAGCATACCATAACTGTTCTTCCGGTAACGGGAAGGGTGAAGATATATGAATTTGAAAAGCATTGACAGGGTTATATTGGGTAAAAAAGGCATAACAATAATCGAGCTTGTCCTGACGATTGCCCTGATAGCAATTCTTGTATCGCCCCTGTCCATGATTTCCATTCGTGGCTTGAGGTCCTATTACAGAGAACAGGAAAGAATAGAATTGATGGAATCGGGCCAGTTGGCCCTTTCAAGGATAACAAAGCAGATAAGGCTAAGTGAAGAGCCTTTGGAAATCGATGCGGACAACAACACCATAGAGCTTGAATTGGCCGGGGCTACATACGCCTATTCTCTTGATAACGGGATCTTGAGCGAGGAAATAAATGGTACAAAAAATATGATAGCTGAAAACATTGGAGTTTTCGATGTCGAATTATCTGCATCCGGGAATCTTCTCAGTGTTGATTTAAAGCTTGAAGGTTCAAAACATGGAGAGACAATAGATTTAAAAACATCGTTGTACCTGAGGAACCAATAAAATATAATATTATGGAGGTATAATCGAATGTTCAAGGACACGGTTGTTGGTCTTGAGATAGGGAAAAACTCAATAAAACTGATTTCAGGCAACTACACAATGGGCAAATTTAGCATTAGAAAGTGCCTTTTGATTGATACCCCAGACAATGTATTTTTACCCAATGACACGATAGACAGAAATGTTTTAGCTCCGTATATTAAAGAGCTTTTCAAGGTAAACAAGTTTAAAAGAAAAAATTTAAGCCTGTCAGTAAATACAAGCAAAACGGTTTTGCGAGAAAGAGTTCTTCCAAAAGCCGGGCTTGAGGAATTGCGTAACATATCAAAATTTGAAATAGAACAGTTTCTCCCATATTCAGTTGAAGATTTTGTTGTAGATTACAGAATACTGGATGTTGGGACAGATGAAAGCAAAGAAAGCCTTAACGCTTTGGTTGCTGCAGTTCCCAAGGAGATAGTTGAAAGTTATGTCTTAACGGCGAAAAAATGCGGATTCGCCATCAAATCGGTTCAAATATATTCCGACTGCATAAGCAGATTCATGGAATACTACGATGTGTATCCTAGTCAGAATGTCTTGTTTGTTGACATAGGCGCAAGGATGTCTCATCTTACGATTTTTAAGAACAACAAGTACTTTGCAAGTTTCAACTCTGATTTGGGAGGGGATGAAGCTACAAGGTCCTACGCTATGGAAAGCCATATCGAGTGGAAAGATGCTGAACAAAAAAAGATTGAATCCAGCCTTGCTTTGAACAAGGACTTATTTGACACAGACAGCCTGAGCGGGTTTGATTTCAAAAAACCAGTCATAATGAATGACTTTTGCGATTCTGTGGGCACGGAAATATCAAGAGTAATAAATTTTTTCAGAACCAGGAAGGTTTCAGGAATAATCCACAAGGTGGTTTTGCTTGGCGGAGGGTCGGCGATAAAAGAAATGGATACTTATCTGCAAGGAATTTTGGGCGTTGATGTGGAATATTTCAAAATGCCTGAAAAAATTGTTATTCCAAAAGATGTTTCTCCTGAAACAATAAAAAACATTGGCAAGCTTGTTCCGGCTATTGGAGCTGTTCTGAGGGGGGGGCGCCATTGAAGATATTCGGCGTTTCGAAAAAAATGCCTTCTATTCGCGATTATCTCGAGAAACAAATGAATCTGCTTCCTGAAGATATTGTCTCTAGCAAAAAGAAAAATCTGAAAATAATTTTATATGCATTAGTTATAACCTTATTTGTTTTCGGAGCTTACGGGTATAATTTTTGGCTTGATGGTGTTATTGTTAAAAAGTTGGAAGAAAAATCGTTGATTGAAACGCAAATCAATAAAATTACCGAGGATGAGAACGAGCAACAAACCATTCACATCATAAAGTCAAGAATAGAGGCAAAGTCAGATGCAGTGATGAGATTCGAATTGATTTCTCCCAAGGTTATTCCTGTGTTGAATTCACTTGAAAACAATATGCCTAAAAAGGTTTTTTTAAATAGCATAAGCAAGAATGGCTCGGAACTTTCTTTATCTGGGAGTGCAGATTCTCAGAAGTCTGTCGCTGAATATCTGCACAATTTGAAAGAGGAGGATTTGTTTTCATACGTTGCTGTTGAATCCATATCGGAAAACTATGAAAACGAGGATAATAAAAGGATTGTGTACTTTTCGATGAGTTGTAAATTCAGAATGGATGGAGGCGGTGAAGATGGCTCTATCTAAACGAGAAAAAAATCTTTTGACAGTACTGCTTGTCATTGGGATATTTTCACTTTTATACCGATTTGTTTATCTACCCAAGCTCGAGCAAATAGAAGAGCTTGATGAATCAATATCAAATGGTAAAAATTTCTATGAAGAGATTGACGAAAGCGTCAAAAATGATGATAAGTTTGTGGAAGTTTTAAAGGCTATGAAACTGAAATCCAGTGAAATCGACAGGCTTCTTCCTGTTCAAATTTATCAGGAGGAAATAATGTTGTATTTGGAAAGAGCACTCGAGGAATTTAATATAGAGGCGACAAATATTAGCTTCTCGGTTGGGGAATTGTCAGATGGTTCGGATAAGGCTGCTGTAAAAGGGGCTACAATTGAAAACTTGTTGACAGAGTATGAAAAGAGCGGGCAACTTGTGGGTCCTCAAATTCAAAGCGATAGTGGTGATAACAGCGGTGAAATGGGATTGGAGATAAAGCAGTTCGATGTTGACATAAGCCTTTCAGGCACATATAATAACCTGAAATCATTTATGGCTTCCATAGAGAGCAACAAGAGACTTATTGGAATTCATGGACTTGAAATGTTTGCAGGCGATTCGGAAAACGGAATGGATGAGATAATTCAAGGCGGAGTCACTTTGAGTTTTCCTTTCTACGAGGACGGAAAGATTAATGAACTTTTTTGGGATGTTGCCAGTGCTTATGGTAAACAGGATTTGTTTGCTGATGAGCCTGAATATTCATCAATCTACAATTATAAGCCGGATATGAAGGAATTCAACAGGTCTGATTTTTACATTTTTCTGGATGCGGACAGGGACGATTTTCCAACTGTAACCTTTGGCAAAACACCATATAATTACACAGCAATATACAGCAATTCAAAAGAGGCTGAAGAATTGAGAATACAAATAAAGAAAGAGCAAAGTGAATATTTTTACAGGCTGGAAAATAAAACATCAGCTTTTCCTTTTAAAAGTGATGAATACGAAAGCTTCACTCCATCGGATGAAGGCATTTATATAAATGTTTACCCGAGGCAAGACGATGTGCAAGCTGAAATACCGGGAGCTTTTTTGGTCATTGAAAACGGAACTGAAATCCCTGTAATAATAAATGTTTTGGGATCAAATGAATATTTCGGCTATGAGGCAAAAGCTGGGCAAGTAAGAATAATTGCAGGCCAATGATAAATAAACGAAACAAAACTTGCAAGGAGACGCCATGAAAAATGAAAAAGGCTTTACGCTGGTTGAACTGGTAGTAAGTATAGCTGTGCTTTCAATTTTGATTGTGCCTTTTTTTAGAGTGTTTTCCAATGCGGCAAAAATAAATATACGCTCTAAAAACGAAATGACCGCAAACCGACTAGCTGAGCACATTGTTGGCGAGATTAAAAATAATCCTCAAATTTTCGAAGTGGAAGATTTATGGACCACGGGAGGAGCAATCGATTTGGGGGAACTGATTGGCTCTCAGTACGATGGGTTTTCAGCAGAAATTGATTACGGTGAACAGGTTTCACTGCCGGTTGATTCAGGAGAAGAGACAGAAGAGACGGAAGAGGACGGATACAGTGGCGAGGACGAAATGATAACGATTAAGTTTACCGAGTCAAGTAATAAAGTAGACAAAGCTTTTTCGTTCAAGGGTTTGTATTCGGAAGAAGGCAGCGAAGTTTTTGAGGTTTTAAATTCAAACAGTAACAGTTGCAGAATAAAATTCACTAGCGACAGCGGGCATATTTATATATGGATAAGTGGGACTGGAAACGGTAATAACTACCAAAAGATTGCTACCTACGATAGAGACGACATAATAGACGATTCATCAGACGAGGATTATTTTCTCCTCAAGATTTTATGGGACGAGGATAGTTCTAAAAGCAAGAGATGGAAAATAACCGTAGAAAATGATACAGATAATGATAATGATTTGTATATCAATGTGAAATGCACGCATGTAAACCTTGACTTAACCAGCAATAAAGTCGAGTATGACGCATATATAAAGGAAAATCCTAATGATAATGTTGAATTTGGCGATTTTTCTCAAGAAACCGTAAGTTCGGGAGAATCAGGCGGTTCGGGACTGCGCAGCCTTACCGTAAGGGTATGGGGCTATGACCCCTTTGAAGGAAGCACAAGGGTTTTGGAGACTTTTTCGACAATGGTAAGGGCAGAGTAAGGCTAACGGGGTGAGACAATGAAAATCATAAAGAATAATGACCAGTCGGGTTCGGCTCTGATTTTCACATTGCTAATTCTTTTTATTTTGAGCATACTTGGCTCTGCTTTGATTTCAGTCGCAATGACGAATTTTAAGATTACAAATAACAGCAACGATTATAATGCTGCATATTATTTGGCGGACGGAGTGGCTGAAAAAATGGCGGCAACGGTAGAGGTGATAATTGAAAACGCGGCCAACTCGGCAGAAAATGAAATCAATGGCAATTCTTCTGTATACATTATGGAAATAGAGGCTGAAAGCTATAAATTAAAAAATGATTTGAAAGATGATGCATATGATACTTTTCTGGAACATGTGAAAGATGGCAGTTCTGAAAACAGCGACTATGGATTGGAAAACATAGAAGCCACAGATTTGAAATTTGCAACCGATTTTAGCCCGGAAGACTATTCACTGTCAGTAAAAAGCATTGAATATGATGATTCCGAAGCTCCGGATGAACTCACCATCGAACTTGCTGTCGCTGCCACGTACAAGTCGGCAAAGCGAAGCATAGAGCTTTGTTTTGAAATTACTACTTCATACACCATTATCGACGAGGAAGAAATTGAAGCTGACAATAACGGAATAGAAATTCTTGAAAAGATTGATGCAGAATGCGGCACAACATGGAAGGAAATAAACATAAACCAGTGATTTTATATTACTGGTTTAAACTACATCCATTGGGTTGCCGTTTTGGAGGCGCTGTATGACAAAACGAATTGAAATACTAACTAATCGAATCTTGAATCGCGAAGGCGATTCAGTTTTGATTTATGGAAAAGCCAACAGGAGATACTACGCCTCATTCACGGGAACTTCGGGATTCATATATTCCGATTCCGGAAATGATTATTTTCTTACCGATTCAAGGTATGTCGAGCAGGCAAAGAAGCAGTGCAAGGGATTCGAAGTTATTGAGACATCGAATGACCATACGGTATTCGACTTTCTTGCCGAAAGGCGTCCAAACAGGCTTTTTGTCGAAGGAAACCATGTAACCATGGCATTCCAGGTAAAACTCGAAAAAAGCCTCAAAAACGCCGTCCTCGTCGGTCTTGACGACATTATTGCCAGCCAGAGGATTGTCAAAGACAATATTGAAATCGAAAATATATCATATGCCGCAAAAATTGCCGACAAGGCGTTCTCACATATTATCAAATTCATACGGCCGGGACTCTCGGAAAATGAAATAGCACTCGAGCTCGAGTTCTTCATGCGAAGGAATGGAGCATCGGGACTTTCATTTGAAACAATCGTTGCAAGCGGCGCACGGTCTTCCATGCCCCACGGAACAGCCACCGACAAAATTGTCGAAAAAGGCGAATTCATAACAATGGATTTCGGTTGCGTATATGAGGGCTATTGCTCGGACATGACGAGAACCGTCCATTTGGGGGCGGCAAGCAAAGAGGAAAAATCAGTCTACGGCATAGTGCTCAAGGCTCAGAAAAAGGCTCTTGAATACATAAGAAACGGGGCCTTGGCCAGTTCTGTTGACAAGATTGCCAGAGATATTATAATTGAGAATGGATACGGAGACTTTTTCGGCCACGGACTCGGACATGGAGTTGGCCTGGATGTTCACGAGAGTCCAAGGCTTTCTCCCGGAAACGATGACAGCCTGTCAAGCGGAATGGTGGTAACTGACGAGCCCGGTATATACTTGCCGGGAAAATTCGGTGTAAGAATTGAGGATTTGCTTGTAGTCAGGGATGAAGGCTTTGAAATTCTCTCCAATTCCACCAAAGAATTAATTGAAATATGAAATTAAAGTGATTTATAGTATAATGATTCTAGCAAATACAAGATGGAGGTATATTAATGATTTC
>CAZXWC010000007.1:0-44874 GCA_964644525.1 uncultured Peptostreptococcaceae bacterium
TTTGTTATTTATGCAAAAAGCAACCCCACTTATCCCCGGGATTGCTTCAGCCTTCGGCTATATGTATGACCTGCGTCGAATTATTTTGCCTTCTATGTGTAAGCTGTATTTATTTATGAAAAAACAATAACCAACCTTATATAAATAAGACCGGTTGCACTACCGACTCCATATCCCTCAAGTGCCCAAGTACGAGAGACATTTCATTGTATTCAAATTTATTGTACGTTTATTGCTCTCTGCTCATTTAAATTATATGTCTAATATCGGTATATTATATATATCCAAATTTACTCTTTAAAAACAATTTTGTTAAATATGTTCATCAAATATTTTCAATCTTATTTTTAATATATCCTTTTTCTACCATTTAAAACACCATGTTTTAAGGGTGATTAATAAAGCCTTCGCATAATGCGAAGGCTCCGCGTTTCCTTTATGGTTTTTTTATACTGTCTTTGAATCTTTTCCAGCCTTCATCCTGTCGTTTGCGTTAAGGATTTTCTTTCTCAGCCTCAGGGCGTCCGGTGTTATTTCAACCAGCTCGTCTATTTCTATAAACTCGAGGGCCTCTTCCAATGTGAATTTCTTTGGATTCTGCAGCTTTACTGCATCGTCACTGCCCGATGCCCTTGTATTTGTGAGTTTCTTATTCTTGCAGGGATTAACAACCATATCGTCCTGCCGGCTGTTCATCCCTATTATCATACCCTCGTAAACGTCAATTGCAGGTTCTACAAACATAGTAGCCCTCTTTCCAAGGTTAAAGAGCGAATAAGCCATTGTTGAGCCTCTCTGCTGAGCTACAAGAACTCCGTTCTTTCTTCCTGCTATCTCTCCAAAATACGGTTGGTAATCCTGGAATGAACGAACCAATGTTCCTTCTCCCCTGGTGTCGTTTATGAATTCACTTCTGAATCCAAGAAGACCCCTTGTTGGAACAGCGAACTCCACTTTTACATATCCATTTTCGGTGTTCATGGCATTCATTACTCCCTTGCGCTCATTCAACTTTGAAATGACGGTTCCGCCATAGCTTTCAGGCATCGTGGCCAGAACTCTTTCGACGGGTTCCGAGCGTACTCCGTCAATATTTCTCATGAGGACCTCCGGTTTAGACACCGACATTTCGTACTTTTCTCTTCGCATGTTCTCGAGAAGTATTGAAAGATGAAGTTCTCCCCTTCCTGATACTATGAATCCGTCCTTGCCTTCGAGTTCTTCTACTCTTAGTCCCACATTTACTTCAAGTTCTCTTTCCAGACGAGCTTTCAAATGCCTTGATGTAAGGTATTTACCGCTTTGCCCTGCAAATGGTGAGTCATTTACATAAAAGTTCATGGACAGTGTTGGCTCTTCTATTTCAATCATTTCCAAAGGTTCAACTTGTCCGGGCAAGCAAATTGTTTCGCCTATTGAAATATCCGATATACCCGCCAACGTAACTATTTCGCCACTTCCGACTTCCAAAGCTTCAACTCTCTTAAGCCCCTCATTGATATAAAGATTGACAATCTTAACCTGTTCAATTCTTCCGTCCCTTTTTGCGACAGATACCGTTTGTCCTTTTTTAACACTACCCTTTCTAACGCGACCTATACCCAAACGACCTACATAGTCATCGTAGTCAAGCGATGAGATTTGAATTTGCAAAGGCTCATCATTCCTATCCGGATAGGGATTTACATGCGATTGTATCAAATCGAAGAGTGGATTCAGGTTTTCACTTTCGTCTTCCATCTCTCTTTTTGCAATTCCGTCTCTGGCAACACCATAAACAATCGGAAAATCAAGTTGTTCGTCATTTGCTCCAAGGTCGGCAAAAAGGTCGAATGTCATATCAACTACTTCTTCAGCCCTCTGGTCCTTCTTATCTATTTTGTTTATAAAAAGTATCGGTTTAAGCCCATGTTCCAATGCCTTTTTCAGAACGAAACGGGTTTGAGGCATAGGTCCCTCGCTTGAATCCACAAGCAATATAGCCGTATCGACGGTTTTCATTATCCTTTCGACTTCCGAAGAAAAATCGGCATGTCCCGGTGTGTCCACAATATTGATTTTAACGCCTTCATGCTCGATAGCGCAATTTTTCGAGTAAATTGTGATACCCCTCTCGCGTTCCAGATCATTGCTGTCCATTATGCAGTCTCTGACTTCCTCGTTTTCTCTGAAAACATTGCTCTGCTTGAGGAGTCCGTCAACAAGTGTCGATTTACCTGCATCTACGTGAGCTATCACTGCTATATTAATAATTTTTTGCTTCATTTTTCCATCCTTTTCATGCATTTGATTATAGTCAACTCTTGAATTATACACTTTAATGTTGCCATGTGCAAATTATTATTTTTACAAGCCCCCCATCCTATGAAGCGCCTCCATCAATTTTGGAACAACTTGCTTCTTGCGTGAAATTACACCAGGCACAAACATTCCCTGCTTTTCGGGTATACCGAAGGCCTCCCCAATAAGCCCTTCTATTTCAGTCCTGTAAAAAAGCGTAGAACCCTCTTTCAAGATGTCCGTTATAACCATCAGCGTTGTCATGTATCCGTTGGCTTCGTGCTCCTTTTTTATGAACTCAATCATTTCACTCTTCTTGTCCATAAGACTATCTATGTCCATTGTCATTACCTGGCTTACGCCTGAAGTCTTATTTCCTATTTCAAAGGTTTTGAAGTCGCGGTAAAAAATCGTTTCCATAGAAAGACCCTCAAGAGACGTACCCACCTTGAACATCTCCTCGGCATAGCTTTCGATGTCCATATCCAATTTTTTATTCAATTCTTTTACTACATCAAGATCAACTGAAGTAGTTGTTGGGGACTTGAAATTCAAAGTATCGGATATTATGCCTGAAAGCAAGAGCCCGGCAATATCCTCCTCGGGTTTTAAACCGAGTTCCCTGTAAATCTTATATATTATTGTGCATGTACTCCCTACAGGCATATTTCTGAATGAAATGGGCAAATTGGTCCTTATGTCCCCTATTTTGTGATGGTCAACAACTTCAAGTATTTCGGCTTCCTCTATCCCTGGAGCGCTTTGTGAGTATTCATTGTGGTCTACCATTATGACCTGCTTCTTCTTGGGATTCATAAGCTGGTTTCTGCCTATGAATCCCGCATATTTGTCATTGTTGTCTATTATGGGATAATATGAATGGCGATGTTCACCCATCCTCTTGTATACGTCTTCAAGATATTCATATTCCTTAAGCGCGCAAATTTCATTTTTTCTCATTATAGAAGAAACATATGTGCATTGATTTATTTTCTTTGATGTCATGTATGTGTCGGGCAATACCGACATTACAGGAACATTCATTCTATCGGCCAGTTCCAACAAATTGTCCGGAATTTCATGGCTTCCCGTAACTACTACAAGCTGCACCCCCGAACGTATGCAGAATTCTATATTCTCATAATTGTCTCCGACAATACTTATCCATCCGGAATCAAGCATTGTGTTTTTTTCCAATGTCTTGTGGTAGAAAGCCATAACAATTATTTGTCCATCCACCTCTTCCATTTGTCCGACTAGCATTTTGCCGTCCAAGTCGTAAATTATATTATTCATATGGGTCTTCAGCCGTCTTTCGTCGTTTTGTATCAAACCCATTGCTATGTCCTTCATTGTAATTATTCCAAGCAGGCAAGAATTATCATCACATACTGGAAGTATCTTGACCTTTTCTTTTTCCATTATCTCAAAAGCCTGCAATATGGATGATTGAGGACCTACAAAAGAAATATCCTCGTAATCCAAATCCTTTACTTCCATTTTTATGTCTTCAATTATTTCAGGACGCTCAACATCAAACTTTCCTAAAATATATTCCGCTTCCTTATTTATTGTTTCAAGCGCGCACGCTTTGCTTTCAATTCCCAGCTTGTTTTTCAGCCTCGACAGTGCAATTGCAGAGCAAATGGAGTCTGTGTCCGGATTTTTATGCCCGAATATATATATCATCAAGAATCCCCTCCTTTTCAGACATAACTATAACATAAAGGAATCAAAACATGAAATTATCATCCTTTTATATAACACACTTACATTAATTATTTACGCCCTGCCAAACTAGTAGTTCCATATCAATTACAATCATACGCATTAAAAGCCACCCTGTTAAGAGTGGCTTTTCCTCATTCATACGATAATTTTTTGGTGGAGGCGGCGGGAATCGAACCCGCGTCCGAAAGCACTTTACATTAAACTTCTCCGAGCACAGTCATTGATTTATTTCTCGCATCCGAAGCCGCCCAATGACAAGCTGCTTCATCCGCCAGTCCCAATTGTTTCAGCAAAAGGTCGGGACAACCCTTAAACTGGATCCCCGCATATCGACATCCTATAGCTGCGGCGGCGGGTAGGCCGTGGCAGGATGAGCCGCATTACGCGGCTAGTGCTACTTTATTATCTGCGTTTATATTTTTTGCCAAGTTTTTTAATGTGGCACCAGACAAACCACAGCTCGCTATTCAATGCTCCATACCCCCGTCGAAACCTGTACGCCCCCTTGTCATTCTCCCCTTTGGGATCTTCGCATTTCCTTCTGCATTCTTCTTTCTGCATCCTTCTTGGCAATTGTTTGCCTCTTGTCATAGAGCTTTTTCCCTCTCCCTACGCCAAGTTCAATCTTAACTAGTCCCTTTTCATTCAAATATATTCTAAGCGGTACTAGTGTTAATCCCTTTTGAGTTGTGTACCCAGTAAGTTTTCTTATTTCCCTTTTATTCAAAAGCAATTTTTTTGGCCTCAAAGGATCGGTATTGAATATGTTTCCTTTTTCATACGGGCTGACATGAACACCTAAAAGATAAATCTCGCCGCCTTGAATCTCGGCATAGCCTTCCTTAAGGTTTATTCTTCCCATACGTATCGATTTGACCTCCGTGCCTTTTAAAACCATTCCTGCTTCGTAGGTTTCCTCAATGAAATAATCATGCCTTGCTTTTCTGTTGTTTGCCAAAACCTTCATTTCATTCATGGTCCACCTGCTTCCGAAATTTCATGTCTTTGTTTTTTTTTAAGCCTCATCATTGAAATTTTTTTTTGAAATCGATGTTTTAACGCTTATTCCCTTGATATTGCCAAGTTTACCTGTCAATCCGTTTATTTCATCCATTGTGCCGAAAACAATAATGGATACGACTGAAACTCCTGCATCTTCATAGGGTATTCCCATTCGACCTTTTATAATCCCCTTGTATTCAGCAACATTGTCGTTGAATATGTGTTGGGTTTCCTTGGGTCTTTCCAAAATCGCCCCTATGACAGCGAATTTCTTTTTCATTATGGTCTCCTTATTGTATATTTTCAGTCAATACCTCCCGAAAGCTATCCGGGAGGCTCAACTCTATTTTACCATTTTTGATGCCTTATTTCAATTCCTCGAGCTCAAAATCGATTTCCCCCTGCGGTACGTCCACACGAATCAAAAGCACTTTTACCTCGTCTCCAAGCCTGTATCTCTTGCCTGTCCTTTCGCCTGTAAACACCATATTTTCTCCGTCGTAATTATAATAATCATCATCTAAAGAAGCCACCTTTACCAATCCTTCTATGGTATTAGGCAATTGTACAAAAAAACCGAAGGATGTTACCGAGGTAATTATTCCGTCGAAAACCTCGCCCACGTGATGACTCATATATTCCGCCTTCTTGAGGTCGTCTGTGTCCCTTTCAGCTTCCATTGCAATTCTTTCTCTTTCGGATGACCTTTCAGCAGTATTTTTTACTATTGCAGACAGGGCTTTTTTTCGTCCTTCTGGAATGCCTCCTTTAAGATATTCCTTTATTATCCTGTGAATCTGCAAATCTGGGTATCTCCTTATGGGAGACGTGAAATGAGTATAATACTTTGCCGCCAAGCCGAAATGTCCAAGGTTGTCCTCGGAATAGCGGGCTTGTTTCAAAGAGCGCAACATCAATGTATGGACAAACAGCTCTTCTTTGTGCCCTTTGACTTTTTCTAGCAGGTCTCTAAGCGCTTTCGGATGCACCTCTGTTCCAATTCCTTTTATATGGTATCCCAGATTGTGGACCAGATTGTTGAAATTCTCAAGTTTTTCTATTTCAGGCATTTCATGAACCCTGTAAACGAATGGTATCTTCAACCAAAATATATGCTCTGCAACGGTTTCATTACAAACAAGCATAAAATCCTCAATCATTTTATGAGAAACAGTTCTATCCTCTACAACTACATCAACCGCTTCGCGGTCTTCGTTTAAAATTACTTTAGCCTCTGGCAAATCAAAATCTATAGCGCCCCTGTCTTCCCGGTTTTTACGAATAATTGCGCTAAGTTCTCTCATGTCTTCAAACATGCCCCTGACGTATTCATACTTTTGCAATTCAAAGCTCTTTTCCCCTTCAAGCAAAGCAGTGACATCTTTGTATGTCATTCTCTCGGAAGAATTGATTATGCTCTCGAAAATATCATACTTGACCAATTTTCCTTTTTTGTCTATTTGCATTTCTACTGACAAGGTCAATCTGTCTACCTTGGGATTCAAACTGCATATACCGTTTGAAAGCCTCTTTGGGAGCATGGGAATTACCCTGTCGGCAAGATATACGCTTGTCGCCCTTTTTAGAGCTTCTTTATCCATCTTGGCGCCTTCTGCGACATAATGGGTGACATCCGCAATATGGACTCCAAGCAAGAAGTCTCCGTTTTTGATTTTTTTTATAGAGACCGCGTCGTCGAGGTCTTTTGCGTCAGCACCGTCTATCGTGACGATTCTTTCCTTTCGCAAATCTCTTCGGCCCTCAATTTCAGTTTCGCTTACAGCTTCCTCAACTCTTTGTGCTTCATCAAGCACTTTTTTCGGAAATTCCTCAGGAAGCTGGTGACGCCTTATGATTGAAAGTATGTCGGTTCCAATATCGTCTTTGTCTCCGAGAATTTCAACTATTTTGCCTTCGGGGTTTCTACCTGCCGCGGGCCATGCGGTTATCGAAGCTACAACCTTGTGTCCTGCTTTTGCGTTCATAGCTTCTTTTTTTGGTATAAAAACATCGGTATTCATCTTTTTATCATCAGGAACTACAAACCCAAAATTACTGTTTTCCTCAAATGTACCTACTATAACTTCGTTGTTTCTTTTGCTTATTTTAACAATCTCACCTTCTGTTTTTTTATTGAAAGCTCCCTTGCTTAATATTCGCGCAATTACAGTATCTCCATTCATAGCTCCGTTTATTCTGCTTGCAGGAATGAATATGTCCTCTTTTACGGTTTTTGAAACCACAAAGCCATATCCGTTCTTTGTCATGTCGAGCTTGCCGACAACCAAATTCAACTTTTCAGGCAAAGCGTATTTATCGTGCCTTGTCTTCATTATTAGACCTTCTTCAACCAATTCATCCAAATATGTTATGAATTTTCCAATATTCTTGCCCTCTACCTGGAAAGTTTTTACAAGTTCGTCTTCCTTCATAGGTTTGTATGCTTTCTCATTCATTAATTGTAAAATCACATCTTTTTCAATTAAAATGTCAATCACACCCTTTTCTTTTATTTGTCATTCCATTATACCTAACAATTTAACCTTTTACCAATTATTAGAATTGAATTTGCATATCAAGATATAAAAAGCTCCCCTTCATTATGAAAGAGAGCTTTAAAAGCTTATTTATTTCAACTCATGAATTAAAACAGCATTCCACCCATTTTAACAAAGAGCGGCGCAAACACTAGCGCTACGATTGTCATGAGTTTTATAAGAATATTTATCGAAGGCCCGGATGTATCCTTAAAAGGGTCACCAACTGTATCGCCGACAACAGCAGCTTTGTGAGGTTCGCTTCCTTTTCCTCCGTGGTTTCCTTCTTCAATATATTTCTTTGCATTGTCCCATGCGCCACCTGCGTTAGCCATGAATATAGCCATAAGAACACCTGTTACTAGAGCGCCTGCCAAAAGACCTCCAAGAGCTTCCGGTCCAAGCAGCAAGCCCATTGCTATCGGCGCAATTACTGCCATTATTCCAGGAACAAGCATTTCTCTAAGTGCCGCAGCTGTTGAAATATCTACGCACTTTGCATATTCGGGTTTTGCTTCCCCTTCCATAATTCCCGGTATTTCCTTAAATTGACGTCTAACCTCTTCTATCATTTCAAATGCTGCTTTTCCTACAGATTCCATCGTCATTGCCGAGAAAAGGAATGGCAGCATTCCGCCTACAAACAATCCAACTACAACTCTTGGATCAAGTATGCTTATTTCAGTAACTTCAGCAACTGTTGCATATGATGCGAACAAAGCCAAAGCTGTGAGCGCAGCCGAACCTATAGCAAAACCTTTGCCAATTGCGGCCGTTGTGTTCCCAACTGCATCAAGCTTGTCTGTAATATTTCTTACGTCATTTGGCAACTCGCACATTTCAGCAATTCCGCCTGCATTATCTGCAATAGGACCATAAGCGTCTACAGCAACAGTTACACCTGCGGTCGAAAGCATTCCTACTGCAGCCAAGGCGATTCCGTAAAGTCCCATGAATTGAAAAGCTATGAGTATTCCAACGCTTATTGCAATAATCGGCGCCGCGGTTGAAAACATTCCTACTGCCAAACCACTGATTATTGTTGTGGCAGGTCCTGTTTCAGACTGCATTGCAATCTTTTTAACTGAATTATAGTCGCCTGAAGTATATATTTCAGTCAATTGTCCGATAACAAGTCCGACTACCAATCCTGCAGCTATAGCAAAGAATGCCTTAAGATTGCCAAAGAACATTCTGCTCATAAAGAATGCGCCTGCGATTACAAGTGTTCCACTTACATATGTGCTCATTTTAAGAGCTTTATGCGGATCCGAATCCTCGTCTCCCTTTACAAAGAGCGTTCCTATGATTGAAGCTATTATTCCGAATGAAGCCAATGCCAATGGAAACAGTGCTCCAGCATTTTCTACTACGCTCATATCAATTACTGCTTTAGATGAAATGCCAAGAGTTATGGCAGCTATTATGGATCCTACATAGGACTCAAAAAGGTCTGCCCCCATTCCAGCAACGTCACCGACATTGTCTCCAACATTGTCTGCAATTACAGCCGGATTTCTGGGATCGTCCTCAGGAATTCCTGCCTCTACCTTTCCAACAAGGTCAGCTCCAACATCGGCAGCCTTTGTATAAATTCCTCCTCCTACACGTCCAAAAAGCGCTATGGAAGAAGCCCCAAGACCGAACCCTGTTATTATTTCAGGTTTTCCGAATATTGTATATGCCATTCCGACACCGATAATTCCCAATCCTACAACAGACATTCCCATTACTGCCCCACCAGAAAATGCAACAGAAAGAGCTTTATTCATTCCGCCTGTCATAGCTGCATTAGCAGTTCTTACATTCGCTTTGGTTGCCACTTTCATCCCAAAAAAGCCAGCCATAGCTGAAAAAACGGCTCCAACCAGGAAACATATTGCGGTAAGCCAATCAATTCCAAAGCCTACAACAACAAAAACCACTGCGGCAAAGATAACAAGTGACTTATACTCCCTTGTCAGAAATGCCATGGATCCTTCTTGTATATAGGATGATATTTCTTCCATTCTTTTATTTCCAACTTCAACTTTATTGATTTTATTTGCCAGCATCAAAGCAAAAAGCAGCGCAGCCACCCCTACAACCGGCACGATGTAAATTAGTGATTCCATCTTTTCCTCCCTAAACCTTATTATATTATTTTTTGATTATTGCAAGTAAACCATTGCCAGAGAGCTTATTATGAAAACTATTGCTCCTATTTTTGTTATTCTGGCCATGATTTCCTCAATCCCTCTGCCCTTTTGTTTTCCCCAGATTTGCTCCGCTC
Source organism: uncultured Peptostreptococcaceae bacterium (assembly GCA_964644525.1). Taxonomy (GTDB): domain Bacteria; phylum Bacillota; class Clostridia; order Peptostreptococcales; family BM714; genus BM714. Next base: position 9,823 of record CAZXWC010000007.1, read on the forward strand.
CTCCACCTATGGCTCCAGAAAGTCCGGCACTTTTTCCAGGTTGCAGCAATATGCTCGCAATCAGTATAATACTTGTAATAATTTGAATTACCATGAATACAGTACTCATTATCTTTTACACCTCCTTGCGTCTTGATTAACAAAGATATTCTATCATAGGGCTATTTATAAATCAATGAAATAAAGCTTATTCTTTGCATTATAGCTTAAAGCGATGCACTCCAGTCGGAATGCATCGCCTTTTGATTACCTAATATTATAAAATGCTGTTTGGCCGGCAAATTCGGCGGCATCTGTAAGCATTTCCTCAATTCTTAGCAATTGGTTGTATTTAGCTACTCTGTCAACTCTCGCAGGAGCCCCAGTCTTTATTTGACCCCCATTGACCGCCACTACAAAATCGGCTATCACAGCGTCTTCCGTTTCACCCGATCTATGCGATACAACTGTAGTGAATCCGGCTCTTTTTGCCATCTCTATAGCATCAAGCGTTTCGGTTATTGTTCCTATCTGATTCAGTTTAATGAGTATTGAATTGGCGGAAGCCTCTTCTATTCCTCTCTTTAAACGCTTTGTGTTTGTAACAAAAAGATCGTCACCGACAATTTGGATTTTTGTGCCGAGTTTTTCCGTCATCAGCTTCCAACCGTCCCAATCCTCTTCAGCCAAACCGTCTTCTATTGAAATTATCGGATACTTTTCAACAAGCTCCGAATAATATTCCACCATGTCTGCGGCTGTTTTTGCAAGGCCTTCCCCTGAAAGTGTATAAAGTTTTTCTTTTGCGTCATAAAGCTCCGTTGCCGCCACATCAAGTGCAAGTTTAATGTCTTTGTCCGGTTCATAGCCAGCAGATTTAATCGCTTCTATTATAACCTTCAAAGCTTCCTCATTTGAAGTAAGATTTGGAGCAAATCCGCCTTCATCACCTACTGAAGTACTAAGTCCCTTTGCTTTAAGAACTTTTTTCAGACTATGGTATGTTTCGACACCCATCCTGAGGCATTCCTTATATGTTTCAGCTCCAACAGGCATTATCATGAATTCCTGTATGTCGACATTATTGTCGGCATGCTTTCCCCCATTGAGAATATTCATCATTGGAACAGGCAATGTTTTGGCATTAGCACCTCCAAGATACTGATATATCGGAACTCCCAAGGATGTTGCTGCAGCTTTCGCCACAGCCATTGAAACTCCCAATATGGCATTGGCCCCCATATTGCCCTTGTTTTCCGTTCCGTCTAATTCGATCATCAGCTTGTCTATTGACACCTGTTCGAGAGCATTCATTCCAATTATTTCTTGTCTCAGATCCTCCATGACATGGTCAACAGCCCGGCTTACTCCCTTACCCATGTATCGCTTCATGTCTCCATCTCTAAGTTCAACTGCCTCAAAAGCACCTGTTGAAGCACCTGAAGGCACTGCAGCTCTTCCCATGCTTCCATCTTCCAAATATACCTCTACCTCAAGAGTTGGATTTCCCCTTGAGTCCAATATTTCCCTTGCTGTAATTTCAGTTATAAATAACATGTCAATGCCCCCTATTTATATTCGATTATTTTCTTGAAATGGTCCTTGTCAAGACTTGCTCCACCTACAAGCACTCCATCAATGTCTTTCTGTTTCATTATATCCTTTATGTTGGATGATTTAACGCTTCCGCCATAAAGTATTCTTGTTTTTTCAGAAATCTCTTTTCCGTATTTATCGTTGAGCAATCCTCTTATGTAGGCTATCGTCTTTTGAGCATCCCCTGCTTCTGCTGTCTTGCCTGTCCCTATTGCCCAAACAGGTTCATATGCAATTGCAACAATTGCAGCATCATGACCGGGTATATCTTTGAATGCCCCGAGTATTTGTCTTTTGATAACTGCTTCAGCCTTTCCGCCCTCTTTTTCCTCAAGAGTCTCTCCCACGCAAACTACCGCAGATATGTCTTTTTGCAAAGCCTTCTTCAATTTGAGGTTTACGGATTCGTCTCTTTCGTTAAAGAACTTCCTTCTTTCCGAATGGCCTATTATGCAATGTGAAATATCGTAATCTTTGAGCATTTCAGCTGATATTTCGCCTGTAAAGGCTCCTTTTTCTTCTTCATGCATGTTCTGCGCGCCTATTTCCAAATCACTTCCGAGAACTTTTGATGAAAGCAGTCCCAAGTGTATGCTCGGCACACAAACTAAAACCTCATTGCTTGTAGAATCCGCGACTTTTTTTATTTCGCATACAAAATCCTCAGCTTGCCTAGCAGACATATTCATTTTCCAATTTCCCGCTATCAAAGGTCTTCTCATATCATAATTCCCCCTTGTCCGATATACATTCGATTCCAGGCAAAACTCCACCCTCAAAGAGTTTCAATGATGCCCCTCCTCCTGTCGATATATGGCTCATTTTATTTTCCAACCCAAATTTATGTATTGCCGAAGCGCTGTCCCCACCGCCGATTATTGTCGTTGCCGTCGATTCAGCCAGGGCATTCGCAACACCAAGTGTACCCTTTGCAAAATTATCCATTTCAAATACGCCCATAGGGCCGTTCCAAAGCACCGTTCTTGATTTTGCAATCACATCTGCAAATTCTTCAACTGTTTCATCCCCTATGTCCAAACCCATCATGTCAGACGGCATTTTTTCGACCTTGACTGTATGGAAATCAGCATCGTTGCTGAAAGCATCAGCCACAACAACGTCCTTAGGCAAAATTATTTTTACTTCAAGATTTTCACAAAATTCGATGATCGACGCCGCCGTTTCAATTTGCTCATCTTCCACAATTGATTTTCCTGTTTCGTTTCCCAATGCCTTGAGGAATGTGAACATCATGCCTCCGCCAACAAGTATGTAGTCAGCCTTAAGCGCGAGGTTTTTAATTACACCTATTTTATCCGAAACCTTCGAACCTCCAAGTATAGCTGTGAAAGGTCTTTCTGCATCAGACATGGCCTTGCCCATTATTTCAAGTTCCTTTTCAACTAAAAACCCTGCACATGACGGCAACATGTTTGCAATCCCCACATTTGAGCTATGTTCCCTGTGGGCCGTTCCGAAAGCGTCATTTGCAAAAATTTCTCCCAAGGATGCCAGCTCCTCTGTAAAAGCCGGGCCGTTCTTTTTTTCCTCTTCTCTGAATCTCGTATTCTCAAGAAGCAATACATCCCCGTATTCGGCGGATAAAACTTTTTCTTTTACCGTGTCGTCAACTACACGCTCGCTTTCAATAAAATTCACTTTCACTCCAAGGATTTTCTCCATCGCCTTTGCTACAGGCGCCAAAGAAAAGGCTTTGTCATATTTGCCCTTTGGTCTTCCAAGATGTGACAAAATAATCACTTTTGCCTTTTTATCAAGCAAGTACTTTACGGTCGGCATAGCTGCAATTATCCTTTTTTTATCAGTGACATTGCCTTTTTCATCAATGGGAACATTGAAGTCGCATCTGACAATGACGCTTTTGTGCTTAAGCTCCATATCCGACAAAGTTTTCTTATTAAACAAAAATCTGCACCTCCACAATTCGTTCAATCGTTAGGTTTACATTTATGACTAATAGCTTGAGACACGATAAACGTGTCCCATATCATTATAGTACTAATTGATTTTTTTTCAATCCTGTAAAGTCTTTTTAGTATCTCTTTCTCTTTGAAGAAGACGGTATTTTTAATTCATCCCTGTATTTTGCAACAGTTCTTCTTGAAATTTTTATGCCAACTCGTTTTAGTTCATCTGTTATGAATTGATCACTATGAGGTTTCTTCATATTTTCGTTTTCAATCAATTCTTTTATCATGGATTGTATACTGGCCGAAGAGACCCCTTCTCCGGCATTACTTGAAACACCGCTTTGGAAGAAATATTTAAGCTCAAAAATCCCCCTGGGGCACTGCATGTATTTTCCATTTATTGCTCTACTTACTGTTGATTCATGAACTTCAACCCTGTCTGCAACATTTTTCAATGTCAGTGGTTTTAAATAAGCCTTCCCGTTTTCAAAAAAATCATATTGGAATTCAATTATTGCGTTCACAACTTTTACTATTGTATTTCTTCTCTGCTCTATGCTTTTTATTATTCTAACCGCCGCATTCAGCTTTTCGTTTATATATGACGATGCCTTATTCTCGATATTACCGTTCGAAAGGAGCCTTTTGTAATAATTGCTAATTGTCAAACGCGGTGCTGTGATTTCATTTATCCTAATAATATATTCGCCATCTTTTTTTTCTACCGCAATATCCGGTATGATATACTTTATTCCTTTCATAGATGCAAACTCCCTGCCGGGTTTGGGTTCCAAAGTTTTTATAAAATCCGCAGCATCCTGTATATCTTCTTTTGTGAAATTTGTAGCTTTTGCTATTTGCAATATTCTGTTTGCAGCCAAATCATCCAAGTGAAAACTTATTATTTTCTCTGCAACCGGGTATTCTTTTTTTCTTCTTTTCAATTGAAGCGACAGGCATTCTTTCAAATCTTTTGAGCATACGCCTGCAGGTTCGAATTCGTGAAGAACATCGAGTATTTTTCCCAACTCAGTTTCGTTTATTCCAAATTTTTCAATTATCTCCATATCAGTCAGTTGATAGTAGCCGTTGTTGTCAAGGTTCTCTATTATATACTCGGCAACCACTTTTTCTTCTCTGTCAAGCAAGGAAAATTTGAGCTGAAACAACAAATGTTCTGTTAAAGTCGTCTCGTTCGTAACAAAATTCTGAAAAATAACCTCTTCTTTTTCTTCTTTAAAGTTATTTCTAGTCTTTGTGCGAGCATAGTCAGAAAAATACTCTTTCCAATCTATGTCATCTGATTCTTTTTCAGTTTTTTCAGCATTCTCTTCTTTTTTATCATCTGGGGATTCTTCGTTTTTAGTATTTTCCAATAAAGGATTATTCAATAACTCTTGTCTTATAAACTCGTTAAGCTCCACCGAATTATATTGCAATATCTCGATGGCTTGCTTCAATTCCGGCGTCATGATCAATTTTTGAGTTTGCGACAAATTTAAGTTATAAGACATTTTCATCAAAACATCACCCATCTTCATATATTATGAACATAATTATTATATCAGATTGAATCCAACTTTAAAAACCGGCGGCGTTTTTCGCCTCCGGTTTTTTTAATAATCTTCCTATCCTACATCTTTTTCATAGGGCTGTCCATCTGCTTTTGGGGCCACCGAACGCCCCACAACACCTGCAAGTGCTAAAATTGTGGCCACATACGGCAACATTTGCAAAAATTCCTGTGCTATCGGTATTCCGAATGACTGGGCCTGGATCTGTATTGCATCAGCCAATCCAAAGAAAAGACATGCAAACAGAGCGCCAACCGGGTGCCATTTGCCGAATATCATGGCCGCCAAAGCAATGAAGCCTTTTCCCGCGGTCATACCTTCCCTGAAAAGGCTTATTGTCCCTATTGAAAGAGATGCTCCGGCTATCCCCGCCAATGCCCCACTGATCATAACGCATATATATCTCATCAGATACACATTTATTCCAACAGTATCGGCTGCGCGCGGATGTTCTCCAACCGCTCTTATCCTCAATCCAAATGACGTTTTAAATAAAACATAATACGATATTCCAACCATCAGAAATGCAAAATAAACAAATGGTGTAAATCTTGAGAAGAGATCGCCAAGAATCGGAATCCCCTCCAAAAATTCAAATGGGTTGTCTGTCAATGCTTTCTCGACAGAAGGCGTGGAGCCTGACCTGTTCCAAACCATTTCAAGCAGAAAAGCTGTAAGGCTAACTGCCAAGAGGTTTATTGCCACTCCAGCAACAACTTGATTTCCTCTCAGATGAATGGAAACCACAGCCAGAAGCAATGATGTCAATATGCCGACTATTATGGCCGCAAGGACACCCAGCCAAGGATTTCCGGTCAAGTGCGTAAAAAGCACCGCAAAAAAAGCTCCCATAATCATTATTCCTTCAAGCGCTATATTTACAACTCCGGATCTTTCAGAAAAAACCCCTCCCAAAGATGCGAATATTAAGGGAGTCGCAAGACGAATTGCAGAGGCTACTATCGCAATTACCACTACAGTTGTTCCGTTATCCATTTATTTCGCCTCCTTATGCATAGCAGTTTTTTTTCTTTTTGTAATCAATTTAACTATAAGTTTTCCTGCTATGAACATTATAATTACTCCCTGGATAATGCCTATAACCTCTTTGGGTATGCCGGCCAATTGCATTTTTCTAGCTCCGTTGCTTAAAACACCGAACAGTAGGGCGCTCGCAAGCACGCCTATAGGATGATTGCCTCCTACAAGCGCAACGGCAATTCCGTCGAACCCGTACCCCGACATCCCGGCTGACATATTGACTTTGTAAATCAAACCAGTCACTTGTACAGCGCCAGCCAAACCAGCTAAAAGACCAGATATGAACATGGCCAGGATTATATTTTTCTTTTTGCTTATACCCCCGTATTCCGCAGCTTCGGGATTAAAACCAACAGACCTTATCTCGTAGCCCAAAGTCGTTTTGAATAAAATATAATATATTGCCAATGCGCATATTATACCGATGAATATGCCTGTGTGAGCACTTGAATACCCGAATTGGGGTATGAATTCACTAAGCTTGGAAAGTCTTGCTTTTTCGGGTATCGACACCGAAAAAGCCATTTTAGACGTCCCTTCCAGTATTTGTGGGTTTAATACGGTTCTGATAATATAATTCGTTCCTATAAGTGCCGTATAATTGAGCATTATTGTTGTAATAACTTCATGCACGCCGAACCGCGCTTTCAGAAAACCAGCTATCGAAGCCCAAAAGCCTCCCGCCAAAGCTCCAAATACAAGTATCAAAGGCAAGAGTATTATTGCTGGCAGGTTTTGAAAATACCAACCAGTTGCAATAGCTGTTATTGAGCCAACTATGTATTGACCTTCAGCTCCTATATTGAAAAGTCCTGTCCTGAAAGCGAAAGCAACCGCCAATCCGGTAAAAATTAAAGGGGTTGTCTTATAAAGCGTTTCGCCTATTTTGCTCAAGCCTCCCATGCTACCCTTGAAGAGAGCCGTGTATGCCACAATCGGATTGCTTCCCGCTATGATTATGAAAACAGCTCCAATTACAAATCCAAGCACTATTGCGATAAAAGGAAGTTTCAGATTATCCCACAGCCATTTTAGTCCATTTTTATTCATCCTTCATCTCCTTTTCCGGTTTGCCTCCAGCCATCATTATTCCCAATTCCCTTTCTGTTGTATCCCGGGCATCGACAATCCCGACAATTCTACCGTCATAGATTACTGCAATGCGGTCCGCAAGAGACATCACTTCATCAAGTTCAAGCGATATCAGAAGAACCCCCTTGTCATCGTTTCTTTGGTCTATAAGCCTTTTATGAACAAATTCTATTGCTCCAACATCAAGCCCTCTTGTGGGTTGGGCCGCTATAAGCAATTTTGGGTTTTTATAGAATTCCCTGGCTATTATGACCTTCTGTTGATTGCCGCCTGAAAGCGATTTAGCCTGAATTTGCTCGCCCGGTGTCCTTATGTCAAACTCTTTTATCAAATTTTTGCCGTGCCTGGCTACAGCATTGTAATCCATCATCTTTCTTTTGCTGAATGGCTGGCTATGGTGGTAACCTAGAATCATATTCTCAGCCAAAGTATGCTCCAAAATCAATCCTCTTCTTTGCCTGTCTTCGGGTATATGTCCAACCCCCATATTTATTATTTCGCGAGTAGGCCTGTTTGCAATATTTACACCCGCCAATTCAACCTTGCCGGATTCCACTTTAGAAAGTCCAGTAATAGCCTCCACTAATTGCGACTGACCATTACCGTCAACTCCTGCTATTGCCAAAACTTCTCCCGTCTTCACCTCAAAGGACACATCTTTTACCGCCTCTATTTTCCTGTTGTCAAGAACCTTTAAATTTTCAACTTTCAGTATGGTCTTGCCTGCTTGCTTTTGCTTCTTGTCAACTTCAAGCTTCACTTTTCTTCCAACCATCAACTCTGCAAGAGAATCTATATCGGTTGCGGACGTATCCAGGGTTTCTATTACTTTACCTTTACGTATAACTGTTACCCTGTCGCTCATCGACATAACTTCCTTGAGTTTATGCGTTATTAAAATAACCGACTTGCCTTCCAATGTCAGTTTTTTGATTATTTCTCCCAATTCATCTATTTCCTGCGGAGTGAGGACTGCTGTTGGTTCGTCTAAAATCAGTATGTCCGCTCCTTTGTAAAGAGCCTTTATTATTTCAACACGTTGTTGCAAGCCAACTGAAATATCCTGAACTTTTATGTCCGGATCAATTTTCAGGCCAAAGTTCTCAGAAAGCTCAAGAACCCTCTCTCTTGCCAAATCCAAGTCCATTCTCAATTTCCCATATTTATTGGGTTCGTTTCCCAAAACTATATTTTCTGTTACTGTAAAAGGAGGCACTAGCATAAAATGCTGATGCACCATTCCTATCCTATGCTCTATTGCCGTATTAGGATTTTTCATGTCCACTTTCTCACCGCGTATGAATATTTCGCCCGATGTCTGCTGATAGAGTCCATACAGTATATTCATAAGAGTAGTTTTCCCCGCACCGTTTTCGCCAAGCAATACATGTATTTCCCCTTCATCAAGATTGAAATTGACATCATCATTGGCTATTACCCCAGGAAAAATTTTAGTTATGTTCCTCATTTCGACTATGTTTGGCAAAATCATTCCTCCTTGTAAAAAAAATAAGGTCAGATATTTTCATCTGACCTTATTATAAACCATTTTTGCATTATTAACTACAATTTAGATTTCAGGAATTTCAAATGCGTCAAATGTTTCTTTGTCATAAGGTACCTCGAAAACTCCATCAATTATAGCAGCCTTGTAATTTTCAGCCATTTCAGCTATCTCTGCAGGTACATTGCCCGCGTCGTCGCTGTAGCCTACGCCTTCTTCAGCAAGACCGAAAACAAGGTTTGATCCATCAAATGTTTCATCAACTACTGCTTTTGTTGCCAAATAAGTAGCATTGTCAACACGCTTGATCATTGAACAAAGTACATGCTCGGGATCGAGTGCCGATTGGTCCATATCCACTCCTATTGCCCAGAAACCCTGTTCCCCAGCAGCCTCTATTACACCTATTCCACAAGCACCTGAAGCATGATAAATCACATCAGCGCCAGCTTGGTTTTGCGCAAGTGCATTCTCTTTTCCGAGTTGGGGATTATCAAATGCGCCTGTATAGTTAACGATGATTTCCGCATCCGGATTAACAGCCTTTACTCCGGCTTCGAATCCGTATTGGAATTTTTCTATCAAAGCAAATTGCATTCCGCCAACAAATCCTACCTTGTCGGTCTCAGTCATCAATCCTGCAATTACACCTGTAAGGAATGATCCTTCCTGCTCTTTGAATGTAAGTCCTGCCGCATTTGGAGCATCTACAACTTCATCGATGATTGCAAACTTTTGCTCTGGAAACTGAGCTGCCGCTTCTGCAGTAGCCGATTGCATCAAGAATCCTACAGAAACAATCAAGTCCGCTCCTTCTTCTGCTGCTGCCGAGAGATTCGGACCGTAATCGTCAGCTGTTTGGGATTCAAGAACACTCACTTCAACACCGAATTCCTCTTCTGCATTTACAAGGCCTGCATAAGCTGAATCGTTGAAGGACTCATCACCCAAACCACCTGTATCGGTTATCATTGTAACCCTTACAGGCTCTTCCTCTGGTTCGTCTGCAGGTTCTTCTGTTTCTTCTCCGCTTGGGGCATCAGCAGGTTCATCATTGCTTGTACAAGCTGAAAATACCGAAACCGTCAAAATCAAAACTAAAAATAAAGCCAACCATTTTCTACTCATTAAATAATCCTCCTCTTTTATTTTATTTATCTTTTCCCATACTTCTACATTTTTACCCAAATTCCTTCCAAAGCTTACAAAAATAAAAAAAAAGGGCGGTTTTAATTTTCCGCCCTTTTTTTACATTTAGCATGGTGAAGATTCTTTTGCCATATATCCTTTTTCAATAAGAACATCTGCAGCCTTCTTTATTTTTTCTTCGTTGACCATTACAACCGGGCCAGTGCAACCCATTCCGCTTTCAGCATATATGCCTGCTTGCCACAAAGCCTTAACTGCCTCTTCCAGCTCCATTATGTCGATACCCGACAATGTCCCTGTCGCAATTTCCTTTTCAGGCTCTTCTACAAACTCTACGGAAGTTTCATTTTTTTCTTTGGTCCCTTCTTTGATCAATTCTTTCAATCCGGCTTTTTCAGCTTTCTCGAATTCATCCCGGGCGATACCCCCCAGTCCGCCCCTGGCCAAGCACGAAGCATACTCTATTGCATTGGCGACAACCGGAATTCCTGAAGCTCTGGATAGAATCAATATGCTTCGACCATAATCCTCTCCAACTCCAGGTCCATACCCATAGCCAGATGCTTCATAACTCCCGCCTGTCGTATAGGATGAAAACATTTTCATAAGGATATTGCCTGTCAATGTATCTGTAACCATTACGTCAACACTGCCACAAAGAAGGTCGTTCCCCCTCATTACAACTCCTCCATCCGCTCTGGCCGACTCTCCTAATGAAATATCGTAACCCCCGGCTTTAAGTTCATTGAGAAGCCTGTCAACTTGTCTTGCTCCGTCAAGATTAAGTATGCCGACTGTTGGCTCTTCAATTCCAATTGCCTTGGCAGCTATTATTCCATGCAAAGCATTCCTTGTCATCGCTTCCGTACGGTTCATGGAAGATGTCCCTGTAGTTGAGGCAATAATCATTTCCTTTCCTGTCCCCGGAACAACAACCCTTCCCACAGTCGAAACACCTATGGGAAAATTGTAATGCATTGTAACGCAAGCATCAATGAAACCGTCATCAAGAATTTCTTCCATCTTGGAATGCATTTCCTTTTCATTGTCAACGGCCACCGTTTCGATATTGGAATTGTTTTCCGGTCCTATCAGAACGATTTCCGTATCTGTCAATCTCGAAGCGGCAAGCTTGGCGCCTTTAATCAGATTTTCCGTTCCATGCTCGCTTCCGAGAATTGTCAATCCGACCCTCATTTTCCGTCCAAAATCGCCTTTTTCAATAGAGTCGGCAATTTCAACAAAAGTATCTTTTATCATTTTTTTTACAGCAAGATTTTCAGCCATATCAACACCCCTATTCATCCGTCAGCGTTTCAGCAAATCCCCTCATGGCTTCAGCAATCAGTTTCTTGATTTCTTCTTTGGAAACCGATTCCTTATCTTCCACGCCGGTATTATTTTCAAGAATAACAGAAACCCCATCGAATAGATTGGTCATGCGTCCAAGAAACAGACTGCCTTTTCCAACAATCATGGCCTTGTCCACTTTCCCGTCCGCCATATCATCAATGGCAAATCCCACATATGGGACTCCCGAAGGAATATGGCCCTGAGTAGGCGCCCAGCCCGGCAAACCGTGTTCATCAACAAATGACATCAACTCTTTGCGTTCAAGCTCTTTTCTTTTTACTCCAAGGGCTCCAATCATTTTATAGTTTGATGTGGGAACGTCACCCGCCCCTGCCGGCTTTGTAATATCGGGGTTCTGCATTTCAACCGAATATTTGTCTATATCGGTTATCTTCAAATTCCCCTTGTCCAAAGGAGCCGTAATCAAAGATGTTATTACAGCCTGAGGAGACGAGCCTGTTCCTACAGTATGTCTTCCGACAAGATCTGTTCTTATTACCGGGCCGACTCCATCATTTTGGCTTATCATTATTGCGAATCCACCAAGCACATCCTCCAAAACAGGATAGCCTTTTTTGATATGGTCTTTTCCATTCATGCCTAGTTTGGCTGTCGCTCCGCCCGCTACAACAACAACATTTTTATATACGCCTGCCTGCACCAATGCCGATGCATTTATCAAGGCATGGGTTGGCGCTGCACAAAAACCTCTTGTGTCCGAACCTGTAGCATTGACCGCTCCCGCCATTTCAGCAATAGCCTTAGCAAAGTTTCCTCCCCCGCGCTGATTTATATCTCCGCAAGCTTCCTCGGAGCACTCAATCACATATTCTATGGAAGCAGGATCCAGGTCATTCTTTGCAATAAGATTTTTAAGCGCCAATGCTCCCGAAGCCTTCACCACTATATTTTCAAACATGGTATGCGCATTAAGATTTATGTCAATATCATGTGCTCTCTTTACGCAACCAACCACTTGACCATTAATATAAATGCCTTCAGCATTGTATTCATTGATTTGCTTAGTTATTTCGTCGGTTTCCAGTCCTGCTTTGATTTTTTCAATGTCGTTTTCATCAAAAATTGGATGCTTCCGCAATTTTTGTTTTACTTCCGCAACAAATTTCTTTTCCAGCTTGACAAGATCAAAAGCATCAGCCATTTTCATTAAGCCGACGAACTCGTCCTGGGGCATGATTTCTCCGTATTTGCCAAACCTTTCTTTTATTGGGGATTCCTTGTCAAACCAAGGCATATCATATTCCTTCAATTTTTCAGGATGCAAATTTCCAATATAAACCTGATTTGGCAAATATGCCACAACATCATCGAATGTTCTGATATGCTCTGTCAATCCTTTAAGATATTCGGAGTCCGGATTTGTCAACCTTTCAATTGTCTGTGTCGAACCGTTATGAATTAACATGTCCGGAGTATTAACCAAAACATAACCAGCCCCTTTGACTATGGGAAATTTCATGTCCTCACCTCCAAAGTTGATATACGTTAATAATCATTTAAAACAAGGGCGGCCCCAACAATAAGACCGCCCAAAATGTTTAGTCCTCAAACACTGTCTGTTCATCCACTTCAACCGTCAAAGCTTTCAGAGCTTTTTCAACCAGTTTCTTTCTTTGCTCTTTTTCTTCCTCTTCGTTCAAACTTGGATCTCCGAGAGGATGGGGTATGGCAATTGCCGGCACTATTCTGTTTGCTCCGACTGTCAACGAAATCGGCACTACAGTACATACATGGACTATCGGCAAACCGACTCTTTCTATTTCTTTCAGCATAGATGCCCCGCATCTTGTACAGGTGCCTCAGGTGGACGTCATAATTACACCGTCGACTCCGTCAGCCAAAAGTTCCTGCGCATATTCCTTTGAATATTTAACTGAATTTGCAACTGATGTTCCGTTTCCTACCGTAGAGTAGAAATATTTGTGCAGTTCTCCAATCACGCCTTCTTTTTCAAGGCTTCTCAAAGCATCAATAGGAAGAACCCTGTTAGGATTACTGTTTGCATAACATGGGTCATGTCCACCATGTGCCGTTTCATGGGTTTCATCAGTCAAATAATCAAAAGCGGTCAAATCGTATTTGCCGTATTTTGATGCACTCGACGACTCAATATGATCGGGGTTGCCCTTTGGCACAATCCCCCCAGATGTCACAACCGCTATCTTTGCATTTTTAAGATCTTTTAAAGCTGGCGCCGGTGCCACATGGTCGAAAACAGGCATAGGATACTCGGTAGCAAAAGGCTTGTCATTTATTTTTGCAACCAGCATTTCTACAGCTCTCTCTGCTCCTCTTTTTTCTCTAAATATGTTCCTTCTTATTCCTCTTTCAATATAATTTTCTTCAGCCGGACTTCCTATTACCTGACCTTTAGCCATTTTAATTGCCAATTTGGCCATTTTGGGTATGGATTTCCTCATATCTGCAGCAGAATTCTTAGTTTCTACTATGAACAGATCTTTTTTGAATATATCTGCTCCCGGGTTTTCAACGTACATTCCTGTCAAAACGGGAATCCCAAGATTATCTTTCACCGCTTTACATATTGCTCCACAGGCTGTTCCATATCTCCCTGCATTAAAAGCGGGGCCTGCTATGAACATATCCGGGGATTTTGATTTAACCATTTCCAAAATCTTTTCTTCGGCATTCTCCATATTTTCCGCATAATAAGAATCTCCACAAATAATAGTTGCAACAATTTCCATATCATCCTTAAATGCTCCGGCGAGTGCCATTCCCGGTCCTACTAATCCATCTCTCATTTCCGGTGGGATGTTCGCTTTTTCTTCGCCGCCAATACCGGCGAAAAACTGATTTATATAATGAACAACTTTATACTTACTCATTTTGTTTCCCCCCTTTCACGTTTTCTATTATCAGTATTTGGAAAAATCATTCCTTATGGACGTCATTTCTTCGATTATTTCATCAACATCCAAAACCATTTCCATCATACTTACTTGTTCTTCGTAAACATCCGAATCAACGGCTTCTTTAAATTCCGGTTCTACTGCGTGATATACTGCGAGTCCCAACTGGACTCCTGCTAAAGGACCTGCAAAGGTTGGATCTCCGTTTGTAACGGTTTCAGCTGACAAACCTGCTGATTCAGCTTCTGCTGCGCCGAATACTACAAGTACATTTTCAGCTCCGTATTTCTCGGCGAGATCTTTTACTCTGTTTTGGTTTTCCAGGTCCATTGCTCCTGCAGCCGTTCAGACGAAACATTCTGTAGCGGAGAAGACAACTTCAGTTCCGGGAACGGTCTTTATGCATTCTTCTATTGCAGGTCCCGGTACACCGTCTCTATCTCCGATGATTATGATTTTCTTGTTTTCTAAAACGCTCATTAATCATCATCCTTTCTTTTTTTTGTTTTTTTAGTATGTTGTTGCTGAGTATTTATTGAATCCCAATTCGTTTGTAGCCCCTGTAATAACTTGTATTTCAGCTTCGATGCTTCCATCCGGCCTTAAGCTGCCATCAAATCCTCCGGCAATTTTATCTGCATAATCCAACATTCCGATTATTTTATCCATTGGAGGCAAAATAATTACCTCATTTGCATTCCCGCCTGTCACAACGGCATCAGCTTTTGGATCTGCATCAGCCAGTGATTGTGATGCTCCATCTCTGCCTGCATACTCATCGGTAACTATTACAGTTTTTACCCCTTCACTCTCGATTTTTTTACAGTTCATTATCAGGTCGGTGTCAGGATTCCCAAAACCTTCCTGAGAGATGATCGCTGCGTCAAGTCCGAGATATTTTGCAAATTTAGCAGACCAATTTGAAGATCTCTCCTTATCTGCAAGATAAATGTTCTCATTTGTTGCTATAACTCCAACAAAATTGATTTCTTTACCGTGTTTTTTGTAAAGCTCCTCAATAATAGGATTGTTCATGTGGTGATAGGACGTATTCTTATCGCAGGCCGAAACACAGTTTCCACTAAGTACTGCCCCATCCATTATTTCCGTCGGATAAAGTATAGTCGGTATGATTTTCTTTCCGTCCACCCCATACACATATGTGTCATGGAGCAATCCTTGAGTTTGCAGCATGTAGACATATCCTACCTTCGGCAAATCCGGATACTCTGCCACTTGCTCCAATAATGGCTTGGTTTCGTAAGTCACTATTTCATCAGGCTCAACATCAATTGAAACTTTACCCAGGTAATTTGCCACTTTAAGTCCCGCTAATCTGGCTGCCTTCTCGTATGAATGCTGTTCTATTCCTTCTTTCGGCTCTACAACAACACATACATTGTTCAGTTTCGAGAATGGCGTCAATTCAGAGCCAGGTCCGGTCATATCTATTATGCCTTCCTGGAATCCTACAATTTTTCCGCAAGTTACAACAGCTGCTCCATTCAACGTATGGGTTCTTCCCTCTCCCACAGTCGTCACCTTGTTGATCATCCCAGGGAATATTTCTCCCGGACCTTCAACTTTTACTCTCGGTTCTATTACATCCTTGACAGGTGTAATTCGAACACTTTCACCCGGTCTTGCAAGCTCTACAACACATTTGACAATATGCTCGTCTTCCATTACCAGGTCGATGATTTCCTGCTTGTTTACGTACAGGGTCCCCTTTTCCACTTTAGTTGTTTCTGAAAATTGAACATCTGTAATCTTGATTTTTCCAAGTTCCAAACGCAAAACATTCACCCCCCTTTATTTTTGGCAATGCAGAGCATTGCCTTAAGGCAAAATTAAACGTGTTTCTCTACCATTGCTTCAATGTTTGCCGCTTTTGCTTCATCCTTAGTCACTTCTTCAATTTTTTCGCCATCTTTGTAGAGCAAAATGGTTGGAAGTCCCATTACCCTTTGAGATATGGCAAGCCTTCTGGCTTTTGTGATATTTAACTTGCAGAATTTTACCTTGCCTTCGTATTTTTCAGCTAATGCCTCAACATCCGGCATAAGAGCTTTGCAAGGTTCACATCCATCGCTCCAAAAGTCCACAAGTACAAGTCCTTTGGATTTTAATACTTCATCTTCAAAATTGTTCTTTTCTAAAATAATCATTTTTTCACCCCTCCTTTAATCTTCAAATGAATTTTCAATATATTTTTCCGCTTGAACAGCGGCTATTGCCCCATCAGCAACTGCTGTCACAACCTGTCTAAGCGATTTATGCCTTATGTCTCCAGCTGCAAATACTCCGGGAAGAACTGTTTTCATGTCAGGGTCGGTAATCAAATATCCGCCCTTGTCGGTTTCCAAAAAGTCTTTGAATAATTCATTCTTGGGAATATAGCCCACAAACGGGAATATGCCAAAAGTCCCGTCTTCTTCTGGAGCTTCTATTTCTGTTATATCGCCTGTTTTCTTGTTCTTCAAAACAAGTTTTTCGACAATTCCGTCCCCCTTGATTTCTTCAACAACGGAATCCCATATAAATGCCATCTTTTCGTTTTTAAAAGCCTTTTCACGTATAGACTTGGCAGCTCTAAGTTCATCTCTTCTGTGAACAACCGTAACCTTTCTGGCGAACTTAGTTAAATACATTGCCTCTTCTACCGCCGTGTCCCCTCCTCCTATTACATAAACTTCAAGATCTGTGAAGAAGTCTGCATCGCATGTGGCGCAGTATGACACTCCTTTTCCTGTCAATTCCCTTTCCCCCGGAACCCCAAGATATCTTGGGCTTGCTCCTGTGGCAATTATGACAACTTTCGCCTTGTAGACATTCTTTTCACCCTCGACTACTTTAATTTTATCCTGCAAATCTACTTTTAGTATTTCTTCTTTCTTTCTTTCAGCCCCAAAATTTTCGGCCTGCTCAACCATTCTTGCAACAAGGCTAGGTCCTGTTGCGTCTTCAATTGAACCCGGGTAATTTGCAACTTCATTTGTCGTTACAATTTGACCTCCCGCCTTGTCTTTTTCAAGAATCAATGTCTTCATCTTCGCCCTTGCAGTATATAGACCTGCAGACAAGCCAGCGGGCCCAGCCCCTATTATTACTACATCGTATAAATTTTCCATAATCTCATCTCCTCTTGTCTATTATTGATTGCCTTCTATAGCACCCTTTATAAGGGAAAGATCTATTACTCTAAAATCATCGAGTATAGCTTCTGTCCACTTTGGTGTTATTTTGTTATTGTTGAATTTTCTTACAGTTGCAATGCTATCTTCGATTATGACAAGAGAATCATAGTCCAATGCTTGCTTTTGTTCGCTTATTAGTATTGATTTAAATGGGGTTTCATTTGGCTTGACGCTTCCTGATAATGGATGTGAAAGAAGTTTGTATCCTTCATGGATTCTATCTCTTGTATAAAGAAGTATTTCTTGATAAGTTTTTTCAGCCATGAAATGTAAATCAATATTGTCTCCGAATGCTTCCGCTACCCTTTGATTGTTGGTAATCAGTATCATGATTTATCCCTCCGGTTTTTTCTTCCAGGTTTTTAACAATAAAAAAAAGCAATAGGTATTTTAAATAGCCCACTGCTTCTCTGTCATAAGACCTGAGAGTTTCTCCTTATGTTTCCATAATGATTGCCCCTTCGGCGCTCTAAATTCAAGCTTTTCAGAGACTTGTCCCCGTACGGTTCCTTTGCCTGAGAATTTTGTTTCAAACGGCAACGTTGAAACTTTTTCCTTCGGCGGTCCTTGCGGACTCTCTCCCGTAAAGTTCATCCAAATCGATTTATTAAATTTTGATAGGAATATTTTATATTGCTCTTTAATGTATTAATTTTTTCTATAATCATTATATAAAAAGTTTGTTAATATTTCAACGCTTTTTTATTGAAAAGTTGTTTTTTTATTAATCCAAAAAAAATTACACCAAACCCGCAAATCCATTTTTCCTCATCCCTTCATACAATACAATGGCAACTGAATTTGAAAGATTAAGGGATCTTGCTCCTTCTACCGCTTTCATTGGAATTCTATATCGCTTATGCGAATAAATTTCATGAATCTTCTGCTGCAAGCCTGATGTCTCGCGTCCAAACAAAATAAATGGGTCCGAATCAAATGGGATTTGGTCATAATTTTTATCACCCTTTGTTGTTATAAGGCATATATTCCTGTTTCCATACTTTTGAAGAAAATCATCAATGGATTCGTGTATTTCCTTTGATAAAAGAGGCCAATAATCTAATCCGGCTCTTTTTACAGTCTTGTCATCCAAATTAAAGCCGCAAGGTTTTATTATGTGAAGTTTGTTCCCTGTAACCGCACAAGTTCTGGCAATATTGCCCGTATTCTGAGGTATATCCGGCTGAAATAAAACAATGTTCATTTGTAGTCCCTTCTTTTCTCTAAACTTTTTTAAAATAATGAAGCCTGCCTGCGTCTATTACCGACCACGCAATATTCGATGCATGGTCGCCCATTCTCTCCAGATTGCTTATGGCATCAAGAAATATCACACCAGCGCTTGTTACACACAAACCTTGATTCAATCTGTCGATGTGACTTTTTCTAAGATCTTTTTCCATGTCGTCTATTTCGTCCTCTCTTTGGATTACTCTTTCCGCCAAGTCCATTTCCCCTGTCTTCATTGCCGTCATAGACTGCATGTATGATTTCATTACCCTGTCGGACATAAATTTAAGTTCTTCTTTTGCCTCATCTGAAAAAATCAGTCGATTTTCAATGCAAACTTCCGACAGCTCGGCAATGTTTTCTGCATGATCTCCAATTCTCTCTATGTCATTTATTGTGTTGAAGAGTCCTGTGATTATTTCGCGTTGAATGTTTGAAACTTCACGGTTGGACAGCTTTACAAGATATGCCGATATGCCTCTTTCCATCTCATTTATTTTCTTCTCTATCCTTAAAGTATTGTTAATGTTTTTGGGATTTTGAGTTATAAGGGAATCCATGGCATTTTCATATGAGTATCTGGTCAGGTTGCCCATGTGTAGAACTTCCTTTATAACCTGTATTAAAGCGATTGAAGGAGTTTCAAGTATACGGTCGTCAAGATATTTTATTCCCTCTATCTCCTTTTCTTCCTCTTCACTGTATGGAATAATCCTTTGTGCAATTTTTACCAGAATAGCCGAAAACGGAAGCAATAAAACTGTATTCATAATATTGAAAAATGTGTGCGCATTCGCCAACTGCTTTACAGGATTTGCTGGAGATATTCTTACTACTGCAGCAACTGTGGGCCCTGCAAATAAAATAATAAATACAATTGTTCCTATTACATTGAACATCAGATGGACCAAGGCAGCTCTTTTGGCTGTTTTATTTGCTCCAACACTTGAAAGCATAGCTGTTACACATGTTCCGATGTTAGTCCCAAGCAAAACCGGAAAAGCTGACTCTATAGGTAAAAGTCCTTCACTCGCCAATGCAATAAGAATACCTGTTGTGGCACTTGAGCTTTGAACTATTGCCGTTATTGCAAAGCCTGTGAATATTGCCATGGCGACGCTTATTAAATTCTTGTCGCCAAAACTCAGCAATATATTCTTGAATCCTTCAAATTCTCTGAGAGGCTTTACTGCATCCTTCATAAAATCCATACCTATAAAAAGTATTCCAAACCCGATAAGTATTTCAGCAATATTTTTGATTCTTCTGTTTTTTGCGAAAATCCATATCAAAACACCGATTCCTATTACCAAAGGGGCTATATTCGAAAGGTCTAATGCAACAATTTGAGCCGTAATGGTGGTACCTATGTTGGCCCCCATTATGATCCCAACCGCTTGAGTAAGACTCATTATGCCAGCATTAACAAAACCGACCACCATAACAGTGGTTGCACTTGAGCTTTGTACTATTGCAGTAACAAATGCTCCCACCAAAACAGCCATGAATTTATTTTTGGTCAATATCTCTATGATTTTTTTCATTCTGTCGCCGGCTGTTTTTTCAAGTCCTGTGCCCATCACATTCATTCCATACAGGAAAAGTCCAAGCCCGCCAATTAGTCCAATAATTATTTCCATCTTATCCTCCTAAAATCATTTGAAAATGTATAAAACCAATACCCCCAAAACTATTCTATAATATGCAAACAAATTGAAGCTGTGCTTCTTTATATAATTCATGAAAGCTGCAATTACAATATAAGCGACTATAAAAGATACGACAGTACCTACTGCAAGTATTCCCCATTGCCCTCCGTTTATGTCAAAACCACTTTTCGCAAGCTTATAGAAGGATGCACCAAACAAAGTTGGAACAGCAAGAAAAAACGAAAATTCCGCCGCAAGCTTTCTTCCAAAACCAATTCCCAAACCTCCTACTATTGTTGAAGCCGATCTCGACATTCCGGGAATCAAAGCCAAACATTGAACAATACCGACAAGGAATGCCTGTGTATATGTCAATTCATTTTCATCTTCAACTCGAACTACATGTTTCCTGTTCTCAAAATAAAGAAGCAAAAAAGCTCCTGAAATCAAAGCCAAGGCCACCGTTGTTGTATTGAACAGGTACTTGTCTATTATATCCTCAAATAAGACCCCTAAAATCACCGCCGGAATCACACCCGTCAACACTTTGGACCAAAGCCTCATTTTCCGATTAAAATCTTCCTTGTTTCCGAAATTTGGAAGTAGTTTATCCCTGAAGTAAAGTACTACTGCAAGTATTGCACCAACTTGAATAACAACATCGAATGTGTTTGCAAATGATCCTTCGAAATCAAGAAATTTGTTGGCTATAATCAAGTGACCTGTTGAAGATATAGGTAAAAATTCTGTCAAACCTTCTACTATGCCCAATATTATTGCTTTTATAATCATTTTTCCCTCCGGTTGCTAAATAATCATCCACACGCAACCCCTATTATATATTCAAGCTACTTTCCGTTCAACTGATTATTGAAATATAGGCATTCTTTATTTATTGGGCATATATTGCACTTCGGTTTCCTTGCTGTGCAAATTTTTCTCCCGTGGTTTATAAGCCATAGATGAGCATCACTCCAATCCTTTTCTTCTATTATCTTCATAAGTTGAAGTTCGGTTTTTTGTGGAATATCTGAAGCAGCAAGCCCTATGCGGTTTGAAACTCTTTGAACATGCGTGTCTACAGCAAGCGCAGGTTTTCCGAAAGCATGGCTCAAAACTACATTAGCGGTCTTTCTTCCAACCCCTGGGAGTTTCATTAGTTCCCCCCTGCTTTCAGGCACCTTGCCATCGTAATCGTTAACAAGCAAATTACATGTCCCCAATATATTCTTCGATTTCATTCTATACAAGCCACAACTTTTAATTATAACAGACAGGCCAGATTCACCCATCGATAATATTTCCTGCGGCGTTGCGGCTTTCTTGAAAAGAACACCCGTCACTTTGTTCACTCTTACATCTGTACATTGTGCCGAAAGGATTGTTGAAATTAAAAGTTGAAACGGGTTCTCATAATTAAGTCCGGGTTTTGCACCGCTGTAAACACACCTTAATTTTTCAACAACTTTTTTAATTTCATCAGCATTCATTACTCGATATTTTCTCTCCAACATCAGCATATGTCCTTTGTAAAATTTATTATTTCTATGTCTAACTCTCCGTGATACTCCATGTGATTTATAATCTTGTCTATTTGACTGTCCAGATGTTTTCTTTCGGTAGAAATAACCGAGAATCCTATCTCAGCCCTGTCTGAAATATCCTGTTTACCGACTTCCGCGATTGCGACATTAAAATTTTTACTGGTCCTGTTAACCAGTTTCTTTATTATGCTTCTTTTGTTTTTCAGTGTCTTGACACCTTTTAGCCTCATATCAACAAGGCAACTTCCAACCAACATACAAACCACCCAATTCAATCATATATTATGGAGAAGATAAAAAAAAGAAGCATTTATTAAAACTGCTTCTTTTTAAAGCCATGGTCAAGTATTTTTAAGGCATTTTTCACATTATCGATTGAAAAATCATTCATGCCATGGTAATAATTATTAAATTGAACTTGATTCAATGCCCCCATTAAAATTGGGGCAGCCAAATCAACATTTAAATCGTCGCGGTATACACCTTCACCCACCGCATTATTTATAATTTTACTGTAAAGATCTATCTTTAATCCCCGTATCCTGTAGATAAATTTTTTGAAATTCATTTCTATATTTGCAGATTCCCTCATGAAAGAAAATGCAAAATTATCATATTTCTTTTTTGTTTCGCGCTCGACTTTTAATATGCAAAGAATTTTTTCCTCTACGCTATTTCCATCTTCAACAGCTTTGTTGATTTTTTCCATATACATATTTATAGCATAATCAAGGGATTCCTTGAACAATTCCTCTTTGTTTGAGAAATATTCGTAAAGCGTTCCTTTTCCTACGCCGGCTTTTTTTGCAATACTTTCCATTTTAGTGTTGTGGTAGCCTTTACTTGAAAATACATCCAGTGCCGCTTTTAGAATTATTTCACCCTTACCGTTCTTATTCATTACAAGGTTCCTCATTGTCTTTTTTTCCTCTAACCCATTTTTTCATCCGGGTCGAAAGACCGTCCATGACAATATACATCACCGGAATAAGCACAAGAGTCAAAAGCGTAGAAAGAAGCAATCCCCCTATTACAACAGTTGCCAACGGAGATTGTATCTCAGCGCCTTCACCCCTGCCTAATGCTATTGGCATCAGTGCCAGTATTGTTGTCAAAGACGTCATCAATATAGGTCTAAGGCGTGTTGGCCCAGCCATCATAATTGCCTCAACAATATCAGTTCCCTTTCGTCTCAGTATATTGACATAATCTATAAAAACTATGGCATTATTAACTACTATTCCAGACAGCATAAGAATCCCTATTACTGATGGCACGCTCAATGTGCGGCCTGTCAGAAACAATCCAAATGCTCCCCCGGAAAATGCAAGCGGAACCGTAAACATAATTATGAATGGATAAAGCAATGATTCGAATTGAGATGCGAGGATCATATATACAAGTAACACAGCCAATATGAAGGCCAGGAACAGGCTCTTGAATGACTCAACAAGGTCCTCATTCTCTCCTCCTATTTCAAAGCTATAGCCGTCTTCCAAGTAATAATTGTCCGTTTGTTTTTCAATATCCGAAACTATACTTGCCAAATCCCTTCCAATTATATCCGAAGTAACAGTAACCGTTCTAACCTGTCCATTCCTGCTTATGCTCACTGGACCCTTTGTTTCATAAATATCCGCAATCTGCTCAAGCGGGACACTTAGCCCCATTGGGCTTATTATTTGCAGGTATCTGAAGTTATTGATATCATCCTTCAAATAATCAACAGCTTGAATCATTACATCGATTTCATTTCCTCCAACTTTATACTTTGTAGAACTTACTCCTGATAAATTGTCTCTTACAGTCTGTGCTATCTGATAAGATGAAATTCCATATTGGGAAGCTATATTTCTTTTTATCTTGACTTGTATTTCCGGAAGTCCTTCATCCAAGCTTGATGCAACTTCTCTCGTACCCTCAACAGAATTCAATATATCGATAAAATCCTGAGAAATTTCATTTAGAACATCAAACTCATCCCCTTGTATCCTTATGCTTATAGGTGTGTTTTCCATTCCCGGGCCACCAGTTTGATTCGAAACCGCCTTGACTTGTATTTCCGCTCCCGGAATGTCAGAAAGACTTTTCCTTATATCATCAGCCACATACTTGCTGCTTCTTTCCCTTTCCGCAAGGCTGACAAGAGCTAAATCAAGGGATGCATAATTGCTTTGGCTTCCACTTGAAATAAATGAATTGCCTCCCCCAATTGAAGCGAATACCGTTTCAATTTCGGGTATATCATTTATCAATGTTTCAATTTTGTCAACATAATTCTTCGTTTTTTCAAGTTTTGCTCCAGTCGGAAGCTCAACATCTATGCTTATTCTTCCCTCGTCTGTGCTGGGAAGAAATTCAGCCCCTACCTGAGCTACAGCAAAAATGGAACTTATGAAAATAACAAGTGCGAGCATGATAGTCGCAAATTTATGCCCAATCGCTTTTTTAAGAAGAATTTTGTATTTTCCCTCGACAATCGAAAATGTGTTGTCAAATATTTTAAAAATCCTTGTCCTGCTTTTAACTTTTCTTTTATCAGAACATTTGACTTTCAGTATTTTGGATGACAGCATGGGCACTACCGTTAAAGATATTACCAAGGAACTGAGCAAGGAAAATGTTATTGTGAGAGCCAATTCCCTAAAAATAATGGATGTGATTCCTTCAACAAATACAATCGGCAGGAATACGGCAACAGTCGTCAATGTCGATGCAATTACAGCCATCCCAACTTCGCCGGCGCCTTCTTTTGCAGCCTCTATTCTTGAGTAACCCTCCTGCCTGAAGCGGTAAATATTTTCCAATACAACTATCGAGTTGTCAACAAGCATTCCCATTCCAAGTGCCAATCCACCCAATGTCATCAAATTCAATGTTATTCCAGAAAAGAATATCAATGAAAATGTTGCTATTATTGAAACCGGTATTGAAATTCCAATTATAAATGTGGATCTTATATTTCTTAGAAAAAGATAAAGCACCAATATTGCAAGAATTCCTCCAACCAAACCACTTTTGGATACGTTTTGGATGGATTTCTTTATATAAGTCGATTGGTCGAAAACATTTTCAATTTGAATCCCGTCAACTTCTTTCTCAAGTTTTGAAAGTTCATCATTTACTTTGTCTGCCACATCAACGGTATTGAATCCCGATTGTTTAAATACATTTATGCTTACGCTCTGTTTCCCGTCCAGTTCATTTATTCTTGTTGTCTCCTTTGGTATTAAAGAAACTTCGGCTATATCGCTTAACTGTATTTTACTTCCATTTTGCAAAACAATGGGGGTGTCAGAAATCTCCTTTACTGATTCAAATTCTCCAATAGAACGGACCAAAAGATTTTTGTCGCCTTTATTTACCGACCCCCCTGGAAGATTCAGATTCTCCATTTGCAGGCTTTTTGAAAGTCCTGTCATACTCAAGCCGTATTTTTCGAGTTCCAAAGGATTTACCAAGACCCTAATCATATCCTCATATCCTCCGGATATGTCGACTGATGCAACACCTTCAATTCTTTCGAGACGGCTCTTGAGCTTGTTTTCCGCAATATCCTGTATCTCTTCTATACCTCTTTCGCTGCTCAATCCTGAAATTATTATTGGCATTGCGTTTGGATCAATTTTAAAAACAAATGGACTGCTTGCATCAGATGGCAAAAAATCCCTTATTAAATCAAGTTTTTCCCTCATCTGCATTGTCCCGGAATCCATGTCAGCTCCATAATCGAACTCCAAAACTACAACCGAACTGCCTTCACTTGAACTCGAACTGATTCTATCGACATTATTTACCGTCGCCATAGATTCTTCTATCGGTTCAGTCACCAAAGATTCCATCTCTTGAGGCCCGACTCCCGAGTAATTTGTAATTACAAGGGCAACAGGCACTTCAATATCAGGATACAAGTCTATTGAAAGTTTGCTTAGTGATACAAATCCCAGAGAAACCACAATAAGCATCATCATTATTACGGAAACAGGCCTTCTTACGGATAAATTAGATATTTTCATCCTATTCACCCCTTATTATTCGAACAGAAGCCATGTCCTTCACAAATTCCTGTCCGCTTACAATCACGTCATCATCCTCTTTTATGCCGGAAATAATTTCAATGTATTCTCCATTGTCAACATCAACTTTAACCGTTTTACGAACAGCCTTGCCATCGTAAGCCACGTATACAAAATACTCGTTGTTTTCTTGAATAACCGCGTCTATGGGAAGCATGAAAACATCCTTGCTCTCGTCAATTGAAAAATATATCTGTGCTATCATTCCCGGTTTAAGCAAATCATCATAATTGATAATTCTAATTTTCATCTTGTAAAGATTTGTCATTGCATCTGGAACCGGATTGACCAAACTGACCTTGGCGTCAAGCTTTTCATCTGATATTGCCGAAATCATCAGCTGAACATTTTTCCCGACAAAAACCTTGTTTATCAATTTTTCCGTTATATCCGCTTCAATCTGCAAAACACTTATGTCGGTTACAACTGCCGCAGGCTGGCCTGAAACGGCAAGGCCGTTTTTCTCAATATTCAATGCTGAAACTATTCCGGATATCGGCGCCTTGACATAAGAATCGCTCATTTGATTTTGGAGGGCTTTTATCTGAGTGTCTGAAACCGACAATTGAGCCTGTTCATATTGTTGCCTAGAAACAGCGCCTTCTTCATAAAGCTTTGAAATTCTTTCGAAATTGTTTTTCGCAGTTTCATAAGCCAACAATGAGTCCTTTATCGAAGAGCTCAATGTTCCATTGTCAAGAGTGAAAAGCAAATCACCTTTTTCAACATAATCCCCCAATTTGACATTCAAACTCAATACATCGGCAACCCCTGCAATTTTGGGGACAATTGCAATTTCGTTTTCAGCCTTCAACTGCCCTGCTATTACAATGTCCTGCGATATGTTTCCCTTCATCGCCTTTGAAACAACCACCGGAATTGATTTTTCCTTTTCCCCATCACTTGTTTCCTGATTGTTTCCTCCGCAAGCAGTCAGCGATGCAACTATAATAGTAAGAACAATTGTTCCTGATATCATTCTATTGATTTTCATTTTATTTCCTCCGCATTTATTTCCGACCGACCGGTCAGTATTTTCATACTATTCCTTTCAGTATCTTTTGTCAATCAAAAAGACACCTCAAAAGGTGTCTTTTTGAAATAATATTCTCATAAGCAATCTTTACAGAATACCCAATTCTTTCCCGGCTTCCTCAAATGCTTTTACCGCCCTTTCAAGTTGATCTTCCGAATGAGCCGCGGTAACCATGCATCTTATCCTTCCTGTTCCTACAGGAACCGTCGGAAATACAATCCCTGAAGCAAAAACACCTTTTTCCATGAGTCTTCTAGAGAATTCCATGGTTTTGGACTCTTCTCCTATTATTACAGGAGTAATCGGCGTTTGGCTGTTGCCAGTATCGAAGCCCAGTTTTCCAAGTTTTTCCTTGAAAAACTTTGCGTTTGACCACAATTTGTCTGTATATTCAGTTGTTTCATTCAATATTTTAAAAGCCTCTATAATAGCTCCTACTGCCGCAGGCGGAAGCGATGTGCTAAACAATATCGGTCTTCCTCTATGGCTTAGCCATTCCTTCATGGTTTCACTTCCGGCGACATATCCTCCAACCACGCCGATCGCTTTTGAAAGTGTCCCAATGCTGAAGTCAATTCTTCCATGCATATTGAAATGATCGACCGTCCCTCTACCGTTCTCTCCAAGGACACCCGAACCATGGGCATCGTCAACATAGGTCATCGCTTCAAATTTTTCAGCCAATTCAACTATGCCCGGCAGGTCTGCAACATCTCCGTCCATGCTAAACACTCCATCAGTAATCACCAATATATTTTTGTACTTGTCCCTGTTGTTTTTAAGAACATTTTCCAAGCTGTCCATATCACTGTGCTTGTAAATTGTTTTATCAGCTCTTGAAAGCCGGCTTCCGTCAATTATGCTGGCATGATTCAACTCGTCCGATACTATAAGGTCTCCCTTGCCTACAACCGCCTGTATAGTTCCGGCATTGCAGTTAAAACCGGACTGATAAACCATTGCAGCCTCTTCCCGTTTGAATAGAGCTACTGCTTTCTCCATCTCCTCATGTATGTCCATGTTTCCTACAATTGTTCTTACCGCTCCAGAACCAGCCCCATATTTTTCGACTGCTTCTATAGCCGCTTTCTTCAATCTCGGATGTCCGGCAAAGCCTAAATAGTTGTTGGACGACAAATTAATCGCGCATTTGCCGTTAATTATTATTTCAGGTCCATTCTCAGTGCTTAAAACTGGAAGCTTTCTATAAACTCCCTGATCCTTGAGTTCCTGTATTTTCTCCTTAAGAAATCCCAACTCGTGTACCTTGCTCATATGCCCCTCCTTTATGTATTTGTTCACCCAGCTGACACATTTCAGTCATTATAGCCTTTTATGTTAATATAACACATACATTTTCAATTTTCATCACTATAATATCTTATTAGTTTTTTCATTTCATTCAATCTTAATTTATCATTTTCAACAAGCAGCCTTTTTTTTATCCATTCACTTGCCCTTGTCCTGTCTATTCTCAACATCGCCCACCACGAACAGGCAGCCAAAATATCAGAAGCGGAATCAGCAAATTTCAATGCCGCCTGGTAAGGCTTGTCTTCGCATGTGCCGCTGAATTTATTTCCAAGCAATATGAGAAGATTTCTTCTATAAACCGAGTGTCCTCTCCACGCAAATGCTTTTAATCCATACTTTTCCACAAAGCTTTTTTTGCCAAGATTTAAATCCTCATAAATATTCAACCGGCTTGCTTCAGGTTTTATTTGCCGTTTGTTGTAAGGACAGACTTCCTGGCAAATATCACAACCATAGACTCCTCTTACCATCTTTTCACGCATGCTATATGGAATCTCTTTTTTTGACTGCAATCTTTCTGAAAGACATAAATTACTGTCTATCTTGTAATCATACTTAATCGCCCCACTGGGGCAAGCTTTCAAACAAAGTTGGCAGTCTCCACAACTATCGACTTTTGTATTATTACAGTAATCTTCTTCATTAAATTTCTTTTTCATGAAAATCGACCCTATTGTAAATGCAGAACCGAGTTCGGCATTTATGAGAAGGCAGTTTTTGCCATACCATCCAAGACCTGCGCAGTAAGCCATATACCTGTCCACCATTGGTCCATTATCTATATGCAGTCCGTATTCTTCAGTTTTCAATTCTAAAATCCCAGCCAGATCTTTTAAGATTTGGCTGTTTTTTATGTGATAATCCAAATCCTCAGCAAAGGAAGCGACACCATAGGAGTCGCTTCCTTTTACACGGCTTCTCATTTCATATGGGAAAAGAACCACTAATATGCTTTCTGTTCCTGGAAGTATTTCCTTTGTATCAAATCGCTTGTTCAAATCCTTTTCCGCAAACTCCGAATAAGATTCACCTAACAATTGATTCTCCAATAATTTTTCCCCATATTTAATGACTTCAGGTTTTATCAAGCCGTAATTACTTATTTTTTTTCTTTTCATAAACTTTTGTATCCGATTCATGCAAGCCTCCAAGATCCTTTTCCAAAAATTTATTTTGGGAATGAAAGGGTGGATATTGAATATCTCTTTGTCTCCCCCTGCCCTTTCCCCTTTCTTTCAGTTATAAATGTCTCTATGTGCCTATTTACCTGTTCGTGCAATAACTCGGCCTCTTCTTTTGTCAAATAGCAATAATTATGCTTTATCAAAAACATTTCCCCGTTTAAAAAATCTTCATTTTCAATAGCCTTGTAGAATTCGCCGGATACTCCCTCGAATATATCAATACAATTATCACTAAAAGAATAATCCATGCGTTCTTTATCTCTATTCAATAAATTCCTGTCAACAATAAATTCCTTGGCAGAGGGCCTGTAAAATTTTTCGACTATTCCAAGCCTCACTTTTTCTTCTACAAGTTCAACAATACCTACCTTCAACAACTCTTTAATATGATAATTAACCTTTGCATGTGGCTCACCCATTTTATCAGCAATCGTCTTTGCAGTGGCAAGTTTTCCCACGAAAGCTTTAATAACTTCGATTCTATAGGAATTCGATATAGCTTTTATCTGTTCGAGTTCATGCAAAACTACGACTTCTTTCATGTTCATCATTCTCCTTTTAAATGATTTCCATTATGAAATATGTTATATCATCTTCGAATTTTCCTCCGTTTTCTTCCATTCTTTCTGCAATAAGTCTGTCAACAGTCTCTAAATCCCTATGTCTGTTGGCTTCCATCAAATCTATCAGATCATCTTGTCCAAAAACGCCATTTTTCTTTTGGTCCACCAACCCGTCAGTGTAAAATGCAATCCTGTCGCCCGGATGGAGGTTGATACTGCTACTGTAATACTCCGGCGTATAAAAATCGCTGCACTGACAAATAGGAAAACCTTTGCTTTTATCCAGGAATGTATATCCTCCTTCTTTCTTGATCAAAATTGGAAAGCAATTCATTCCTCCGGAACTATAAGTCAATACCTTGCTCTTGAAATTATATGTCGCAAAAAATATTACCATATGCATAGTTGGAGGAAAACTCATTTTGTTAAACGATTCATAAAAATGGTTCAGGTTTCTATGTGGCTTCAGCCCCCTGTACCTGTTTATAAGCCTTTCGGTGGATTTAACTGTATTGATGCAAAACATAGTCATCAATGCCGCAGAAACTCCATGCCCCGAAACATCCAATATATACATTCCTGTGTTTTCTTCATCCACTTTGAATATGTCAAAATAGTCACCACTCAAATTTTCACATGGCATGTACCTTGATACAAACCTAGCGTCTTTTATAATCAAATCCCTCTTTGGAAGCAATGACTGTTGTATATCTCTTGCATAATTTATTTCTTTCATAATATTCCTGTTTGCTTCATTTATCTTTTGAGTTTTCTTATCTATGACATTTTCCAAATCTGAAGCATATTTCTTTATGCGTTCCTGTGCTTCCATCATCTGAATCCACGGCGAATTTATATTATAACTGAACAAAGCCTTAAACATAAACAAAAGAGCCATTATCTTTATGCTGTTTGCATAAATGCTTACAACACCGTAATTCTGTCCTCTAATTACAAAAATGACTTCATTGAAAAACAACATCAAAATGCCAAATGCAAATATTATAAAATACCAATTTTTAATTTTGATTCCTGTTTGTGTGAAATTATAGGCTGCAATTATCTGAATGATGATGATTAGTACTCCTACAAAAACGAATTTTGCCCTTGCATCAATAAGTACTGTACCTGAACGAACCAAGAAAACTATTATTCCAAGCATTGCAATCAAAGCTATATTTACAACGGATATTTTATTTGCAAATTTTCTCTTCAAGGGGATAAAAGACGCTATAGCCATGAATATGAAAAAAATTAGCTTTCCCAGTATCCAATATGTAATACTGACATAGGGAGAGGACTTTTCGAACAATCCTGTTGTTCCCGCATATGAAATTACGTGGATAAAATCCATCACGGCAATTGAAAAAAAACCTAAATAAATATAAACAAGCCTCATTCTCTTCATTTGCAATAATGAGTAATAAGCATTTGCACAAATCATCAACGAAATCGCTATCCCCAAAAATTCCAGAACAAGATACCATGTCAAAAAATTATCTTGGTTCATTTGTCCAAAAAAGCTTTCTCCCGTCCCTATTCTCATCAGCATAAGCCTATATGAACTTAATAGAATTGCGAAAAACATTATATATGAAACAATTAGACGATTTTCAAATTTGACACCCTTCAAACCGCTTTTTTCCATATCCAAACACCTTCTTTTCTTCTAAATATGGCAACTTCCACCAATAAATTCCCTTAAAATAGAATTTTTTAATATATGGCATTCATTGTCGGCTGAAATAAAATTACTCAACAATTTCAGCAACCTGCGAGCTTCGGCATATTCCCTTTTGCCATCGTCAATATCCCTAAGAAGGGGTTCGACATATTTTTTCAATACTGCCAATTCATACACCAATGCCGAATTGAACATTATGTCAGCCTCTTCTTGAAATGGAAAGATATTATTCTCTTCGCCGTCTCTTACATTTTTCCACATTGCAATAGTCTTGACCGCATCATGCCCCCTGTAATTGCTGTCTCTAACTATGCGCCTAATCAACCTTGCATCCGTAGTTCTCACCCTGTTGTGGTTGTCAATATTCAACTGGGTCAAAGCACTTATATATATTTTAAAAACTTTATCTTTGGGTATGTTTGGCAACAATAAACCGTTTAATCCATGTATCCCTTCTACAATGATAGGTTGGTTCTCATTAATCTTCAATTCCTTGTTTGGATATTTCCTTTTCCCACTCATGAAATCGAATTTGGGCAAGTTCACAAATTTCCCATTCAATAAACTTTTCAAGTCTTCATTGAACCCTTCAATATCCAAAGCTTCAAGAGATTCAAAGTCGTATGACCCATCCGGTTTTTTTGGAGTTTTCCAACGATCCACA
Organism: uncultured Peptostreptococcaceae bacterium; assembly: GCA_964644525.1. GTDB lineage: Bacteria > Bacillota > Clostridia > Peptostreptococcales > BM714 > BM714. The sequence continues at coordinate 42,077 of CAZXWC010000007.1, forward strand.
AAATAGTCGTCGGTCGAAAGCGTCAACGGTTTCATTCCCAACACCCTAAGCTGGACATAAAGCCTTTCGGCAAAAGTAGTCTTTCCTGAAGAAGACGGTCCGGCTATCATTATGACGCGTGCATTTCTGCTGTTTATTATATCGGCTATATTCGCTATTTTCTTTTCATGCAAAGCTTCTGAAATATGTATTATTTCACCGCTTTTGCCGTTTTTAATCATCTTGTTCAGATTTGCCACATTGGCTATTTCCAGTATATCTCCCCACGCTTCTGTTTCATCAAAAATTCCAGCTAACTTATTGTAGTTACCAAACTCTGTCATTACCGAAGGATTCTCTCTATCGGGTAATTGTATAACAAGCCCTTTTTTATATTTAAACAAATCGAAAAGATCAAGGTATCCTGTATCCGGAACCATGTATCCGTAAAAATAATCCAAAAGCCAACCGCATTTATAAACACTGACTTCATTTTCACCAGAGAATTCAAGCAGTTCTTTTTTATCATTCATGCCGCTGTCTTTGAACAGTTTTACAGCTTCGTTTTTAGTGAGAACATAAAGAGTGAAAGGCTCTTTGCCATCAATTATTTCCTTCATTCTGATTCTGATTTTTTCAATTACGGATTTATCCAAAATTTCTCTTGTCTTTATCTCGCAATATATGCCTTTGCCCAATGAATGTTCTATGAAAACCTTTGCGTCTTCCAATATTTCTCTTGCGGCCCGAATAAAAACAAAACTGATGCTTCTTTGGTAAACCTTTTGACCGTCAGAATCCCTCAAATCCGCAAATTCAACTTTACAATCATTATTTATTGGATAATTAAGGTCTCTAAAATGATTGTTCACCCTTGCTGCAAGTGGTTTGTAGTCAAACAAATCTAAATGAGGCACCATTTCTATCAATTTAGTACCTTTTTCGAATTCATGAATCTTATCATTAAAATCAACCTTGACTGTTTTCATAAAAGCCTCCCTTAATCCACACTTCCAATTTCGTCAAATGGAAAAAGCCTTACAATGACCCTTCCACGGATCATTTCAAGTTTGACCGGCCCAACTCTAGAATCCCTGCTGTCCAAGCTTTTTTCCCGGTTGTCTCCCATAACAAAAATCTTTTCACTTGGCACAGTTATGTCCATCTTCCCTCGTGTAAAACTGCCGTTTATATATGACTCATCAAGCTCTACATCATTTACATAAACCCTTCCGCCGACAATTTTCAGATGATCTCCCGGAACCGCTATGACTCTTTTAATAAGGTCCTTTTCTCTTCCATCTTCTGTCAAAAGATGTGATTTAAAAACCACTATGTCCCCTCTTGACGGTTCCCCCAATGTATATGGAATCTTATTTATAACCAAATAATTGTTTGGCTCAAGAGTCGGATACATGGAATATCCCTTCACTAGTGTCGGTCTTACAAAAAGCGTTATTATAAATGCAATGGCTATTGACAATAATATTGTCTTGCCCCATTCCATAATTTCATGCGCCATTTATTTGTTTCCTTTCTTGTTTTTCAGTTTTTTAACAAATACATTTAGTTCCCTGTTTTCACATTCAAATATCTGCTCTTCAACAACCATTTTATAGGCATGAAGCAATTGGGTTGATACGCCGTATTTTTTTGAACCGCCGTATTTGGTGTCTCCTACTATAGGATGTCCTATCGATGACATTGAAACTCTGATTTGATGCGACCTTCCTGTAAGTAATTCTATTTCCATAAGAGTATATCCTTCAAATCGTTTTAGCGGTCTGTATTTCGTATGAACCTTCTTCGAGTCAGAATTCCTCTTTTGCGAAATCAAATCAACCTTGTTTCTCGAATTGTCCTTTCGCAAATATCCTATTACTTCACCTGATGTGCCGACTTCACCCTCTACAATAGCAAGATAGTATTTTTTGAAGGCCCTCTTTCTCATCAACTCATTGTACTTTTTCATTGCTTCGTATGTTTTGCCGAAAAGCACTATTCCGCTTGTGTTTTTATCAAGCCTCTGGACTGGAGCAGGTTTAAACGTTCTGGAACAATATTTTTCAAGGTAAGCAATCGCCTTACTTGACAAAGTGTTCGCATATTCCTTGCTGTCCGGGTGCGTCAAAAGCCCTCTCGGCTTATTCAATACCAAAATATTTTCATCCTCATAAACAATATCAAGCCCGGTAGAAACAGCATCGATTTTTTTTTCTTTTCTAACAAATGCATTCAATGTTTCCTCGGCCAAAAATATCTGTATCGCATCTCCTTCCTTTATGAATTTATCGGGTTTTGCTTTGCTTCCATTCAATTTTATCACTTTTTTTCTTAAGAGTTTATATATATTCCCTCTGCTTGTATTTTTGAACAATTTAAGCAGAAAACGGTCTATCCTTTGATCTCTTTCATCCCTATGAACAATTATTTCCTTCAATTCGGCACATCCTTTTATATGGTTTTCTTTCTTCTATAGTATAATATTTTTTTTATATAAAAAATACTTTAATAATAATTTTCTGTTACAATTAATTAACAACTCTATATAAGAAGCTGTAAGTGTGTTATTCTATTTTCTGAAAGGCGGGAGAATACATGGAAAAATTAAAGGATTTTTTATATGATATAAGCGATATTTTACTCGCTCTTTTTATTATATCCATAATGGCGACAGTTATTTCTTGGAAATTCGCAGGATCTTTTGAAGTAAGCGCAAATATTCCTTCAAGTCAAGAACCTGAATCTTCATTCCAACAAATTGAAACCGAACCTGAGCAAACCGAACCTGAACAAAATCAAACCGGAGAAGATGCTAC
>CAZXWC010000008.1:0-41012 GCA_964644525.1 uncultured Peptostreptococcaceae bacterium
GCAAAGTTTTCAAACAATCTTACACCAAATGCAACAATTGCCGCATAATATAGCGGAACACCCAGCTGATCTCCAATATAAGCAAGCATTCCTGCAAGAAATGCATTACCAAAAAATCCGGTTGTGAATATAACTGTATCGAATTTATTTTCAAGGTTCGCCCTAACCGCTCCGAATATTGAATCAAATGCGGCAATTATGGAAATCGAAAGGTATAGAGAATATTGTGCCGGAAACGTTATCGGCAAATAAAAGCCTATTCCTAATCCGACAATTATTCCAATCAATGCGATAATCATGATTTCTCACTCCTTTCAACCACTTTCAAGTGTTTATACTCAATCTGCTCTTCATATGCCGGCACAGTTATGCTTACGCTGGTATTTGCTTCGACAAACAAACCAACCTGTTTCAATAAATTACCATATGTTCCAGGGGCTTTTATTGCAGCCCGCAAATAATCAGGATTACCTATAGCTTTAATAATATATGGCTGCGAAAAGACACGATTATTAATCTTTATGGTGGGTCCGGCACAATTTATTTCACTTTTTGAAACCACTCTTTGCCCATTAAGCGAAATTGCTTCAGCCCCGGCGATCTTTAAATCGTTTACTATATTCAAAACGTCTATATCATGAACAAGTAAGTTGTTTGGATCCTCACCGTCAATCAATTCCCTTTCCCCATCACTCAGTATGACAAGAACTCCCGGTCCTTCAAGCGCAGTCAATGCCGCTGATGCCTTGTATCCGTCTATTTCGTTTCTTAGTGCCTTACCAACGTCACCTTCCGCCTGTTTGCCTTTAAAATATTCTATTTTTTCGGTTGTTTCATCCAAGTGATTCCTTATTGACTGCATTTCGGCCTGTTCTTTTTCAATCACTTTTTTAAAATCGTTTATTACCTTGAATGGCACTATTCTATATTCTGCGGATGCATTGTCCAGTGTTAAAGCCATCAACAATCCCACTATGCAAGCCATCATGAATATATAAAATTTATTGCCCATTCTCATAAGCCTCCACCCCATGTCATTTAACCGGTTCGGCGTATCGGAATTGTATAACATTCTTGTATTTTTCAATCATTATATTTTCAAATTTCTTGATTCCAACTTGTAGCTTGTAATTTTCCCGCATTTCCCAAACTATTCCATATCTAATATTCAATGCAGCTTCCAAGGTGTCTGAATCACCTATTGCCTTAACAACAAAAGGCGGCGCAGTGGGAACATTGTTAATGTTTAAATTATTTCCAGCCAAGTGTATTTCAGTCATTGCTATAATTCTTTGATTGTTTACCGATATAGCTTCCGCACCCGCTGCGTTAAGAATATTTATCATAGAAAGAATTAAGTCGTAATTGTACATAATCACACTTCCACCATCTCTTGAATAGTCCATTTCAGCCGATGGATCCTCAATTGCAACCTGCACACCTTCTCCCTCTACATCTTCAAGTCCAGCGATAACCCTGAATTTAAGTGTTTCAGCATTCAAGCTTTTTATCACTGCGCTTTCCTTTGATTCAGATTCTTTTATGTTTCTAAGTTCATCTTCATAGTATTCAAGCTGCTCTTGCAAATTTTCCTTCTCAGCCATGGTGGAGCTTAATTCATTTTCAAGCTGAATCGCTCTTTGGCTAGGAAACAGACCTTCCAAATAATCATTGTTTACTGCCTTGTATTGAATCGAAAATACAATTCCAAGCACCACGCTTATCAAACCTATAATAATATTTGTTTTATAATTGAATCTGTTCATTAAATCACTCCTATTGGATCGGATAATATACAGGACTGTTTCCATATCTCATATTGATTATACCTCTATTGATATTCTTGATGCTTAAATCCTGCAAAATTAATTTCATTTTAACCAATTTATTTTCTATAGGCTCATCCAAAGGCCCAAAATCAACAATAAAATCCTTATGTATCTGTAAAATTAGTTTATCACCATCAATATATACGAAATCTGTACTTACTTCAATGTCGCTTTTCAAAAATTTGGCAAGCATGATTATATTTTCAAGAAGTTCATAGTCCTCTGTCTCTAAAATGGAATTTATTTCGAATCTTTTAAATTCAAAACCCTTTACAAGGAGATACCCGTCTTGTGAATCGCTTGCTTCAAAGGTTTCGAATCCCATTACATAGCCATCTGACGATATTCCTATAGCTCCATTCATATATTCTACTTGTATTATTTTTTCTCTGGGTACAATTTCTATTGTTATCGAATCTGGTAAATTGCGTCTTAACGAAGCGTATTTTATTGTTGGGTCATCCTCTATTTCTTTCTCGATTTTTTCAGCTTCAAGCAGAAAAATATTTTTCCCCAATACCGATTCCGATATCAAAAAATCGTCAATTGGCTTTTCACTTGGCAATATAGTGCAATCCTCAACAACAAATATCTTGGTCATAAAAACCATCGAATAAATGGCAGCTAAAATAATGGCAATGCCAAGTGCTGTCTTAAATACAATTTTGCGCTTCACAGATTCATCATCCTGTCCACTATAGATTTGGTCGCATCGCTTTTATTGTAACAAGCGGCGCATTTCTCCATACGCTCTATCCTATCTCTATTTTCATATAAGCGCAATAATACATCAGCCAAACTTGCACCGGTAAGGTCTTTCTCTTCCATCAATAGAGCACAACCTGATTTTTTCAATGCTGAGGCATTATGAAACTGGTGGTTGCCTGTCACATTCGGTGAAGGTATCAAAATTGACGGTTTTCCCAATTTAAGAATTTCTGCAACAGTTATTGCCCCGGCTCTTGAAACTATAATGTCCGATGCGGCCATATGAAGAGCCATTTCTGAAATGTAAGGATGAATTTCATTTTTGTTTTCATATTTTAAGCCCAACATGAATTTTTCGAAATACCGTTTACCTGTAATATGGGTAAAGTAAATTTCTTCACTTCTTAAGATTGCCATGCTTTCCTTAATTATTTCATTTAATACAGAAGCGCCTCCGCTTCCTCCCATGCTCAGCACCCTAAACTCTTGCAATGGCAAATCCAATATTTTTCTGGCTTCATTCTTTTCAATTCCATAAAATTCTTTTCGTACAGGATTCCCGGTATAATAGACTCTTTTTTTTCGCATAAAATAGTTTTTAGATGATTCAAAACCAGTCATTATCTCCGCAACCGACAAGCCCAATAATTTATTGGTCAAACCCGGATAGGCGTTTTGCTCATGTATGCATGTCCTGATTCCCTTGAGCGAAGCCAAAAATACCATTGGTCCTGAAACATATCCTCCCGTGCCTATTACCAGATCGGGTTTGAATTTTTTCAATATGCCCATACATTGCTTAAGGCCTCTTAATCCTTTGCTTGCAACATTAATGTTTTTAAATATTTCCCTTCTGTTGATCCCGGCTGCCTCTATTATTTTCAATTCATAGCCTGCTTCAGGCACAACCCTGCTTTCAATTCCCCTTTGGGTTCCAACGAAAATTATTTCAGCATCCGGATCTCGTTTTTTTATTTCATCGGCTATCGACAAAGCCGGATAAACATGCCCTCCGGTTCCGCCGCCAGTAACGATTATTTTCATTTTTCAGCCCTCTTCCCTTGCATGGAAATATTCATCAATATACCCATTTCCGTCATAAGAATAATCATAGAACTTCCTCCATAACTGATAAACGGCAGCGGGATTCCTGTAACCGGCATCGAAGATGTTGCAACTGCAATATTTATTATTACTTGAAAAGCCAACATCGATATGATTCCTGTAGCCAAAAGAGTACCGAAAAGGTCCGGAGCTTCTTTAGCAATTTTGACGCCTTTCCATATCAATGCCATATATAATCCCAAAACTATCAAACACCCAACTAAGCCCAGTTCTTCTCCTATTGTAGCAAAAATAAAATCATTTTGCGGTTCGGGTATGTATAGCTTGTTTTGTGTCCCTTGTCCAAGCCCGACTCCAAGCAAACCGCCTGAACCCAGCGCATACAATGATTGAATCACCTGGTAACCGCTCTTGGCGGCATCGGCAAAAGGGTCCCTGAAGCTTAAAAATCTTGCATATCTGTATGTACTGCTTTTAATGAAATATATTCCAAGCCCAATTCCAAGCGCCGCGATTGCCGCAAGATGCCTCCAGAGCATTCCTGCAACAAAAAGCATCGCGAATGCAATCAATATTATTATAACCGAAGTTGACATGTTCGGTTGTTTTATTATCAAGGCCGAATATATTGCCGCCATTATCAAATACGGCAAATTCCCTTCTATGAATCGACCGATTCTATTATTCGTTTTAGAAAGGCTGTTTGCCAGAAATACAATAAGACATAATTTTGCAACTTCCGATGGTTGAAAACGGAATCCGGCTATTTCAATCCATCTGCTCGCATTGTTTATTTCAACCCCTAATGATGTCAGCACCGTTATCAACAGTGCAAGCCCTACGAAATATGCCAAAGGCGCCGCCTTGGCAATCAAATGATAATCAATAATCATCGAAACAAACATTATGGCAAGTCCAAGAACCACCCAAATAATATCTTTTATTAGAAAATAATAAATGTTGTCCATTTTGTCCAGCGCGTAATAATAGCTCGAGCTGAAAACCATTATAACTCCTATGATCACCAAGATAAGAATAAGGATCAAAAGATAAGAATCGATTTTCTTTTTTGATTTCATAAATCAATCCCTCAATTCCCTAACTCTGTCCTTAAAATCCCATCCCCTGTATTCATAACTTTTATACATGTCCCAACTTGCGCATGCCGGAGAAAGCAAAACGCAATCTCCTTTTTCAACAATTTCATACGCCCGCTTAACGGCAGCCTTCATATCATACGCTTTTGTTATATTAAAAAAGTCTTTATTTTGTGCGCAAGCAATTATTTTTTCCGCCGTTTCTCCCAACACTATCATTTCCTTGATTTTCCCATTGAATGATTCTATGAATTCAGAATAATCGCTTCCTTTATCCATTCCTCCAGCTATCAACACTATTGGCCCATTCAATGCTTCAATAGCCTTTATCGAAGCATCTGTATTAGTCCCTTTTGAATCATTATAATACTTGGCTCCATTAATTTCGTCAACAAATTCTATTCTATGCTCTACGCCTTTGAAATCCATAAGGCTCTGTTTTATAATTTCAATGTCTATTTTGTGGCAATCCGCAATTGCAACCGCTGCTAGAACATTCTCAACATTATGCCTTCCGGGTATGAATATTTCATCTGTTCCACAAACCCTTTTCTTCAAACCCGAACGATTTATTATGATTTGTTCTTTTGAGACGCATACTCCCTCTTTAAGTTCCTCTCTTGCCGAGAAATAAATTGTTTCCAATCCTTCATTCAAGACATTTTCACCTATTTCTCTTGTCACCTTATTATCGTAATTAAGTACAATATGGCCGCTTTTCATGTTCATGAAAATTCGTTTTTTGGCTTCAACATATGCTTCCATGCTGCCATGACGGTTCAAGTGGTCTGGAGTGATATTCAATATAGCCGCTGTAGACGGTCTGTAGTTTTTTATTGATTCAAGTTGAAAACTGCTTACTTCTGTTATCAAATAACTGTTTTTATTTGTAGAATCCGACACGCTGATCGCAGGTAGACCAATATTTCCAATCACACGGACATCTTTGCCAGCATTTTTGAATATTTCTCCAGTGAGTGCAGTTGTTGTCGTTTTTCCGTTTGTCCCTGTTATTGCTATTATTTTGCCGGAAGAAGCAGCCCCTGACAGTTCCAATTCTCCAATAACGTCAATTCCATTGGCTTTTGCCTCTTCGATAAAAGGCAAATCCGTCGGAACACCCGGACTCAGGACAAGCATGTCAAAACCGTCAGCGGACTCGGGATTCCCGCCCGTTAATATATCAACATCGATTCCATCAAGTTGTATTAAAGCGTCATCAAGCTCGCTTGCCTTTTTCGAATCGCAAATGACAACTTTCGCTTCATGATGAGAAAGATATTTTGCCGCTTCCAATCCGGAAGCCGCCATTCCAACAACAAGTATCCGTTTGTTTTTAATGTTCATATTATAGCCCCTTTGTACAAAATCAATCCCGATATCAGAACTGTTATAGCCGTCACACTGGCAAATACAAAAACGACCTTTCTTTCCGACCATCCCGACAATTCAAAGTGGTGGTGGATTGGACTCATGCGAAAAACCCTCTTTCCCCTGGTTTTAAAGCTTACCACCTGTATTATTACCGAAAGCGATTCAATGAAATATATAAACCCGTAAAGCAAAAGCAACAATTCTATCCTAAGCAGTATTGCTGAAATGCAAACATAGGCTCCCAGAGCCAACGATCCAGTATCCCCCATGAAGACTTTTGCCGGTTTTTTATTGAAAAGCAAAAAGCCTTGCAAGGCCGCAATAAAAAACACCGCCACATGCGTAAACCCATCCATGCCAAGAAAGAATGAGTAGAAAAAAAACAGAATAGAAACAATTATCGTGACACTTGTAGCCAAGCCATCCAAACCATCTGTCAGATTAACACTATTTACTGTTGCAATAATGAATATCATCAAAAACGGTACCTTAAGCCATCCAATGTCTAAGGATACCCCTAAGGTATGCACCAGCAGTCTATTGTCGGTCAATCCGCTCTTGTACAGCCAGAAAACTACAAAAGCGGAAACAAGCATTTGCATTGCGAGTTTCTGATAGGCTCTTAGACCGAGATTCCTCCTTTTTACAACCTTTAAATAGTCATCTATGAATCCTATAAATGCAAATAATATAAAGCCAGAAAAAAACATCTGCAAAGAAGGATTTCCCATCTCGCCAAATACAATATAAGCCAATATAATGGGAAAAATGAAAATAAGTCCTCCTATTGTAGGCGTCCCGCTTTTCAAAAGATGCGAAGATGGCCCCTCTTCCCTTATCTCTTGTCCTACTTTCAATTTCTCCAAATAAGGTATCATTATCTTACCTGTGGTTATCGTAACCAACAGTATTATAATAAATTGGATATGGATGCTATGCATGTTTTAATATCTCCTTGTAGACTTCATTCATTTTTGTGCTGTGTGAACCCTTGAATAGAATTGAATCCCCAGCCCTCATCGATTCAGCCAACGCTTTCGTCAAACTGTCATTGTTTTTATAAACATTTACACTTATACGGCCAAGGCCATTCAACTCGGCACCTCTTTTATAATCATCAGCATATGCCCCTGTTACCATAAGTATGTCGATCCCGTTTTCCGCGGCCTTTTTTCCTACTTCCATATGCATCTCATTTGAATAGATCCCCAGTTCCAACATATCCCCAAGCACAGCTATCTTTCTTCCTGTCATATTTGAAAGTGCATTAAGAGCAGCGGACATTGATGAAGGATTCGCGTTATATGTGTCATTTACCAGTGTCATTCCCCCTGTTTCAGTTATGGCTCCTCGCACATCATCTCCCATGTATTTTTCTATTCCCAAAATTGCTGCTTCAGGACAAACTCCAGCCTGAAGCGCTGTCGCAAAAGCCAACAAAGCATTGCTTACATTGTGACTTCCATTAACATTCAATGAACACGGATATTCAATTCCCCGGTATGCAATTGTAAATCCAAGCCCCCCGCTATGCCGTTCTATGTCTTTTGCACAAACATAGTTTCCGTCTTTTTTGCAATAACCTGCAAATTTCTTTCTGTAAACGGTATCTTTTTCTTTCAATGATTCAAGCATACAATCGTCACCATTTACAATCAATACGCCTCTTTTGTCCATTTTTTCACATATTTCCATTTTTGCGTCAAAAATATTTTCTTTTGAACCCAGTCGACCTATATGGGACTCGCCTATGTTGGTTATAACGGCTATATCGGGCTCCGCTATACTTGCAAGCAAGCGTATTTCCCCTTTACTGTTCATTCCCATTTCCAGCACTACAATTTCATGTTCTTTTTCCAATTCAAAAATCGTCAATGGCAATCCTATGTCATTATTCAAATTTCCATGGTTTTTATGGACATTGTACTTTTCACTCAGTGCGCAATAAATCATTTCCTTGGTAGTGGTCTTCCCAACGCTTCCAGTAATACCCACAACCAAAGGTTTTACCCTTTCCAGAAAAGCTTTTGCAATCATTCTCATGGCCTTACGGCAATCACCAACAACTATCGGTTTCACATCCGCTTCAACATATTTTTCCGATACAAGAGCCACAGCCCCTTTTCCAATTGCCTCTTCAATGAAATCATGCCCGTCAAAATTCGGACCCTTCAAGGCAATGAATGCATCACCGGGCTTGATTTCTCTTGAATCAATTACAATCCGGTTGATTGCTTTTGCACCATCAGTCCTTTTTTCCCTTTCAACTCCAAGAATAGTCTCCAATTGATTTACGGTCAGGTCTATCATATAATCGCCTCCAATATATTGCTGGCAACCTCAAAATCATCATGTTCAAAACTTTCATCACCAATTATTTGGTTTTTTTCATGGCCTTTTCCCGCAATAAGAACCACATCGCCCGATTCAGCCAACATTATCGCTTTTCTTATCGCCTTTTTTCTGTCTCTTATAATTTCGTAATGGTTTTTTACCATGCCCTCCTCTATTTGCCTTATTATCTCATTTCCATCTTCACGCCTAGGATTGTCATCTGTCAAAATAACATGCTCGGAAGCCGATGATGCAATTTTGCCCATAATTGGTCGTTTAAAGGGATCCCTTTCCCCTCCGCAACCAAAAACTGTTATCAATCTACCGCTTTTATATTCATTTATTGCTCCTATTACATTTAACAAAGCATCCGGCGTATGGGCATAATCAACTATTATTTCAATGCCCAATTTTTCACAAGCCGGAAGTTTTTGAAAACGACCCTTCGCTCCCTTCAATTCCTTCAACGCATATTGAATTTCATTAATATCGAAACCCAATTCCTTGAGGACAGCATAAGCCGCCATTTTGTTGTAGCTTTCAAACTTGCTTGAAGACTCAATTTGAATTTTACCGAACTGAGTCTTTATGGAATTCATTCCATATTCTCCGCTTTTTTCCGAAAAGAAGTCCCCTTTATTCTGCATGCCGTAGGTCAAAACCCGCTTGCCTTTATTTGTCAATTTTTCGATATATTCTTTGCCGTAATTATCATCAATGTTTACAATTGAAGCCTTGTTTGATTTTTCCATAAGCATATACTTTGCATATGCATAATTTTCCATTGTTTTATGGAAGTCAAGATGGTCTTGTGTAAGATTGGTGAAAACAGATATATCAAAATCAATATCCTGAACCCTTAAAAGAGCAAGCGCATGCGACGAAACTTCCATCACCACATATTTCATCCCTTTATCGACCATGGTATTAAATATCTTCTGCAGTTCAAGAGATTCGGGAGTCGTCCTGCTTGACGGCCATATTTCATCATCCATGCGTATTTCAATCGTGCCTATCATTCCTGCTGAAAATCCCAATTTTCTAAGAGCGTTGAATATATAGTTAACTACTGAGGTCTTACCGTTTGTGCCGGTAACACCCACAACTGTTATTTTTTTTGAAGGACTGTCGAAAAAGCGGGCTGACATTGTTGAAAGCATGCTCCGTGAATCATACACAAGCAAAACAGCCGCATCCGGATATTCATCTGAAATTTTTATTATCCAATCAAGCTCTTCCACAACAAAAAGTCGGGATCCATTTTTGTAAGCTTGCGGAATATAATCATGTCCATCACTTTCATAACCCTTTATGCAAATAAAACAAGCCCCCGGTACAACATTTCTTGAATCACAAGCGATATTTTCGACAATGGTATTAAGTCCCTTGCCTCCCGAGCAAGAAACATATTCATCCTGTTTGATTAATTCTCCAAGTTTCATTCATGTTCACCTTCATCCCGTTCATAATTAAAGAAGGCAATTCGAACTTCAAATTGCCATCTTCAACATTATACCATATTCGAATGTTGCTCACTCCACATATATGATAACGCTATACCCCTCTCTTGCTTCAAATCCTGCATAAGGATATTGTTCCAAAACCTTGTGTGTGTCGTCAATATTTTCAATTTCAGGAACTATCTCGCATCTCAAACCCATTGACTCAAGTTTTGCGAGTGCATCCTCCGCATCCATTCCATTCAAATCCGGAACTAAAAGTAAATCATTATTCATTATTTCAAGTTCAGCTTCTGTAAAAACCGGTTCAACTGCCATGCGTATCAAGCTTTTTTCTATTATTTCCTTAGCCAAAGGCGCTGCCGTCAAACTTCCGAAGTGGCTTTTTTCAGGTTCGTCAATCACTACCAATATTGCCAGTTTGGGATCATTTACAGGCGCCACGGCTATAAATGAAGCTATTACCCTATCCTCATCATAAGCCCCGTCAACAAGTTTTTCTGCTGTTCCTGTTTTTCCACCCACTCTATATCCCGGTATGTAGGCTTCTTTTCCTGATCCGTTGAAAACGACACTTTCCATCATCAAACGCACTTCCATGGACGTGCTTTGCGAAACCACCTGCCTCTTGAAGGCCGGATCGAATGTCTCCACTATATTTCCATCGTTGTCAGCCAAGCCGGAAACCAATCTCGGTTCCATGAATCTTCCGTCATTTGCAAGTGCTGAAACCGCTGTCAAAAGCTGAATCGGCGTTATCGACAAACCATGGCCAAATGACATCGTGGCAAGTTCTACAGGGCCTGCCTTTCCGATTGGGATTGTCAACCCTCCCGACTCGCCGGGCAACTCCACCCCTGTCTTTCCTCTGAATCCAAAAGCTTCAAGATATTTGTAGAATTTTTCCTCTCCAAGCTTTTGAGACAACTCTACAAATACAGGATTGCATGAATTCTCAAGGGCCTGGGTAAGAGTCTGCTCTCCATGAGGTCTGTAATAACGCCAACATCTTATATTTTGCCCAGCTACATTTATAGACCCGGTTGCATAAAACAAGGTGTCTGGTCTGGCGACATTCTCTTCAAGAGACATAGCTGCAGTTATCAATTTAAAAGTTGAACCCGGTTCGTATGTGTCGCTAACAATAGGATTTCGCCATAATTTATTCCAGTAAGCTTGTTTTTCAACATCTTCCAATCCTTGATATTCTATCAACTGGCTTTCATCAATAGGCATTCTGGGAGTATTTGGATTGTAATCCGGATAGGCCGCCATTGACAAGATGTCTCCAGTTCGCGGGTCCATCATTACCGCCATTATTCTTTTGGCATTCAACTCTTCCCTGCCTTTTTCAATTACCTGTTCAGTATAATATTGAAGCACCTCGTCAATTGTCAATATTACGTTCAACCCATCTTGCGCGCCATAATACTTGTCTGTTCCAAATGGAAGCTGTCGTCCGAATACGTCGGTATTTCTTATCCATCGACCGCTCAAACCGGTGAGGTACCTGTTTAATTGCAATTCCACGCCAGCCAAACCTCTATTGTCATCAGTAGTATGTCCAATTACAAAAGCCCCCAAATCTTCAAGGGGGTAATATCTCTTTTCGACTTCTGTAAACCAGATGCCTTCAAGATTTAATGAATCGATTCCTTCAACTTTTTCCTTGTCCACCCACTTACCAACGCTAATAAGCCCTGCTCCAGAACTTATTTTGTCATGCAAGGCCTGAGGATCCGTACCTAAAATATCCGAAATCAATTTCGATGATGTCTCCGGACTTGTTATCCTGTTTGTGTCAGCCCAAATATTGTACAAAGTCATATTGACTGCCAATTTTTTCAGGTTTCTGTCAAGTATTTCTCCTCTTTGAGCCGGTATGGGGATGTCCTTTGTTTGTTGGACCACTGCCATATCACTATATTTTCCACCGTCGATTATCTGTATTTTTACCAATCTTGCTGCAAGCAATACAAAAGCGACTACTACAATTGCAAGCGTAAAATTCAATCTTTGCTTTGGCGTTTTAAACAGGGACATGAAATGCCTCCTTAAAATCATTCTTCCATAAATCCCAAACTCAATATGGAAGAGTAAATGCTTCCAATAAAACTTCTTTCTGCCGATTCAGGCGATTGCGTGGCAATTGAAACACGCTTTATTCCGCTTTCCTCTCCAGTTGCGCTTAAATACACTATTTGCTGTCTTTGCGGAACTTTCATTCCCAATTCACTGACTGCCTTATCTTCAATTATACTCGTTTTGTTCATCGCTTCCAACTCAATTTTATGTTTGGTAATTTCTACTTGCAAATCATTCATTTCTTGCCTATGTTCGTATACCTGGTATTTTATTTCACTTATTGCAGCATAACCGAAAAGTATGCTTATGAAAAGAATACCGGTCAAAACAATCGTCATGAACAGTTTTGTGGCATAAAAGGTTTTCTTTTTTGTTTTTTTCCTTCTTGATGAAGGAATACTTGTTTCTCTAAAATCATATTCTATGTATTTCTTATATGCAACTGATGTCATAAAAGGCCGCTCCTTCCTTCTACACCCTTTCAGCTATTCGAAGCTTTGCGCTCCTGGCTCTTGGGTTTTTTTCTATCTCCTTTTCAGATGGGACTATCGGTTTTCTGGTAATTATTTTTATTTCCCTTCTCTTGTCGCATTTGCAAACCGGCAATTCCGGCGGACATATGCAATCCTTTTGCAGATATTTGAAAGTATTTTTTACAATTCTATCTTCCAATGAATGGAATGTTATTATACAAATTCTTCCATTTTTATTCATGCATGAAACCGCGTCCTCTATTGTTCTTTCGATAATTCCCAATTCATTGTTTACTTCAATCCTTATTGCCTGAAAAGTTCTCTTAGCCGGATGTGGTCCATCCCTTCTGGCCTTTAAAGGAATCGCCTTTTTAATTATTTCAACCAATTCTCCAGTCGTTTCAATCGCTTTGATTTGTCTTTCTTTTTCGATGAATTCAACAATTCTTGCAGCCCAATTCTCTTCACCGAATTCTTTAATGACTTTCTTAAGTTTTCCCTTCTCGTATTGATTGACAACTTCATATGCCGAAAGCATTTTGGAATCATCCATTCTCATGTCAAGCGGTGCATCCTGCATATATGAAAAACCTCTATCCTTGTTGTCCAGTTGATATGAGGAAACCCCCAAATCAAGCAACAAGCCACTTATTCTTTCTATTCCGTTTTTATTAAGTATATTTTTCAAATCATAAAAATTATCATGTGCAAATTTTATTTTTTCTTTATGTTCAGCCAAACGCACTTTTGCATGCGCCAAAGCTTCTTTATCCTGATCTATGCATATCAAACTTCCCGAGTCACCCAGCCTTTTTGCAATTTCAATTGAATGGCCTCCGCCGCCGGTAGTTCCGTCGACATAGATACCGCCCTTAATTATTTTTAAACCCTCAATTGATTCTTCCAAAAGTACCGATTCATGTGAAAACTCCATTATTGTTGCCTCCTTTAAATTCCCAGCAAGGCCATTTTTTCAGCTATATCGTCATAATCCACATTTTCGTCAGCATTGTATTTATCCCATTTTTCTCTGTTCCACACTTCTATTCTTGTTGAGACCCCTATTATTACAACATTTTTTTCCAACTCTCCGTATTGTCTTAATACCGTAGGGATTATGATTCTTCCCTGTTTGTCGAATTGGCATTCCGCTGCCCCAGCAAAAAACATTCTAGTGAAAACTCTTGCGTCTTTGCTCGCCAATGGCAGCTCTTTAAGTTTTTCTTCGAAATTGGAGAATTCGCTTTTGGGAAAAATGAACAGACATGAATCGAGCCCCTTTGTTATATAGAAAGTTTCCCCAAGGGATTCTCTGAATTTGGACGGTATATTTACTCTGCCCTTTTTGTCCATCGTATGTTGAAATTCCCCAATAAACATGATTTCACCCCATTTTAAGGGATTTTACCCCACTTCATACCACTTTAAACCTTATTTTATTAATTCTATACCGTTAATAATATCCCTTCTTTTTTTTTTCTATTTTTGTTTTTTTCCATAAAAAAAAGACTTCTGTAAATAGAAGTCTCGGTTTTAACTTCATATGCGTTGAATTTTTTAAAAGATTTTCAGATCTTTTCCCTGTTTTTCATAATATAAAAACCGGCTCCGGCAACAAGCATTGCCAAGCTTACAAGCTGTGCAATGCGAAAATCCCCAAGCATCAAACTGTCAGTTCTAAGACCTTCTATAAAGAATCTTCCAAGTGAATAAAGCATCATATATAATGCAAACAATTGCCCGTCAAATTTTTTCTTTTTCTTTATCCCCATAAGCAATATGAAAATCATCAGGTTCCACAATGACTCATAAAGGAATGTGGGATGGACACCAACCCCATTGATGGTAATGGCCCAAGGCAAATCAGTCGGTCCTCCGTGAGCTTCTTTGTTTATAAAATTCCCCCATCTTCCTATGGCCTGTCCAAGAATAAGACTCGGCGCGCACAAATCTGCCAATTTCCAAAATTTTATTTTTTTGTATTTCGAATAGACAATAGCTGTTGCGGCTCCTCCAATAACGGCTCCATGTATTGCCAAACCTCCTTGTCTTATGTTAATCATTTTAAATATGTCGCCACCGTAATATGAAAGATTGAATAAAACATAATACGCCCTGGCGCACACAACCGCAACAGGCACTGCGAAAATTATAAAATCCAGAATCATATTTTCATCAATTCCCAACCTTGCCGACTCTCTCATGGCAATAAAAACACCAAGAACCAATCCTATGCTTATAAGTATTCCATACCATCTGATTCCAATTCCAAAAACTTCAAATGCTATTGGATCCATAATCATGAGACCTCCCCACTATTCGGATAAACAACACTCAAGACTGTCTTGCCTTCAATTCTGTAATTCTTCTGCATGCTCGCATAAGTTTCGTAATCGAATTTTTCCAACTCCTTGAAATAATTAAAAAAATCAATTCCTTTATGATGCGCGGATACATATGCGTTGGCTATATAATCCAAGGAATTAAGGTAAATCAGCGATTCTCCCTTTAATTTTTTCTTTATTCTATCAAAATCTTCTCTTTTAGGGTCTTTCCCTAAAAATTCAACAAATTTGGCTTTTAAAATATCGTATGTTTCTTCAGGCTTTTCACTCTCTCCACCTATTAAAATATATCCATACGCGCTTCCATAATTATAGTCGTATCCAAAATTCTTGCCTATCATTCCCTTTTCATAAAGATCGTTGTACAAGTTTGAACCTTTGCCCAGCATGCTGTTTAAAAAAATATCCACAAAAATTTCTTTTTTCAATATATCGGATTCAGCTTCAAAGTCCTGGTGGCATTTGATTCCCATATAAAAAATTGGACTGGCAATAGAAAGCGATTCCCTGTGGATTTCTTTATCAACAGGTCCCAGATCTTCATGAACAATTCTTTCAATTTTTGAATTTCTCTTCTTGAAATCCTGGGTAATCGTTTTTTTTATAACATCTATTGCCTTAAATCGATCTATGTCTCCTATAAGAAAAACAATCATGTTATTCGGACTGTAAAAAGTGCGATAGCATGTCTCAAGCCTTTCCTTGTCTATTTCCTTTATGCTTTCAACCGTGCCCGCTATGTCTATATGAACAGGATGCTCTGGATACATAAGTTTAAGTGTGTTGATATATGCCCGCCACTCGGGATTATCCTCATACATCATTATTTCCTGTTTTATTATGCCCTTTTCCTTGTCAACGCTATTTTTGTCTATATTCAATTTTTGAACAAAGTCAATTAGGGTTTCAAGGTTCTTATAAAATCGGTCGGTGCAACTGAATAGATAATTTGTTGAATCATGGCTTGTATAAGCATTTGATTTTGCTCCGCTTTTAGAAAAAATTTCAAATACATCGCCTTTTTCCTCTTCAAACACTTTATGTTCTAAAAAATGGGCAATTCCATGAGGCATATCATGATATTTCCCGTCTGCAACGAAACTATTGTCTATCGACCCATAGCGGGTACCAAAAAAAGCGTATTTTTTGGAAAAGCCTTTTTTTTCCATTATATGAATTTCCAAACCTTCTTCGGTTGTGTGCTTGTACACCTTTTCATCCAAATGCGGTATGTCAATCTTACTTGTCTTATTCAATCAACTCACCCTTTTCATCTAAAAAATAGACCGTGTCGAGAAAAATCCCTCCTGCAGCCTTCAAAACCATTTCTTTGTCTATTGCTTCGAATTGCTTGATTATTTCATCTGCTTCAATATATGAATTTGTCAATATCCTAGAATAATAATAGTTCATTATCTTGTTTGGTGAATCCTTTATGGAATTTATGGATGAAATTATTGATTTCTTGGCGTTTTCCAAATCTTCTTCATCAAAGAAACCTTCTTTCATTTTCTCGACTTGTTCCTGAATCAAGTCGACCACTATGTCCTTTTTGTCAAAATCTATCCCACTAGCAACAAACAATGCCGACTTGAATTTTTCAACAGTTGAAAAAATACCGTAACAAAGACTTTCTTTTTCTCTTATGTTTTGAAAAAGCTTAGAATATGTTCCTCCACCCAATATCTCATTAAAAACAAGCAGGGGCCTATACAACGAATCTTCATATGGGATATTTGTGCGGAATCCCATTACCAATTTACCTTGGGCTATGTCCATTTTTTCCGTTACAAATGAAGGCTTAACAAACGGATAAATATGTTTTTCTCTTGCAATTGGCTTTGACTTCTGATTTTTAAACTCAAAGGATCTTAAAATTTCTCCCGCGTAATGATTTCTGTCATTTCTTGAAATAATGAATATGTCCACCTTGGATGTCTTCAAAACATTTTTATAATGGTCATAAAGTGTTTTTCCGTCCAATTCCTCTAAAATTCTTATGTCCCCGTCTTCATTGACAGAAAAAGGCTCGCCCTTGTACATTTCCTCAATACACCTGTCGAATGCATAAGCCATTTTGTTGTTTATTCTGTTTTCAAGCTTAAGAATTTGATTTTTCTTTTCCTGTTCAAAATAATCTTGAGAAAAAGAATTCCCCTCCCTAAATGGATGATTGACAATTTCATTCAGCATGCTTATACTTTTTTCAAAAATACTCTTATCTTCAATATAGTTGCAATCTGGGAATTGCATTTGAAACTTTATTATTTGCCTTTCCCCGTATTTGCTTATATTTGAAGAATATACAGCGCCATAGAGATTATCCAACTCCCTGTACAGGTCTCTAGTCATCGGAAATTTTTGAGTACCTCTTTTCATAACTGCAGCAAGCATGGCATTTTTTGATGCTTCTTCATTCGAAAGTCGCCTTTCAAAAAAAATGCCAACAGAATCCGTTTTGAATTGTTTGGTTTTTAATGTGTATAAATTTATATTTGGGCTTAATTCATGAACTTCTATTCCTTTGAACATTTTTCCACCTCGTCCTATCTTTTTTCTCTTGTAAAGGCTAACATATAGTATACCATTAAATCAACACGCTCCCGGACAAATTTGCAGTTACGGGTTTATTATTGTTGGTTTTTCGTTTATAATCAGATTTGAATAAGTACAAAAAGGAGTTGTATATGAAACTAGGAATCGTGGGCTTGCCCAATGTTGGAAAAAGCACTTTATTCAATGCCATTACAAAAGCGGGAGCTGAATCCGCAAATTATCCATTTTGCACAATAGAACCGAATGTGGGAGTGGTTTCCGTGCCGGATGAAAGGCTTGACCGCCTCACAGAAATGCATAAATCAAAAAAAACAATTCCCGCAGCTGTAGAATTCTATGATATAGCCGGCCTTGTAAAAGGGGCCAGCAATGGAGAGGGTCTTGGAAACAAATTTCTTTCACATATCCGGGAGGTTGAGGCCATAGTACACGTTGTAAGATGTTTCGAGGACCCTAACGTGGTTCATGTAGACGGAACCGTGGATCCACAAAGAGATATTGATGTCATTAACTTGGAATTAATTTTATCCGATCTTGAAATGGTTGAAAAAAGAATGCAAAAGCTTCAAAAAACACTCAAGAGCGACAAGAGTCAAATTAAAAACATGGAACTTCTCAAGCGGATATATTCAGCTCTGGAAGATGGATTGCCTGCAAGATCTGTAGATTATGACGATAGTCTTTCCGATTTTGTCAAAGGTCTTTTTCTGTTGACTGCAAAACCCGTTATTTATGTTGCAAATGTATCGGAAGATGATGCTTTGAATTCCCGAGAAAATCCATTATACGAAAAAGTAAAAGAAATCGGTTTAAGAGAAAACGCGCAAGTAATAAAAATATCGGCGAAACTAGAGGCGGAACTTCTAGAGTTGGAAGATGATGAAAAGGTTTTGTATATGGAAGAACTTGGTATGGACGAAACAGGATTGCACAAATTGATACAAGCCGGATACGCCATTCTGGGTCTGATTTCTTTCCTGACTTCAGGAGAACCTGAAACCCGGGCATGGACAATAGTAAACGGCTCAAAAGCCCCGCAGGCCGCGGGAAAAATCCATACCGATTTCGAAAAAGGTTTTATTCGTGCCGAAGTGGTGTCATATTATGATCTGCTTGATGCTGGAAGTCTACATGCAGCAAAGGAAAAAGGCATTCTCCGTCTTGAAGGAAAAGATTATGTTGTAAAAGACGGTGACGTCATTCACTTCAGATTCAACGTATGATTTCAAAAGCCTTCTGCGGATATTTCAAAGCAGAAGGCTTTTTTTACAATGGTGCATACTTGTCAAAGGGCAAAATAGCATCATTATAAATGATGTTGTACAGATCGGTCGCCATATCCATTTGACTGCCCAACAGTAAATCGTTTTCATCTCCAAACGATTTTATGCCTTCATATCCAACAAAGGCTCCAATCATAGCCCCCGTGGTCACGGCCGCAAATTCCCCTGCCGCTGAATTTGAATATGAACAATCCACAGCGGCTGGCAAGTCTTGATCTTTGCGCAAAACAACCACAATAGAAGCACCAAGTGCCTTGTAAAATTTTGTGTCGTCTGAAATAAAATTTACAGTCTTGTCCAAGTCCTTTTGACTCTCATATAAAGCAACCACCAGTTTCATTACTTCGGTCAAATCTTCATTGCCCTCTGTCTCAAAAAACTGTCCCATTGCCCAATTTACAGATTGCTTTATTTTTTCTCCCCTTGTTATTCCCGACAATATACCGGACATCATGGCAAAAGAAATTTTATCTTTCGAATCTTCTATTCCCCATTTCTCACAAAGTGACATCATTCGTTGAAATGATGATTCCCTTTCAAAAGACATTCCCAGAACAACCGACGCACACAATGCGTGGATTCCAGGGGCCGAATCCATTTCATTATGCTCGTTTTCAAAATAGTCAATCAATCTCGCTTCGCCTTTTATTTTTCCTTGCTGATAAAATCTTATGCATGCCCTCATACTTTTTTCAAAGGATAGGTACGCTTCGTTCAAGAATTCCCTGCCATCTTTCTCTCCAGCCTGGATTCCTGTCAATGCGCCTAACAAACATCCCAAAACGCTATTCTTCATTGTTTGCACCCGATTCAACAATTTTCACCGATGCACTCGCTCCTATGCGGGTTGCCCCAGCTTCAACCATTTTCAAAGCCTTTTCCCTGTCCCTGATTCCCCCGGAAGCTTTTATTCCAACTTTATCTCCTACGATTCCTTTAATCAGTCGTATATCTGAAATTCTTGCGCCTTCAGTGCCAAAACCCGTAGATGTCTTTACCAAGTCCGCCCCACTGCCTAAAACGAGCTCCGTAGCCTTCCTTATTTCCGATTCGTCAAGATAGCATGTTTCAATTATGACTTTCAATATCCTCTCCTTGCCGGCAGCATACCTTACAGCCTTGAAGTCCTCCTGCACATATGAATACTCGCCATTCTTAAATGCCCCTACATTCATTACCATATCTATCTCATCGGCTCCGTCCGATATTGCCTTTTGAGTTTCAAAAACCTTTACAGCTGTAGGTGTGGAACCTAAAGGAAATCCTACAACGGTTGCAACTTTTACTTTTGAACCTTTAAGTTGATCGGCTGCTCTTAGAACATAGTATGGATTCACACATACAGCGCAAAACCCATATTTGACAGCTTCACTGCATAGATTGTCTATCTCCTCACCTTTTGTTGCCGCTTTAAGCATGGTGTGATCAATAATGTCTTTCAATTCCATTGCAAACCCTCCTTATTAGTTCCTTAATTATAGGCCTCTTCTTTCAAGATTGCCACATACGGCAAGTTGCGGTAACATTCGGCAAAATCGATACCGTATCCAACTATGAAAGCATCGGGTATCTTGAATCCTATGTAGTCAATATCAAGATCAACCCGCCTTCTTTCCGGTTTGTCCAGCAATGTGCATATTTTAAGGCTTGACGGTCTTCTTTCCATCAAAATCCTTGTCAGATATTTGAGGGTAAGGCCCGAATCAATTATATCCTCTACTATCAAAACATCCTTTCCTTCTATACTGAAATCCAAATCTTTCAAAATCCTCACAGTTCCCGAACTTTCCGTGGACATGCCATAACTTGAAACTGCCATGAAATCAATATGCATTGGTAAATCGATTTTTCTTATCAGGTCACTCATAAAAATATTAGCTCCCTTTAACACACCCACAACGAATAGATCTTTACCCTCGTAATCCTTTGTCATCGACTTCCCAAGCTCAACTATGCGTTTTTCTAGTTTTTCCTCTGAAATCAAAACTTCTCTTACGTTTTTCTCCATTATATTCCTCTCTTTCAGTCATCATCCTCAATTTCATAATCAATAACTATGGGATCCTTCTTGGACTCTTTCTTGTAACGGTTCATTTCAGGCAAAAAATGGCTCCAAATGTATGCAAGCAGTATCAAGTCATCAACTATGCCAATGCCGTAAATCGGTTCAGGTATCAAATCCAAAGGCGAAATGACATATATCATCAAGGCTAGCAAAAAGGCCTTTTGCCATTTACTCACATTTGGATCCTTCATGTATTTAAAAAAATATTTAAGGTTGTTGAATCTCATTGTATTCCCCTCCGAACACTGCCTTTTCCAAGGTATCTCCAATACCGTCGTGAACAAGCATATCAGCTTTTCTGTCAAAAGGTGTCTCCTGGCGGTTTATTAATACCATTCTCCCTTTATCGAATTCGGATACAAGCCCCGCCGCTGGATATACCAAAAGAGATGTTCCTCCTACAATCAACAAATCGGCTCTTCTTATATAATCGGCGGCGGATTGGAAAACCGACATGTCCAAAGCCTCTTCGTACAAAACAATATCTGGCCTCACTATACCCCCGCAATCATCACAAATCGGTACCTTGAACTTTTCGTCTGCAATGTACTCAAGAGAATATGCTTTTCCGCAATTTATGCAAATGTTTTTGTTTATGCTCCCATGCAACTCCAAAACATTTTTGCTGCCTCCCAATTGATGAAGTCCGTCAATGTTTTGTGTTATTACTGCCGAAAGCCTTCCCTCGTCTTCCAATTTGGCCAAAGCCAGATGAGCCTTGTTGGGTTTGGCATCCTTAAAAAATATTTTTTTTCTGCAAAATTCATAAAAAATATCCGGATGCCTAAAGAAAAACGAATGGCTAAGAATTGTTTCCGGAGAATAATCGCCGTATTTGCAACTATACAATCCCGTTTGAGACCTAAAATCGGGAATTTTGCTTTCTGTAGAAGTTCCCGCCCCTCCAAAAAACACTATCTCATTTGATTCTTCAATCCATTTACCCAGCTGATTTATCATAATTCATACCTCTCGCATTTGCCTTCTTAACCATTATACAAAAAAATAAAAATAAAAGCACTCCTGAGAGTGCTTTTATACAATAAGTAAATCGTAAGCCGAGTTCTGTATTTGACAGTCATCTATCTAGGCTCAGCGTCGCCGCTGAGCTCAAGCGACCTACCATCGGGACGGCAACGAGCAATCGCCTTTTCATGTCCCTGCTTGGTCTTGCTCCAGATGGGGTTTACAGAGCCGACAAGTCGCCTTAGCCGCTGGTGAGCTCTTACCTCACCTTTCCACCCTTGCTATTTACATAGCGGTTTATTTCTGTTGCACTATCCTTGAAGTTGCCTCCACTGGGAGTTACCCAGCACCCTGCTCTGCGGAGCTCGGACTTTCCTCATATTTTCATATGCGACCGTCTGACTTACTCATTCATGCAGATAAGAA
Organism: uncultured Peptostreptococcaceae bacterium; assembly: GCA_964644525.1. Lineage (GTDB taxonomy): Bacteria > Bacillota > Clostridia > Peptostreptococcales > BM714 > BM714. The sequence continues at coordinate 22,067 of CAZXWC010000008.1, forward strand.
TATCATAAAGAACTATCACTGTCAAAGCTCTCACCGATAGTAATTAAAAGGATTTATGTCTATTTCGGACACGTGGATGTCACATTTGCAGTCTATGGATCCCATTTCTTCAACGAGCATATTTTTTATTAAATACTTAAATATGTCTTCACTTTCATAATGGCCTATGTCGACAAGAGCAAGATTATTCATCCTTGCAAATTGAGCGTCGTGATACTTGATATCTCCAGTCAAAAAACATTCGACACCACTTTCAAAGGCTTTCCTAATAAAATCTGACCCACTGCCTGTACAAAGTCCAACCTTTTCTATAATTCTTGTTTGATCTCCTGTATACTTCAGGATTTCTACAGATAAGACCTCTTTTAGTTTTCCAAGAAGTACTTTCAATTCGGTAGGTTTGGAAAGTCTACCGACTCTCCCCTCTCCTGAATCTTTTCTGATGTTATCGAGTTGTATTATGTCGTACGCCATCTCTTCATATGGATGGACAGACTTCAATTCCGAAATAGCCGATTTTATTTTTTCAAAAGGCAAAATTGTCTCTATCCTCATTTCATCAACCATTTCCTGCTTTCCTATCTCTCCAACATAGGGATTTGCCCCTTTCAAAGGCTTAAAAGTACCTGTGCCCTTTGATGAGAATGTGCAATTGCTATATGAACCAATACTTCCTCCACCCATTTCTCCCATCTTGCAAATAACTTCCGAAACGCATTCATAAGGAACATAAACAACAAGCTTTAAGTATGCCTCCTTCACCGGTTTGAGCGCTTCGGTTCCTTCCAACCCTATAATGTCTGTAAGATAGTCATTGATTCCACCCTTAAGGTTATCGCAATTTGTGTGAATTGAAAAAACCGAAATATCATTTTTAATGCAATCCATAACCAAGCGGTCCTCCACGGAATTTGCGTCAAGGTTACTGATTGCTTTAAAAATCAGCGGATGATGAGTTATCACAAGGTCAGCTCCTTTTTCAATTGCTTCACCCAATACTTCAGGTGTCAATTCAAGCGCTGTCAAAATACATTCATATTCCGTTTTCCCGCAATCAATCATGAAGCCCGTATTGTCCCAGTCTTCTGCATATTCATTCGGGAATTCAGCTTGTAAAACATCAAAAAGTTTTTTTCTTTTCATATAACTTTCAAAACCTCCTTAAGTCTATCGATGCGATCAATTATTTCAAAGGTTTTTTTATCCATCAATTCCGATTCCGTTGCATTTCGCCTTATATTTTCAAGTATTTTTTCGTATTTCGCTATTTTGTGGTTTACAAAATCAACAAGCAGAGGATCTTTTTCCTCTAATGTTTTAATCCCTATTTCATCATACACCAAATTATCGCAAAATTCTTTTCCTCTTTCAACCAACATAATCTCATAAAACTTATCATTCTCCTTAGCTATCCGTTCCGATATAATCCTGTATCGGTTCTCTTTCAGCCATTTCCTCAATTCCGGTTGTGCCACCATAGGTTGAAGTACAAGTCTGGCTTTTGCTTCTGAAATGATTTTTTCGCCTTCAAGAAGAATGTCCCTTATAAGGAGTCCCCCCATGCCGGCAATTATTACCTTGTCTACCCTTTCACCAATTATGGGCTCCAGTCCGTATCCAAGTTTTAGTTCTATGCTTTTACCCATCTCCCGAGCTTCAAGCATCCTCCTCGCATTGTCCAAAGGGCCCGGATTCACATCAGTTGCAAATATTTTAGGACTCATACCTTTTTCAACCAAATAAATCGGTATGTATCCATGATCCGTTCCTATATCCGCAACGCGTTCTCCTTTTTCAACGTATTCCGCTATGGCTTGAAGTCTTGGATCCAATTTCAATTTAAATCCTCCTTAAAAATAAAGATTCGCATAAGCGAACCCCTATTCCAAATAATCTTTAAGTTTTTTGCTTCTGCTTGGATGTTTTAATTTCCTTAATGCTTTTGCTTCTATTTGACGAATTCGTTCTCTTGTAACATCAAATTTCTTTCCGACTTCCTCAAGAGTTCTCGCCCTTCCGTCTTCAAGTCCAAAACGCAATTTCAAAACCTTTTGTTCCCTCGGCGTCAATGTATCCAAAACCTCAATCAATTGTTCCTTAAGCATTGAAAAAGCTGCAGCCTCTGCCGGTGCCGGAGCATCAATATCCGGTATGAAATCACCAAGATGACTGTCCTCTTCTTCACCTATGGGAGTTTCAAGCGACACTGGCTCCTGTGCTATTTTCAGTATTTCCCTGACTTTTTCTACCGGCATGTCCATTTCTTCTGCAATTTCCTCCGGTTTCGGCTCTCTTCCGAGCTCCTGCAGCAATTGTCTGGAAACACGTATCAATTTATTGATAGTTTCAACCATATGCACAGGTATTCTTATAGTCCTCGCCTGATCCGCAATTGCCCTTGTTATTGCCTGCCTTATCCACCAAGTCGCATAAGTGCTGAATTTATATCCTTTTCGCCAATCGAATTTTTCTACCGCTTTGATAAGACCCAAATTTCCTTCTTGAATAAGATCTAAAAAAAGCATTCCTCTTCCAACATATCTCTTAGCTATGCTTACAACCAATCTTAAATTAGCTTCGCATAATTTTCTTCTGGATTCTTCACTTCCGGCTTCCATTGACTGCGCAAGCTCAATTTCTTCTGTCGCAGTCAAAAGCGGCACTTTGCCTATTTCTTTCAAATACATTCTCACTGGGTCATCTATGTTTACGCCCTTTGGCACTGCGATTTCTTTTTCTTTTACTTTTTTTGCCTTCGGTTCATCTCCATCGGCCAAACCCATAATTTCTTTTTTATTGCCAAGAATTTCAACTCCTGAAGAAGTTAAAGAGTCATAAATCTCTTCAATATCGTCTTTGTCCAATTCAATTTCCTCAAAAGCTTCAGCAATCTCCGAGTATGTCAGATTCCCTTTTTCTTTTCCCTTTTGAACAAGCAGCGATACATTTTCGTCACTTTTTTTCTTTTCTTTTGGATTTTTAATTTGACTCCCCTCCCTTCTTTTGCCCCGGCGGCAATAAATCAAACTCACTTAATTCATCCATCCGGTTTCTTAAATTTTTATAACGATTCAACTCGTTATATAGTTCTTTAATCTTAACCAAATCTCCTTCTTTTTCAAACTTATTTTTGTCGAATCCTTTAAGTTGCTTTTCTATCCTTCCCATGCGCATGAAAACAAGACATCCAAAAATAACTTCTCGCGGAGTTTTGTCTGAAATAATTGCTGAAATATCCATCGAGTAAATTTCAGTCAATTCTTCTATGCTTCCAATATCAAGCATCTCTGCCATTCTCCCCTGGTTAACAGTATCATTCTTCCCATATTCAAGGCTTAATGTATTATAAATGTTTTTATGGGCTTCCAATTCGAAATCGGATTCTTCAATAATCTTCTCCATACTGCGGTAAATATCCTTTTCACTCATCAAAAGTCCTATGAGTATTCTTGCTGTTTGGTGTTTCTTTCTTTTGTCAACCTTGTATATTCGGTTCCCTGCGCTCCGCTTATTTTTTTTACCAACCTGCCTGTTAGCTAAAGCTTTAATAAGCAAACTCCCTATTTCAGGTTCTTCAGTTCTTATTTTCTTTTGGTAAACTTCTCTTTGCAGGGGGTCATTTATAGTATGAAAAAGCTTTTCAAGCTCTTCCATATACTCAACCCTTTCCTGGGGGTTTGATCTTTCGTACCTGCTTCTCAATAATTCTATGCGGTAATCCAAAACAGGCAAAGCTTCATACATTTTATCCCTGTAGGCATCCACTCCGTTTTTTTTGACATATTCATCCGGATCCTTAGCTCCTTGCAAATGTATTACTTTTATTTTGCAATTTGTTTTTTCCAAAATCCCCATCGCTTTTATTGTTGCCTTTTCACCGGCAGAATCGGAATCATACGACAATATTATTTCCTTGCCGTATCGTTTTAGCAAACTTGCATGATCTTCAGTCAACGCCGTCCCCAGTGAAGCAACGGTGTTTCTTATTCCCCTTGCATATAAAGATATTACATCCATGTATCCTTCAACAATAACAATCTTTTTTTCTTCTCCAGTATATTTTTTCGCAAAATTCAGTCCAAACAAAAGATTTCTTTTATTGAAAAGTTCGGTTTCAGGAGAATTCAGATACTTGGGAAGGCTATCATCCAATACCCTCCCGCCAAAACCGACAACTCTTCCTCTTATGTCAAATATAGGAAACATGATCCTGTTTCTGAATCTGTCATAATATCCAGAACTTTTATCCCTCTTAATAATCAAACCGCAACGTTCCATATCACTGAGTGAGAACCCTTTAACTTTATTCAGATGACTAATGACGCCATCCCAACTTTCACTTGCAAAACCCAAACCAAAAGTTTTTACTGTAGCAACATTTATTTCCCTATGCTTCAGATAGTCAAGAGCTAAAACATTTTTTTTGAGATTTTTATAGTAAAAAATAGCGGCTTCCCTCATCAAATCGTATAGAACAGACTTGTCCCTGACTACCTTTGTGTTGTCAGCTTCCTTTAGATAATCCTCAAGCCTTATGCCGTTTTGTTCAGCCAGATACTCCAATGCATCTACAAAATCGAGTTTTTCAATATTCATTATGAACTCTATGACATCGCCTGAAGCTCCGCACCCAAAACAATGATATCTTTGACGGTCCTCCGAAACAATAAAGGATGGCGTTTTTTCATTATGGAAAGGACAAAGGCCCTTAAGATTTTTCCCGGTCTTTTTTAATTTCACATATTGTGAAACCACGGCTACTATATCCGATCTGTTGATTACCTCTTCAATTAATGAGTCCGTATAGAATTTTTGCATCTTTATACACCTCGTAAATTTAACGAATTTATTAATTTCTACAAATCTCTTATTTTTCCTGCAAAAATTAAAATAGTCGTAATATTCAATTTCTTATGCCCAATACTTTGGGATATATATGCTCTTGAATTTCTTAACAGCAAATCTATCAGACATTCCGGCTATATAATCTTTGACTCCTTCCTCTTTTCCACTCTTCCTTCTAATATTTTCAGGTAATTCTTCAGGGTGAAACGTAAAAAAATCATAAAGTTGTTCAATAATCTTTTGAGCCTTGCCCTCTTCACCTTTTGCTTCGGGATTAAGATAAATATGCTCAAACATAAAATCCCTCAACTTGTTTGTATGGTATTCAACCTCTCCACTCATTTTGATGCAACCCACTTGCGCACTGTTTTCTATGACATCCACTACCATTGAATTAATCCGCTCTCCGTGGCTCTTGCCCAATCGTTCCAGGCACGCCTTTGGTATTTGTTTGATTTCAAGCATTCCAGCTCTTGTTGCATCATCAATGTCATGGTTAATATAGGCAATTCTATCACTCAAACGAACAATGTTACCTTCAAGTGTCTTGCATTCCTCGTCTCCATTGTGATGCAATATGCCATCTCTGACTTCATGAGTTAAATTCAATCCGAATCCTTCGTGTCTGCCGTCTTCGAGCAGATCAACGACTCTAAGGCTTTGCTCATTGTGAATAAACCCACCCGGATGGATTTTATCCAATACAGTTTCTCCGCAATGTCCGAAAGGAGTATGTCCCAAATCATGAGCAAGAGCTATTGCCTCTGTAAGATCTTCATTAAGCTTTAAAGCCCTCGCTATCGTCCTTGAAATTTGAGCCACTTCCAATGTATGAGTCAGTCTGGTCCTATAGTGGTCGCCTTCCGGTGAAAGAAAAACCTGAGTTTTGTGCTTTAGTCTTCTAAAAGATTTTGAGTGTATAACCCTGTCTCTGTCTCTCTGAAACGATGTCCTTATTGTGCATGACAACTCGTTTTTTCTTCTTCCGAGTGTTTGAGATGAAAGGCATGCTTTTTTTGAAAGCCATTCCTTTTCCATTTTTTCATATTGAAGTCTGAAATCCATAACACAGCCTCCCTTCCTTTATATCCTATATTAATTATACAACAATGAAATGGAAAACCCTTTAAAAAGAACATTTCTGTTCTCCTTAAAGGGCTTTAAGCTATTTTTTATTATCGGTTCTTTATTGCCGCGTGAGCCGCGGATAATCTTGCAATCGGAACTCTGAAAGGCGAACAGGAAACATAGTCAAGACCTATTCTGTGGCAAAATTCTATTGAGTCCGGTTCCCCGCCATGCTCTCCGCAAATCCCAAGCTTGATGCCCGGACGTGTTTTTCTTCCTAGCTCTATTGCCATGGTCATAAGTTTTCCTACTCCATTTTGGTCAAGTTTAGCGAAAGGATCACTTGTAAAAATATTTTTTTGCACGTATTCATTAATGAATTTGCCCGCATCATCTCTTGAAAAACCAAAACTCATTTGCGTAAGATCGTTTGTGCCAAAAGAGAAAAACTCAGCGTGTTTGGCTATTTCATCAGCTATAAGGGCCGCTCTTGGCACCTCTATCATTGTCCCTATAATATACTCCAAAGAAGCCCCTCTTTCTTCGAGTATTGCTTCTATTGTCCTTATGACAAGTTCTCTGTTATATTTGATTTCGTTTTCATGCCCGACCAAAGGAATCATTATTTCAGGTTTTATTTCCAAGCCGGTTTCGGCTTTCACATTCAAAGCCGCCTTTGCTATTGCAGAAACCTGCATTTCGTAAATTTCAGGATATGTTATTGAAAGTCTGCAGCCTCTATGCCCAAGCATAGGATTAACTTCTTTCAAAGTCTCCACTTTTTCTTTAAGTCCTTCGAATTCAACTCCTATTTTCCCTGAAAGTTCCATGATTTCCTCTTCGTCCTTAGGAAGAAATTCATGAAGTGGCGGATCCAAAAGCCTTATTGTCACAGGACGCTCTTCCATAGCTTTGAAAATTCCTTCGAAGTCCTCCATTTGGAAAGGTTCCAGATGCCCAAGAGCTTTTTTGCGCTCCAACAAATCATCTGCCACAATCATTTGTCTCACATAATTGATTCTTTTTTCATCAAAAAACATATGCTCTGTTCTGCATAAACCAATGCCCTCCGCACCAAAATCTACAGCTGCTTGAGCATCTCTTGGAGTATCGGCATTTGTTCTTATTTTAAGGCTTCTGACTTGGTCCGTCAATTTCATTATTTTCGCAAAACTTCCAGTAAGATGAGCTTCGCTGGTTTTTATAACGCCCTTGTAAACGTCACCTGTGTTTCCATTAAGGGATATATAATCTCCTTCACTGAAAATCAAATCGTCCACCTTGAACATAAGGTTTTTTTCATCAACTTTGATATCCCCGCATCCTGCTATGCAGCACTTGCCCATTCCTCTTGCCACAACAGCCGCATGAGATGTCATTCCTCCTCTGGATGTGAGTACCCCCTCGGCCGCAACCATTCCTTCTATATCTTCTGGAGATGTTTCCATCCTCACAAGTATTGCCTTTTCTCCCTTTGATACTGCCCCAACTACAGCATCAGCTGTAAAATAAACCTTTCCCGAAGCAGCTCCGGGTGAAGCGGGCAATCCTTTTGCGATAGCTTTGCTCTCTGCCAGTTCCTTTTGATTAAAAGTCGGGTGGAGAAGCTGGTCTATCTGCTCAGGCTTGATTCTAAGCAATGCTTCTTCCTTGTCTATCAAACCTTCATCAACCATATCCACAGCTATATTAACTGCAGCAAAAGCAGTTCTCTTTCCTGTTCTTGTCTGAAGTAGAAACAATTTGCCTTTTTCGATTGTAAATTCTATATCCTGGGTTTCTTTATAGTGTTTTTCAAGTTTTTCGGATACCTCCATGAATTCCTTGTAAGCTGCAGGCATTACATCTTTCAGTTCATCTATTGACTTTGGCGTCCTTATTCCTGCAACAACGTCTTCACCTTGAGCATTCATAAGGAATTCACCAAACACTTTGTTTTCTCCCGTTGCAGGATTTCTAGTGAACGCAACACCTGTGCCGGAATCCTCCCCCATGTTGCCGAAAACCATTGATTGCACATTCACAGCCGTACCATAGTGGTCTGGGATTCCGTTAATCCTTCTGTATACTATTGCCCTCTGATTGTTCCATGAATCAAAAACGGCCTCGACAGCTTTAAGCAGTTGTTCCCTTGGTTCCTGTGAAAAATCCTCGCCCGTCTCTTTTTTGACAATGGCCTTGTATTCATCGATTATTTTTTTCAAGTCATCCACTGTCAATTCCGTATCGTTTGAATATCCACTCTTTTCTTTTATGTTTTCCAACACTGCATCAAATTTATATTTATGTATATTTAAAACCACATCGGAAAACATCTGTATGAATCTCCTGTAGCTATCATAGGCAAAGCGCTCGTTTTCTGTTAACTTGGCCAAGCCTTCAACCGCTATGTCGTTCAACCCCAGATTTAATACGGTATCCATCATCCCAGGCATGGAAACAACAGCGCCTGAACGGACCGATACAAGCAAGGGGTTTACATTGTCTCCAAACTTCTTTCCTGTCATTTCTTCAAGCTTTTCAATTTTGCCGAAAATTTCTTTTATTAAAGTGTCTTTAAGTTTTTTCCCTTCTTCATAATAATTATTGCATGCTTGTGTAGTAATGGTAAAACCTTCAGGTACAGGCAAGCCAATATTTTTCATTTCGGCCAAATTTGCACCTTTACCCCCTAAAAGACTTTTCAGTTCCTTGTTCCCATCACTGAAAAGATAAACGAATTCACTCATTTAAAAACCCTCCCTTTAATATATATTGTTTTCTTTCATTATCTGTATAATTGTGTTTGCGCTTTCTTCAATAGCTGTATTTGATACATTTATAAATGGGCATCCGATTTTTTTCATCAGCTTTTCAGCATATTCCAATTCTTGCATTATTCTGTTCATATCCGCATATATGGCTCCATTGCTTAATCCCATACTTTTAAGCCTTTCAAGACGTATTGCGTTTAGCTTTTCTGGTTCAGTTACAAGGCCCATGATTCTTTTTGCCGGTATATCAAACAATTCATCCGGGACCGGAACTTCGGGAACCAATGGAATATTTGCCACCTTTATGTTCTTATGGGCCAAGTACATGCTTAACGGGGTCTTTGAAGTCCTTGACACACCTATGAGAACGATATCCGCTTTCTTTATCCCCCTGGGATCCTTACCGTCGTCGTATTTTACGGCAAACTCCACAGCCTCAACTTTTTTAAAATACTTGTCGTCCAGCCTTCTTATTGTACCCGGCTGATTCAGAGGTTCGCTTCCAATAGCTTTTTTGAATGTTCCCAAAAGCGGACTGAGTATGTCATTGTAGATTACTCCACGGGAAGAGCATTCATCAACCATTATATTTCTCAATTCAGGCACAACTATTGTAAAAGCGACAACTGCACTTTGCTTTTCGGCTTCATCTATTACATTGAATATTTTATCCTCATTATCGGTGAATGCGTATCTTTTTAAAATATAATCGTTTCCCTTGAATTGTCCTAGCACCGCACTGACAACTTGTTCCGCCGTTTCTCCAATTGAATCAGAAACAATAAAAATAACAATCTGATTATTCATCTTCCAACCCTCCAAATTCTTTTGTCCCCAATTCCACGAAAAATTTGGTTATGTTTGTTTTTGAAATCCTGCCAACGACTTTATATACTTCCAAATTGTCAATCAAGAACCTCTCCACAACAGGCAAACTATCTATTTCGCAATCAATCAATCTTTGAGCGGCTTCATATATCGATTCATTTGAAAAAGCAATAATCAAATTGGGCATTCTTGTCATTATGACATTTATCGGTATTTCCCTGATGTCATTTCCCCCTATTGCCGTTTTTAGGAAATCCTTTCTTGAAACAACCCCGCTAAGATATCCTTTTGAAGTAACATAAATCGTACCGACGTCTTTCATGAACATGAAAACGATGGCATCGTATACCGTTGTTTTCTCATCCACGACAACTGGTATTGACTTCAAGTCATTAACTTTGACATTGTGTATGTGGTTTGCAATAACCTTATCTTCATGATCCCCAACATAGAGATATCCAACCTTTGGTCTTGCATCAAGTATTCCGGTCATTATCAGTATTGACAAGTCAGGCCTTATTGTTGATCTGTTCACATTAAGAATTTGGGATATTTTTTCGCTCGTTACCGGCTGATGTTCTTTTACTATTTCAATAATTTTCTTTTGCCTGTCATTGTATTGAATTTCAATCACCTCTTTTGTCTTTATATGTTACACTATTTGTTATTATAACAGAAATAACGTTGTAGTATATCTCTTTTTCTAAAAAAACAGGCCATATGGCCTGTTTTTTTAGAAAATTGTTTTATCGTCCAAAAATTGTTTCAATTCGCTTATGGACATTCTAGTCTGAACCATCGTATCCCTATCTCTTACCGTCACTGACTTGTCTTCTAACGTATCAAAATCTATGGTTATGCAGTAAGGCGTTCCTATTTCGTCATGCCTTCTGTATCTCTTTCCTATGCTACCCGACACATCATAATCCACATTATGGTATTTGGAAAGTTCTCTGAATACCTTTTCCGCCTCTTCACTCAATTTTTTTGAGAGTGGAAATATTGCAGCCTTAAACGGAGAAAGGAAGGGATGAAGCTTCATTACAACTCGATCGCTTCCATCTTCCAATTGCTCCTCGTTATAGGCATCCAAAAGGAAGGCTAAAGCAACACGATCTGCTCCCAAAGAAGGTTCTATGCAATAGGGAATGTATTTTTCATTTGTAATCGGATCCTGATATCTCATATCCACGCCAGAATGCTCAATATGCTGCTTTAGATCATAATCCGTTCTATCGGCGATACCCCAAAGTTCTCCCCACCCAAACGGAAACTTGTATTCAAAGTCCGTAGTAGCATTGCTGTAATGCGACAATTCTTCCTTTTCATGGTCTCTAAGTCTTATGTTGTCCATGTCCATTCCAAGCATATCCAACCAATTTCTACAATAATCCTTCCAATAATCAAACCATTCCAAATCTTCTCCAGGTGCACAAAAGAATTCAAGTTCCATCTGTTCAAATTCCCTTGTTCTGAAAGTGTAGTTGCCTGGCGTTATTTCGTTTCTGAACGACTTTCCAATCTGGCCTATTCCAAAGGGTATTTTTTTTCTTGAACTCCTTTGAATACTTCTAAAATTAACAAATATGCCTTGTGCGGTTTCCGGGCGAAGATATATTTCCGACATTGAATCCTCCACAACTCCTTGGAAGGTCTTGAACATAAGATTAAATTGACGGATTTCCGTAAAATCGCTGCTTCCGCATTCCGGACACTTTACACCTTCACTAACTATAAAATCCTCCATTTTGCTTTTTGTCCATCCATCGACAACTTCAGGCTCTTTTCCTGTTTCTGCAATATGGTCCTCTATAAGCTTATCAGCTCTGAATCTCGATTTGCAATTCTTACAGTCCATTAAGGGGTCATTGAATCCTCCCACATGTCCAGAAGCGACCCATGTCTGTGGATTCATCAATATAGCCGCATCCACACCAACATTATATGGTGATTCCTGAATAAATTTTTTCCACCACGCTTTTTTAACATTATTCTTGAACTCAACCCCCAATGGGCCGTAATCCCATGTGTTTGCCAATCCGCCGTAAATCTCAGAACCCGGGAAAATAAATCCCCTTGATTTTGACAAAGCCACAAATTTTTCCATTTTGCTTTTTTCTTTTTTAGCCATTTTTTTCCTCCTTAAATAATAAAAAACTCCCGTCCCTTGCGCTAGGCAAGGGACGAAAGTCATTCCGCGGTTCCACCCTTTTTGGCATATTTATGCCCACTTGTTTCATATTGCTCGAAAGCGCCATCCTTCAACTTCAAATACCGGTTCTCAGCACCACCGGTTCTCTTTGATTCTTTGGTCGAGGACCTCTTCTTCATCACACATACTATTCATTTAGGTGAATTCTAACACAATCAAAAGATTTTGTAAACATATTTCCCAATAAGTCTATTCTTTTTCATCTTCTTGTTTTTTTGTTGTTTTTTCTTTTTCATCAGCTGCTTTTTCAGCAACCTTGTCCATAGCCTTTTCCTTCGCCTTTCTCGCTTTCCCTTTCGCTCCTGCAGCCTTCTCTTTTGCTGTTTCTCCGAATTCTTCTGCCATTCCCATAACCTTTTCCATCTTTTCTTCAGTCACATCGTTTACATCTATTATCTCTCCGCTTTCCTTTTGGATTTCTATCTTACAACCGGTTGCCAAAGACACTATTATTGCCGCTATTGTTGCCGGAGCAAATACAATCGCTCCCACCGCTCCAGCAGTTACCGGGATATCAAGTACCAATCGTTCTTCTTTTTTAATCATTATTCTTGTTATATTTCCTTTTTTTACTAGTTCTTTTAACCTATCCACTACTTCGTTGCCCTTTTCTTTTGCTGTATTGCCGCTTTTTTGCTTTCTTCCTTCTTCCACCTTTATTATCGCTTCAAGAACATCTCCCTCTGCCGCTTCAAGCGCTTCTTTAGCTTCCTTGTAGCTGGCTCCGGTCCTTTGGATTACCTCGTCCACATTTTCAATCGTAAATGACATTTTAAAGCCTCCTTTATTGTATTGTTTTTAAAAATTCCAGACTCTTGAATGATTTTATATCCATATGATACTTTAAATACAGTTCGAATATTTTATCCAAGTGCCTGACCATTCCATTATTGATTTTAGTTCTGCAAATAACATCAACATCTTTTTCACTCAAGTATCTAATTAAATGTATAAACTGCTTGCTTACAGCAATCCCCCCCTGCTTATGCCGATCATCAACACAGTCCCTGCAAAGGACTCCTCCATCTGCAATACTGAAAACAGTCAATAACTCTATATTATTTATTCCACATTTAAGGCACTTTGAAACTTCTGGTTTTAATCCCGAATAATTTAACAGTTTTATTTCATATGCAAGTTTGATTTTATCCAAATCACAACCTTCACGATTCATTATATCCAATATGCCCACAGTCAGTGAAAACAGTCTATTATTGGTCATCCCCTCATGTATGGAATACCTGCAGAGTTCTAAAAAATACGATGCATACGACAATTTTTTTAAATCCTCCCGAATCAGGTAATTTGACTCTATTATTTCAGCAGAGGAAATGTTGTATATTTCCGGTTTGCCTCTTAAAACGAATTCCCCGTATATGAAAGGATGCGCAACTGATGAAATCATCGTCCGCGATTTTCTGGCTCCTCTTGCATAGGCACTGATTTTTCCCATTTTTTTTGAAAACAGCGTCAATATTGCGTCTGAATCATTATAGAATGTTTTTCTGAGCACTATTGCTTCAGTTTTTATATACATTTCTGTCTCATCCCTTAAAAAAGGCTCAATTGGCTCATCAGAATTGTCGTCAGGGTAAAATATATTGAAATCCCGGTAATATCTATAGTAGTTGAAATAAATGGTGCAGATGCAACAGCAGGATCCACTCCCACTCTTTTGAATATCAGGGGAACAAGTGTGCCAATAGTCGCTGCTGTTATCATATTTGCCCACATTGCAAAACCTACAACCAAGCTCAATACCATCTCACCATTCAAAACAAATGTCAATAAAGCAACCATAATGCTGCATATTAAGCCTACCGAGAAACCAACCGAGAATTCATGTAAAAGAATTTTTAAAACTTCCTTGCTTTCTATTTGACCCGTAGCAATACCCCTTACAGTGAGAGTAGACGATTGGGTTCCCACATTCCCCCCCATTCCTGCTAGCAAGGGTATGAAATATGCTATCGCAGTATTGCTGTTGAGTGTGGATTCAAAACCACCGATTATTTTTGCAGATAGCAAACCTCCAAAAACAGTTACTATAAGCCAAGGCAATCTTGAACCGACTGACGCCCCTATCCTTTTATGGAAAGAGTCTTCCATCTTGTATTCGCCTTCAGTCGTTCCGGCAAATTTATATATATCCTCCGTTGCCTCTTCCTCTATTACGTCGATTATGTCATCAACTGTAATTATTCCTTTTATTATTCCGTTATTATCAACGACTGGAATAGCGATAAGGTTGTATTTTGCAACAAGTTTAGCTACTTCTTCCTGGTCTGTTCCTACATTTACATGTATTACCTGCTCTTTCATTATTTCTTCAACGATTTTATTAGCTTTTGTCACAATCAATTCTTTAAGTGAAAGTACACCGACTAACCGTTCCATATAATCTACAACATATACATAGTAAACCGTTTCCGCTTCGGATGCCTGTACCCTTACTTCTTCAATTGCCTGATAAACTGTAATATCCTTTTTTACGGTTATGTAATCCTTTGTCATGATACCGCCAGCGGTATCTTCATCATATACAAGCAGTTCCTTGAGCTCGGATGCCTCTTCGCGATTCAAAAGTGAAAGGAGTTCCCTCTGTTCATCATCGCCTAGCGAAGCAATAAGGTCGACTACATCGTCCTGCCCCATTTCTTCAAGAATCATACGCTTCTGCTCTTTAGTAAATGCACTTAATAAATCAATAAAAACGGGAGTCTCGACTTCTTCAAAAACATCGCTTATTTTATTCCACGATAAAACACTTATGAGTTTTTTTCGATTTTCCTCTTCTAGCTCCATTATAATTTCAACTATGTCAGCAGAATGTATTTCCTCCAGATATTCGTTCAACTCAACAAACTTGTCCTGATCCAATTTTTCTATTATTTCAAGTATTTCCATTTCCAATGTATCGTCCATTTGCTTCACCTCCTTTATCTGTATCCGAATTTATTAAGCAAACTGTCCCTGTCTCTCCACTCTTCTTTTATCTTTACCCATATCTCAAGGAAGACCTTGTTTCCCAATAAATTTTCAATTTCCTTTCTGGCTTCTGTTCCAACCCTCTTGATGACTTTGCCGTTCTTTCCAATTATTATCCCCTTGTGGGATTTTTTTTCACAATATATTATTGCATATACGTCTGTGATTTCCGCATCTTTTCTTTTCTCCATTTTTTCGATTCCAACAGCAATTCCGTGAGGAACTTCATCATAAAGTGAATTTAATAATTTTTCCCTTATTATCTCCGAAGCAATAAACCTTTCAGGCTGGTCGGTAACCATATCTTCGGGGAAATACTTTGGTCCTTCCGTCATATAGGAACCGATAGCGTCTATCAATTGCTTAAGGTTCATTTGATTTTTTGCCGATATTCCTATGATTCCATCAAAACCATCCATTTTCCCATATTTTTCATAAATCTTCTTGTACTCCTCTGGCTTTATGAGATCGAGCTTGTTCACCACAAGCAAGACCGGCGTCTTTATATCTTTTATAGATTCGATTATATGCGTGTCGCCCGGACCGATGCTTTTTGAGTCATCAACCATCAATAGAATCAAATCCACCTCATTGTATGTCGTCTTGGCGGAACGCACCATGAATTCACCCAATTTATTTTTGGGCTTGTGGATTCCCGGAGTGTCTATAAAAACTATTTGTTTTTCACTGTCAGTATAAACTGCGCTTATTCTATTTCTTGTCGTTTGCGGCTTGTTTGATATTATTGCAACTTTTTCTCCGACCAAAGCGTTTACCAATGTGGATTTCCCCACATTTGGACGCCCGATCACGGTCACAAATCCAGATTTGAATTTTGATGTTTCCATATCTAAAAGTCCTCCCCTGTAAATCCATAAGGCAATAATTCTTCTATTGTAAATACTTTATAGTCCCCAGGTGTCTTTGCCACAATTATTTTTATATGACTTCCAAACTCAACAATAAATTGCCTGCATATTCCACAAGGGTAAGTATATGCACCTTTTTTCCCTACTATTGCTAAAGCGATAAAATCCCTTTTACCATTGCTGATCGCCTTTACCAATGCGGTTCGTTCGGCGCAAATCGTCGCTCCCAAAGATGCGTTTTCTATATTGCATCCCGTAAAAATTTTTCCGTCATCCGTTAATACGGCCGCGCCAACCTTGAAATCCGAATACGGCGTATATGCGCTTTCCCTTGCCTCTAAAGCCATTTCAATTAATCTTTCGCATTCGTTTCGATCCAATTTTCGCACTCCCTTCAGTTGTTAACATTAATTTCCAAATTAATAGGCACAATTACAATCCATGTATTTCCGGGATTCAATAACAGTTCTTCCCCGTTCACAGTATAGGCGGTTTTAGCTCGTCGGCCCTGTTTTTCCCATTCGATGTCGATTTTCTTTCCCGATGTTATGTAGTAACCTGATCCTTTTCCGATTGTTTCAATATCAAGCCTGCCCTCATTATCGATAACCTTTGTATTCATTTTCAGGACAATTATATTTTTCGCAACAACAGGCTCCGAACTGAATTCTTCAAGTTGTGGCACCCCTTTTACCTTTCTCTCGTACAATGCGTCTTCTTCATTATATATGAACGAAGGCTTATAGTATCTGCTGAATCCGAAACTTATGCTCTCAAGATTTTCAAATTCAGAAAAAGATTGATTTTCTTCACTGAAAGATGCAAATTCAATATCGAAAGACTTTCTATAACCACTTCTGTCCGCCGCGGCCCTTATCGCCTTGGTACTTGTATACATGTTATGAGGTATTTTTTTATGGTTGACCCTCCAAAACGTATCTTTCCCCCTAGTCATTCCATCTATGTCCGCCATATTTAAATCATTAATATCTGAAAGCGCCTCCAAGCTGCCTCCAACATGCACATATAAGGCGTCATATTCCAATGCTTTGTCAATGAAATACGGACGGGCGCTTCTTACAGGTCCGATTGAATTCATGTCGGCTTCTTGTATAATCGCCATATAACGGGTTATATTTCCCTCCGCAAGGATTTCGAAAACAATCTCGGCTTGTGCCAATCCTGATTGCGGACGAGCTCCTATATGGTTGTCAAGCATAATGGCAATCGGACGCTTGCCTGCAAGATCTTCTTCTACCGGCAAACCCGTCAAGGAAGAGCGAAATAGAGGCTCAGATTCTGCTTCCTGCACCGGTTCCCCTTCAATAGGTTCTTCTAAGGCAACGTCTCCCGGAGCTGGAGAGGCTTTATCCTGCGGATCTTGCATTTCCTCTTCACCACAAGATGATGCAATTATGGTAATCATACATATCAAGAATAGAATTGCTGTTTTCCTTTTCATTGTGCTCACCTCTCTAGCTATCAATTTCCATGCGTTTCATTATACTCTTCTCTTTTTCTCTCATTTTCATTTTTTCATATTCTTTTATATGGTCGTATCCCAACAAATGCAGTGTGCTGTGAACTGTAAGGTATGAAACTTCGCGTTCGGTTCCGTGCCCAAACTCTGCCCCTTGCGATTCGGCTTTTTCAAGCGATATTACTATGTCACCAAGAAGAATAGGCCTTTTAGACCCCTTTAGCTCAATTATTTCTTCCATTCCCCCATACATGGGAAAAGACAATACATCCGTTTCTTTGTCGACATCCCTGTATTCTTTGTTCAAGACTCTTATAGCTTCGTTGTCAACCAAAAGCACGTCCACTTCATCAATAAAATTCATTCCTTCATGATCAAGGGCCTCTTTGACTGAAATACTTATCAACTTTTTCAAAGCCTCGCTGCAGCCTCTTTTTCCCTGGCTATTTTCTATCACTACATCCAACATAATGTCACCTGCTTTTTTTATATTCCATTCGTTTTTCGTATTTATCATAAGCTTTGATTATCTTTTGAACCAATTTATGCCTTACAACATCCCTACCTGAAAGATTCACAAAACCAATCCCCGGTATTTTCTCAAGAATCTCCGATGCTTGCTTCAAGCCCGAAGCTTTTCCCTTCGGCAAATCTATTTGGGTAACGTCTCCGGTTACAATAGTCTTGGAACTGAATCCTATCCTCGTTAAAAACATTTTCATTTGTGCCTGCGTAGTGTTTTGCGCTTCATCCAATATTATGAATGAATCATCCAATGTTCTTCCACGCATATAGGCAAGAGGCGCCACTTCAATCAAGCCTCTTTCTTTGTATTTCAAATACGTCTCGCTGCCCAAAATGTCATAAAGAGCATCATACAAGGGCTTGAGGTAAGGATCTATCTTCATTTGCAGGTCGCCTGGAAGAAATCCCAAACTCTCTCCGGCTTCAACAGCCGGTCTGGTCAATATGATTCTGCTTACCCTTTTATTTTTGAATGAATGAACAGCCATTGCAACTGCCAGATAAGTTTTTCCTGTTCCTGCCGGACCAATGCTGAAAACTATGTCATTATTGTTTACTTGGTCAATATATTTTTTTTGTCCCAATGTCTTCGGTTTTATGAATTTGCCTCTGTTTGTAACACAAATTATATCGTCAGAAAGATTCGACAAGGTAATATTTTCATCGTCCCTTATCAAATTAAGGGCATAATTTATCTTTTGTCTGTCGATAATTTCACCCTTTTCAATCAATTCAATCAATGCATTCAGCAATTTAAATGCTATATCCGATTTTTGTTCATCTTCACTATTTACTATAATTTCATCATTTCTAAGGGTGATTTCCGCGCCAGTCAATGATTCAATTTCCTTTATATTATTATCCAAATCCCCAAAAAGCTGGGCCTGGAATTTTCCATTATCCAATTGTATGTTTCTAATGTACCCGCTTTCCAAATCAATCACCACCTTCTTTCAATCTTATTTTTCATTATATAATAATATTATTGTTTTTTATATATCAATATACCGATAAAAAATAAATAGACTCCCAAGGGAGTCTATTTTGTTACACTATGACAACATGGCTTTGACAATTTCAGATGCCATCTTCCCATCCGCCTTGCCTTTTATTATAGGCTTTACAGCGCCCATAACCTTGCCCATGTCTTTCATGGATTCAGCCTTCAGTTCTTTTATGGCGTTTCCAATGATTTCCTTCAACTCTTCTTCCGTCAGCTGGTCGGGTAGATACTTCATCAGTACATCTATTTCCGCTTCAGCTTCCTGAACCAAATCTTCTCTGCCCCCTTTTTTAAAATCAAGGATTGCAGATTTTTTTTGTTTTATCTGCTTGGAGATAAGATCGATTATGCCATCCTCTGTTATTTCTTTTCGTT
>CAZXWC010000009.1:0-38553 GCA_964644525.1 uncultured Peptostreptococcaceae bacterium
ATATCTCCACCGATGCGTCCAAGTGGTATATAAGGTCTTTTCTTTCGACGATAATTTCCATTCGCTCGCTCAGGTCTTCTCTTGCTTTTATTCCCAGGAGGAGTTCCTTGGTTGGGTTTATGGCAACGGGATGACCTGTCATTTCAAACATTGAAATGTCTCCTGAAGTATCTCCGTATGAATAGCTTTTATCCAAATCTATATTATATTTGCAAACGAAATCGAGCATTGCCTTTTTTTTATTTTTTGAATCCCACATTTGCCGTATTTCTCCGGTGAAATGATTTTCTGCATCTGTTTTATAGACAGATGCTTTGAAATCGTCAATTCCGTATCTTTCCGCCATTTTGCGTACAAGGAATGATGGGCTTCCGGAAATGAAAAGTATTTTATGGCCCATTGTTTTATGCCAGGCTATCCTCTCTCTTGTATAAACATAGACATTGTCGCCTTTAAGGGCTATGACCTGATTTGTTATGAATTCAAGCATGTCCTTGTCAAGCCCCTTGAGCGAATCAATATAGACTTCAGCCAGTTCAAGAAGATAGTCGTCATAGTTCCCTCTGCGTTTTTCCCAATTCTCATAGGTTTTTTTCACTTTGGTGTGCCAAAGGGCGGGGTCTATGACTTCATATTTCATAAGTTTTTTAAAATGCTCAATCATTAGGGAGTTTCTGTAAAGGGTTCCGTCAATATCGAAAAATGCACCTGTTGTGGACATAAAGCACCTCCTCAATCAATGCCTTTGATTATGTTTGCAAAATTGTTTACCATTCTCGCTGTCATACCCCAAATCACATTGTCCCCATATTCATAAAAATGAACAGGGTAATGACCGTTTTTCCAATTGTAGCCTTTCCCGTCTTGAATTTTGTCAAAGGGGAAATCATCCGGAATATCCAGTTTCATGCTTATATAGTGAACATTGGGATCGTTTTCAAGGAAGTAGTCTAGCGGGACGGTAAAAACACTCTGAACCTCGTCGCGATTGACTGACAACTCGTCTACGCTTTTAATATCCAGAATACCAACATAGCAATATATAAAAAGATTGAAAGGCGTGCTGATTCGGTCAATTGCTCCTATCAGTCGTATTTGCTTTTGAGGCAGGTTCAATTCCTCCATTGTTTCTCTTATTGCCGATTGGCTTGGGGCTTCGTCTTTCTCGATTCCGCCGCCTGGAAAGCATACTTCACGAGGCTGGGTTTTGAGGTTTTTTGACCGTATTTCAAAAAGCAGGCATATGCGACCATCTATTTTTACTAAAGGCAGAAGTACTGAAGCCAACTTGTTGTCCCCTTCCGGAATCGGGAAGTGATTGTAAAGTTTTTTTCTTATTTTATGGAAGTTCATTCTAACACTCCTTGCGTCATTTAATTGTATTATACCATTTTCAAAAGGTATAAAAAATGTTTAAGAAGGAATATCAAGGGTAACATAATAATACAAGAAAGCTGTATCAAGCTCCTTGAAAGGGGCTTTATATAGAGGCAGTGTAAGGACTTAAGAACAGGCTTGGCAGTCTGTAAAAGTAAGGAATGGAAATAAGAAGTTGAAAGAGTCCAACATTTTCTTAAGTAGAACCAATAGAAAGACTTAGGAGGTATATGCGATAGAAAATAAAAATTCAACGAAAACAATTGAATATAAGAAAAAATACGAAAGTGCTTACAACTGCTGAATCAAGCTATCCGCAAAGATGATGGATGGCTTGATTTTATTTGGGCAATTGGGGCGTTTCATGCCGAATAAACCGCATATACGCTTGTTGGGAAATGATTTTGTTTTAAATTATTCGGTTTGTGGTAGAATATATAAAAGTTTCAAGGAGGATAAACAAATGAAGATAGTTATAAACAATTTCAGACCCCACATGGTGATGCCGGAAATCTTCATAGAGGAAATGAAGAGTGATTATCCCGATAGCCTGATTGTTGTATGTGAAAACAAAGAGGAGCTCATGGTGGAATTGCCGGATTCGGATGTTTTGTTCGGACTGAGGTTCACAAAAGACATGCTTGAAGCGTCAAAACAGATAAAATGGGTCCAAAGCCTCAGTGCAGGAGTCGACCATATGCCAATGGCGGAAATGGCGAAAAGAGGCATATTGCTCA
This sequence comes from uncultured Peptostreptococcaceae bacterium, assembly GCA_964644525.1. Taxonomy (GTDB): domain Bacteria; phylum Bacillota; class Clostridia; order Peptostreptococcales; family BM714; genus BM714. Next base: position 2,115 of record CAZXWC010000009.1, read on the forward strand.
CAAACGGGCGGGGCATCCATAAAGTCCATATGACTGAATATGCTATTGCGGCGATGATCATGATGGCAAGGAATTTCCACGCTATGTCCAGGAATCAAATAAAGGGAAGATACGACAGAAACGTCTCTCAGGGGCAGATACACGGATCGACGGTAGGAATAGTCGGGATGGGGAGCATAGGGACTGAAATAGCGCGAGTCTCGAAATTTTTGGGCATGAATGTTCTGACCGTGAAAAGTTCAAGCGGAAATGTCCCTGAATATGTGGACAAGGCATATGAAAGAAAAGACATGGTCAAGGTGTTTGAGGAAAGCGACTATGTGATAAATCTTCTTCCATCAACCAAAGGAACAATCAATCTCATAGACGAAAAATATTTTTCGGCCATGAATGAAACGGCTGTGTTCATAAACATGGGGAGAGGCAATACGGTAAACGAGAAAGACATGATAAGGGCATTGCAGTCAAAATCGATAAAAGGTGCAGTTACGGACGTCTACAACAAGGAGCCTCTTCCTGAAGAAAGCCCACTTTGGGACTTGGACAATATAATAATGACACCTCACATATGCGGTGAAAATCCTTACTATATGGAAAGGGCTTACAAAATTTTCAAAGAAAATCTAAGAGTGTTTGCATACGGCGAAGGTGAAATGGTTAATCTTGTGGATATGAAAAAAGGATATTGAATAGAGCATGTGAAGAAAAACCAACATAAAGCGCATAAAAAAATGAAAGCCTTTTAGGGCTTTCGTTTTTTCGTTTTTGGGTATCATGATATTGAAGCGTTTTATTTTCAATTGGTTAAAGTAAATTGGCTGTTAGACATTTCAAAAGATTCCTTTAGTCCGGATGTTGTGTAGACCTTGAAGTCCCTGGTTATGAATATGCCTTCCACATCCGGGTATGCTTCGAGAAGCTTGAGGCCGTCGCTAAGGCCGAGAGCGAATGCTGTTGTTGAAAGGGCGTCGGCATTTATCGATTCGCCTGCTATTATTGAAACTGCTGAAAGGCTGTTTTCAAAAGGATATCCGTCGAAAGGACTCAGTATGTGGTGGTATGAGTTTTCGCCGGATTCAAAATAGCGCTCATATATGCCTGATGTCACTATGGACTTGTTCCTTACACTTGCAACACCTATATAATCGCTTCGTTCTGCTTCAGGGTTCTGTATTCCTATATGCCAATTGTCGCCGTTTGGCTTATGACCGTGGGCATAAATGTTTCCACCTAGATTGATTATTGCATGTTCAATGCCTTCCTGCTCGAACATTTTAGAAAGTGCATCGGCGGCATAGCCTTTTGCGATTCCGCCCAAATCAATCATCATTCCCTTATCCTCAAGGAATACCGTTTTTTCATCAGGGTTCAATTTGATTTTTGAATAGTCTATGCGAAGGAGGGCTTGGTCGATTTCAGATTGGTCCGGCAATCTTGCATTTTCTTTGCCGATGTTCCACAAATTAACCAAAGGGCCGATTGTTATGTCGAAAGCCCCTCCGGAAATTTTGCCGTAGTGTATGGCTTTTTCAATCACTTTGTATGTGTCTTCCGAAACCTGGACCGGTTTTTCTCCTGCGGCCTGGTTGATTCGGCTGATTTCACTGCCTGCAAGATTTAGGCTCATTTTATTTTCGATGTTTTCAATCATCTCAAAGGCTTTTTCGAAGATGTATTCATCTGTAGAATCATATATTTTTATTTGCACAACTGTACCCATAAAAAGGTTGGTTTCAGTGGCCGGGGTGTTTAGGGCTGAATTTTCGCTGCAAGCTGAAAATGAAACCGCAACAAGGGCAAGCATGATAAAAATCAATAAAAATCTATTTGTTTTCATAAAGACCTCCATGTTGGACATTGTAGCTACATTATATTAGAATTGTGTATTATAAGCAAAAAAAATCGGGGGATAGGCTTCCATGAAGAAATTGGATTTTATCATAATAATTTTGTTGCTTCTTGTTTCAGCTATTTCTCTTTTTGCGCTGGGTATTTACAAGGGCAGGCCTGTAGACACAAGGACAGTGGAAATAAAAATTGATGGAAAAGTATACGACTCCTTTGAGTGGACTGACGATTTGCAAAAGGAAATAAAGCTGGATACGCAGTTTGGCTTGAACATAATAGTTATAGACAGTGACGGCCTTAGAATGTCGTATTCGGATTGTCCCGACCAGGTATGTGTGCGTGACGGGACGATAGATTCACCTGGGGAAATCCTGGTCTGCCTTCCCCACAGGCTGATTGTTGAAATAAAAGGCAAAAGAGATGGAGATGGTGTTGATGACTTTTCATATTGACGGGGCTGATAAATCTGTGTTTGTCGGGGGTGTCCCTATTGGGGGAGGAAGTCTTCCTGTAAGGATAGCAGGCCCTTGTGCAGTCGAATCCCGAAAGCAAATAATTGAAATAGCTGAAATTGTCAAGAAGTCCGGCGCCGAATTCTTAAGGGGCGGAGTTTTCAAGCCCAGAACAAGCCCATACGATTTTCAAGGCTTGGGATGGGAAGGCCTTAAGTACCTCAAGGAGGCCGGAGAAAAAACAGGACTTCCTATAGTTACGGAAGTTTTGGACCCTTATCATATAGACAGGATGGTAGAGCAGGTAGACTTGATTCAGATAGGTTCGAGGAACATGCACAATTACGCCCTTCTTAAGGCAGTGGGAGAAACGGGGAAAGCTGTAATTCTTAAAAGGGGTATGAGCGCTACCCTTAGAGAATGGATACTTGCGGCGGAGTATCTGGCGGCAAGCGGGAACGGCAACATAATTTTATGCGAAAGGGGAATAAGAACCTTTTCAGACTATACAAGAAATACTTTGGATTTGTCGGCTGTCCCAATAATGAAAAAAGAGACAGGTCTTCCTGTACTTGTCGATCCCAGCCATGGAACCGGACTTAGGGAATTGGTAATTCCCATGAGCAAGGCGGCGCTGGCATGCGGTGCGGATGGAATAATGGTTGAGGTTCACAACAATCCTGAGAAGGCCCTCAGCGACGGCCCCCAGTCTCTTATGGAGGATGGCTACACAAGGCTTGTTTCAGAAATGGAAATATTCAGGTACGGCAAGAATGGTTGAAGGCCGGCATAGAAAACTCAGATAATTGAAGGCGGCGATTATATGTTTAAAACAAAGAAGTTTTACGCCTTCGCCTGGCGGGAACTGATAAAAAGAATTGGTGAGCACGATATTTTTGGCCATGGAGCCCAAATGGCATACTTTTTTATTTTGTCAATTTTTCCTTTTGTGATATTTTTATTTGGAATCCTTTCAAATTTATCCATGTCCTATAGCGGTTTTTTCGATGGTATTGCCAAAATAGTTCCAAAAGAAGTTGTGTCTGTAATGGGGGATTATGTTTCGGACCTTGTTCCCCAGGCAAACATAAATTATCTTTCAATATCGGCACTAATCACAATATGGTCGGCATCCAGAGGAATTCATGCATTAAGACAGGCCATGGACAGGGCATACGGCGTGGTATCCGTGAAGAAATTCTGGAGAAAAAGAGTTCTTTCAATCATATACACAATGGCACTTATGGTGGCAATTGTGTTTGCATTGACGCTTCCTAGCATGGGAAAGGACTTTGTATATTTTATCGAATACACATTCAAACTCGATTTGGGGCTTGTGAAAATACTTTTGGCCTACAGATGGCCTTTGATAATAGCTTTTTTCTTTATGGTAATTTCATTTTTCTATTATGTTTCATTCGACAGGCACGACAAATGGAGAGAGGTAATACCGGGAACTCTTTTTGCCATGGTAGGCTGGGTTGCCCTTTCGGCTTTGTTTTCTGAGTTTGTAAACAATTTTGGCAGATATACTTTGATATACGGCAGTCTCGGAGCAATAGTTGTGCTGATGGTGTGGTTTTATATGAGCAGCATAGTATTAATGCTTGGTGGTGAAATCAATTCCATTTACTATTCATTTAAATTGTATAAAGATAATGAAAATGCACCGCTTATTGAAGAGGCAAATCCCTGTGACAAAGTAAACAAATGATAATGTTAATAGATGAGGGATTAAGCTATGAAAAGGAATTGATAGGGGAGGAAGGGTATGGAAAATTTATTTGACAGCATAAAAAGCATGATTGAATCGAATCTCAACAGCAATCCGTCTTTGAACAAGTCAATCAAATCAATGACTATGGAGAAAATAAGAGAGCAGGCTTTCCGGACAGAGGTTGAAAGGATCGAGACGGAAAAAGACTATACTTGTTTGGCTGTCAAATCCTTGCTGAAGGAAATAATGCTTTCTGTTTCCGGTGGAGTTGAACCCAAGGACTTTCTTAAATATATATATCAGCATGCTTTAAATAAGTCCTTTCCCCAAGCGGTACAAATAGAGATGAATCAGGAACTCGACTATGCTTCAGAGCTTTATCTTGATGTATTGTCAATTGTTGCGGAATATCAAAAAAAATCAGATGACGGGACATGGCAAAGCAAATACGCATTTGAATTTTTGAAAGAGCACGAAATAAGGGCCCTGGAAAACAGCTATGAATACGAAAAATTTATGCATGTATTTAAAAATGACCATGTGTATGAAATGATGAAGCTTAATCAGGAATTATTGGGATACAGTACTTTGGATCACATACTGGGGGTTCACAGTTTGGCTGTTTTCATCGCAAGACAGCTAAAGGAAGCCGGAGTTGCAATAGATCTTGGCAGGGTTTCCGGAGCTGCCGCGGGACATGACATAGGGAAATACGGATGCAAGGGCTCGGAAATGAAGAGGGTTCCGTATTTACATTATTATTATACAGACGAATGGTTCAAGAAGCACGACATAGTATACATACGAAACGTTGCAGTCAACCATTCGACTTGGGATTTGGAAATTGAAGCGCTTCCCATAGAATCCCTTGTGCTTATATACAGCGATTTCAGGGTTAAACAGAAAAAAGTTGAGGGAAACCTTACGGATATGCATGTGTATTCGTTGGAAAAGTCCTTCCGCGTAATACTAAACAAGCTTGACAATGTCGATAGTATGAAGAGAAAGCGTTACGACAAAGTATACAAGAAGCTGAAGGATTTTCAGGCTTTCATGCTTAGTAAAGGCTTGGAACTTGACCTTGAAAAGCCGCCTGCTGATTTGAAGAACCGAGAGATAGAAAGAAAGAGCGATTTGGCAATGCTTCAAGGCGATTCTATTATAAAGAGCATAAAGATGCGCTCTATTGGGCACAACATAAAGCTGATGTACTTGCTTAGGGATGAATCGTCATTGAATGCGATCCTTGAGCAAGCCAGAAGCGAGGCGGACATAAATAATCTGAGAGGTTATCTTAATGTGATTGAGGAATATTCTACATATTTGACTCAAAAACAGAAGCTGTCCACTTTGAATTTTTTATACGACCAACTTACCCACAGTGAAGATGACATAAGAAACCAGAGTTCCTCCCTTATGGGTGTTTTGATTGCTACATTGGATGAAGAGTACCGCAAGGAGGTTCCGGAAAGCGTAAGGATAAATCCTCCAGAAATTTCAAGTTATCAAATATTTGACAAGTATCTGCAAATGGCATTGTATCCCGATGTTGAAACTGTGCCCCTGCATCAGTATTGGATAGGCTATTCGGCCCGAAAGATGGTTGAGTCCCTGTTTGAGAAATGCAGGCCAATGCAAAAGAAAAATTATCTGGAGACTGTATCAGGGATTTGCGCCCAACTTGAAAAGGAAACGAGCGTAAACAAGCGCATGTTTTTCATAGAAATAATTAAAAGGATAGGACTCGGTTCGTGCAGTTATGAAGAGGTTGAAAAGCCTTATAAATTTTTGGAAAAATGTATTTATGACGACAGTATCCAAATAAGGGTTTCAGCAAAAGATGCAGTAAAAAACATTTTGGAAAGTGGCGAAAACACCAATCCGTTTTTTGACATGCTTGGAAGCCAAATGCATGATAAATTCACATATTCCGAATTGCCTGCTGAAAATTTCCTTAATCACAGGATTGCGCTTGGAATGGCTATGCCGGAAGAGTCTGTAAAAGTTTTTGAGTCGCTTAGAAAAAAGGATGATGAGAAGCTTTCCTATCTCTTTTTAAGCAATCTAAAGACTGCTACTCCTTGGATAATCAAGAAGGTTCATGTCGAGGTTATGCTTGAAAAAGCTATGGAGGATATAGGGAAGAACGGTTTTCATACTGCAATGCATTATTGCAACCTTCTCAAGGTTTCAGCAAGCCCCACGGTAAGAAACAAGGCAGGGGAGTCGCTTTTGAGAATTTTTCACCATCTTTCATTTGACCAGCGAAATGATATTGCTGTGGAATTGATCAGGGCTCTTGAAATAGAGAACTATCAATTTACAAAGTACATACCGGCATATCTTGGAAGGCTGGTACTGTATTTGAAGCCGGTTGAACTTGATGAATTCATAGATGACATGGTCACAAAAGCGAAAAGCGCTAATCCACAAATAGAGTCGCTTCTTTTTGAGACTGTGGGTGTGGCGATTGAGAATTATGCTGAATACAGGAGACATTTTAAGGAAAGCAGGGAGTCATACGAGAATCGGCAGATAAGGCTTTTGGGCATACTTATGAATGGGATTGTAAGCTTCAATCAAAGGGTCAAGTATGTGGCTTTTGGTGTCATAGGAAAAAATGTTTTCAAGTCAAATGCTTTGGATTTGCAAAAGACGCATAGAATTTTTGAACTTATTGCAAAAAAAGTTTTAACGCTTATTGACTTAAACGCCAAGGACGAAAGCATACTTTTCTTGACAAATGCAGCGGGGCTCAATGATATTTACAGATTCATATCGGATTATACCCACCTGTTCGGAGGTATGCATATAAAAAAGAATAAGAAAATTGCATTTTTTCCAGGCACATTCGACCCTTTTTCTCTAAGTCATAAAGAAATAGCAAGAGAGATAAGAGACAAGGGATATGAGGTCTATCTTGCGGTTGATGAATTTTCATGGTCCAAGAAAACTCAACCGAATATTATACGCAGAAATATTATTCGAATGTCGGTTGCAGATGAAATGGGCATATATCTTTTTCCTGAGAATATTCCGGTAAATATAGCGAATCCAAAAGATCTTGACAAACTGTCCGGAGTATTCGAAGGGTCCAGCGTTTATCTTGTAATAGGAAGCGATGTGCTTCTGAATGCAAGCGCATATAAGGAAGAAGGACCTATTTGTTCTTTTAATCATATAATTTTTGAAAGGAAGGCTCTTGTCGAGTCTGAAGAGGATGATTTAAGACTTGATGAGGCCTGTAAAGGCTTGAATGGTGAGGTGGTCCGGCTTGTACTCAAACCGGAGTATGAGGATATAAGCTCTACATTGATAAGAAAGAACATAGATGAAAAGAGGGATATTTCTAATCTTATAGATCCGCTGGCACAAAAATATATTTACGAAAAGGGCTTGTACAGAAGGGAACCGCAGTACAAGACAACAATGAGAATCAAATCCAAGCAGGTTGAATTGCTGACTGAATTTGACGGTGAGCTTCTCAAAGAGTTGTCGAACAGTTTTTTTGAAGACAGCCTGGATGCGTTTCAGAAGCTTAAGCTTTTTACGATGAAAAACAGCCCTAAAATGCTTATAATAAGGGATTTGAACGACGAAAATAGTATAATTGCATTTTCTCTGTTTCATTTGGTGAAATCAAGTAGCCTTTATAAGGAATTCATGCATGACGGTGTATCTGAATATGTACGCGAAAATTCAATGGGACGCATAATAATGATAGACGGTCTTTTCCTTGACCCAAGGAGAAGCGACGGAACATACAGCCAGATTATTTTGACCGAAACTTTGGGAGTTTGTTTGAACAAGGATTACAGCTATGCCGTTTATTACAATACATTTGAAGAGCACGAAACGCCAAAACTACATGAAACCTTGCTTTTAAACGGTTTTCAAAAGGTGCCACACAGTATAGGGGACAGGAAGGTCTTTGTTGTAAAAATGGTATCTCCGAGCATAATAACACTTGATGCAAGTAAATCCATAAAGGAGCCCTACCAAAGTCATCCGATGGTGCAGAAGTGCATAGAAAAAGTGAGAAAAAAACTTCTCGGGTCATTGATAAAATTATACCCCGGGCACTTGATGCTGTCCTTTGACAGAAACATGATTTACGACAAAATGATTGAAAGGATATGTAAAGAAAACGGGGTGCCGGTCGATCCGGTTTATCCTAAAAAGACCGGGGGAAATATGTGTGTGCCTTTCGGCAAGGTTTTGAACGGACAGATAGTTCCAAACACTGTAACAAAATCGATGCATACCGAGCGATACTTTGAACCTTTCATGAAAGCAAATGAAATGAAAGCTTATCCATACTATGTTGAATTGGAAAACCAAGTTAAAATAATTCGTTCATTCAATCGCCCGGTGTTTCTCATAGACGATCTGCTCCATAAAGGATATCGTTTCAGGGCTATAAATCCTTTGTTCGAAAAAGAAAATATCGAGGTAAAGAAGATAATTGTAGGAATACTTTCGGGACGGGGAAAAGAGTTGATGGAAATCGAAAATCGTGAAGTCGAAACGGCTTATTTCATACCCAGGCTCAAGACATGGTTCAATGAAAATTCACTATACCCTTTCCTCGGAGGAGACACATTGTGGAGAGGCGAATACCACGAGAGGAATATGATTCCATCTGTTAATCTCATTTTGCCATACATGTCTCCATACTATATAAGGGGAGCGTCCAAACAGGCAGTGTACGAATTATCCAAAACATGCCTGGAAAATGCATATGAAATTGTTACAACAATAGAGGAAGTTTATCAGATAGTAAACGAAAGAAGTCTGACCATGGCTGCCTTGGCAGAAGTCTTCATGTCTCCAAGATTTCCTGACCATGGAAGAGACATGTATCACGACTTGAATTTGAGCCCTTCGACTTATCTATTGAACGACATGGAGATGCTCGAAAAGCTCAAGAGGATAATAATTGAGAAATAGGGGGATTGGCATGTTTTATTACAAGTACGACGGAATGGTGCTTTTCACGGAAAAAGAAATGAAAAAAGATTATCTGGAGCCTGTAGGGGAAAGGGGCGCTAAAAGGGAAGGGGACGCTCTTTACTATCTTTCAAATGCGCCCTTGGGAAAAACAAGGAAGAGCTTTTTGCTTAATTACCCGGATCTGGTGGATATACAAAATGAAACCGTCGATCTGTTCGATGAACCTGTCAAGAGGGATTATCCCGATTGGCCGAAATGGATTTTGGAAAAAATAAAAAAAGGCCTGGTAAAATCAGTTAATACTGAATATCCTAACTGGACGGACTGCATTCATCCTGACACAAATGGGCCATATAGAATAAATCTTGTTGGCCTGGGCGATGTTGGGGGGACCCTTTTGACGGGACTTAGGCTTTTAGGCGGAGACGTAGTAAAAAGCATAGGAATCTATGATCCCAAGCCATCCAACAAGGACAGATGGTATTACGAAACGTCACAGATTTACGGACCTTCGGGCGGAATGCCTTTTCCGGAAATAGAAAAAACAGTGGAAGCGGATTTGTTTGATTGCGATGTTTTCGTCTTTTGCGCAAGCAGGGGAGTTCCACCTGTCGGAGACGAGAAAAAAGATGTAAGGATGGTCCAGTTCGAGGGCAATGCGGCTATACTGTCAATATATGCTAAAATGGCAAGGAAAAGAGGATTTAAGGGTATATTCGCAGTCGTGTCCGACCCAGTGGACCTTTTATGCAGAAAAGCTTGGGAAGTTTCCAATACGGATGAAAATGGCAGCATGGATTTCAGAGGCCTCGGAACAGACCAGATAAGGGGATACGGATTGGGCGTAATGCATGCAAGAGCGCGTTTTTATTCCCTTTTGAGAGAAGAAACAAAAGGATACGAAAAGCAGGGAAGGGCATTCGGGCCACACGGAGAAGGATTGCTGATTGCCAACAGCATAAGCTCTTACGACGAGAAACTCTCCGATGAACTCACCGAAGCGGCAAAACATGCAAACCTTAAAATCCGTGAAACAGGTTTCAAACCTTTCATTGCGCCGGCGCTTTCATCAGGTGCCATGTCAATACTTGCAACACTTAGGGGAGAATGGCACCACAGCACTCATTTCATCGGAGGCGTATTTATGGGCTCAAAGAACAGGCGTAGCATTATGGGAATAGAACCGGAAAGGGTAGAATTGCCGCCTTCTTTAAAGAAAAAGCTTTATCAAACATATGAAATGTTGGAGGATTTATATGAATAGGCCGATGGTTTTGATACAATCAAAAAAAACTTCCGCAGTATTGGAAGAAATGGTGGAACACTCAACCGAGGGTTTTGACATTCTTAAAATCCCAAGTGGAATGGATTTGCCGGATTTAAGCAATTCAAAGATAATTATTGCAGCGGAACTCGATTGCGCTGGCTATTGCCCGGATATATTCGAGATAATAAACACATTGGTCGTAAGGGGAGAAAAGGCGCTTGAAAACAGCACGGCAGTATTGATGCTTAGAAGCAACTCCCAATTCAACACAAAAAGTACAGCCCAAAGCATAATTTTCAATCTAAACAGGGTGGGATGCCGTTTTCCAGGACATCCTCTTGTCGAATCCGTTGAAGGTTACATGAATTTTGAAACATGGCAAAAGCATATGCAAATGTCTCTACATGACATATGCATGGCAAAATCTAGAGAATTGGTGGAAAAACTTGACAGATACGAACCTGAAAAGATAAAAACTCCCAAGATTTTGGCGCTTCATGCAAGCTCGAGAAAAACATCAAACACATTGATGTTGTGGAAAATGGTCAAAGAAAAACTGCATGGGGCCGAAATAGAAGAAATGCATGTGGAATCGGGCCAAATACTTGACTGCAGGGGGTGTTCGTTTAAAGAATGCATTCACTATGGAAATCAGGACAGCTGCTATTACGGAGGGGCGATAACCAATGAAATATTGCCGGCAATAGAAGAAGCTGAAGTTTTGGTTTGGATTTGTCCAAATTATAATGATGCCATATCGGCCAAGCTCATGGCAATAATAAACAGGCTTACAGTGCTGTATAGAAAAACCCAATTCGATAAGAAGAATCTTTTTGCAATAATTGTTTCAGGCAATTCCGGGAACGATTCGGTTGCAAGGCAGCTGATAGGAAGTCTCAATGTAAATAAAAACATTCAGCTTCCTCCCAAATTCGCATTGACTGCGATAGCCAACGACCCCGGAACTGTTGTAAACTATCCTGGAATAAAAGGGGCGGCAAGTGACTTTGCAAGCCATATATTGGAGAATAGTGAATCGTGAGGAGCTGGTTTGATGAACAGAATAATGGAAGAGGAAGGATATATAAAGAGAAGGACTGAACAAGGACATGAATTTGAACCATTTTCAATAATAAAGCTTGGAATCGATGACATCGACGAAATGAAAAACCTGGAGTCGGAAATAATTGAGGGATTGGAATCTACAGACGCTTTTTCACCTGATGAAAAAGAAAATATTGCGGAAGACATGAAGAATGGAGCGATGGTATTCGGCGTTTTCGTGAAAGGCAAGCTCAGGGCTTACAGATACATATCTTTTCCTAAAAGGACGGAGGCCAATTACGGAAGAGATATTGAATTGAAAGGGAAAGAGCTTGATGCGGTGGTGAATTTCACATCGACGATTGTCCATCCGGAGTACAGGGGCAACCGTTTGCAGAGGAAGACAATGAAGCACGCGCTTGAACAGATAAAAGGCACCGAATATAAATATCTTATTTCAACCGTTTCGCCTATAAATTACTACAGTCTTAAAAACATGATAAGGTCGGGTTTCGAAATAAAGAAAATCAAGCGGAAGTATGGTAAAATAGCTGACGAGATAGACGGAAAGATGAGATATATACTTTTCAGGGACATAAATGACGATATTGTAAAGAGATACAGCAAGACTATCGTTGTAAACAATACGGAGATAGATTTGCAGAAGAACCTTATAAAGAACGGATACATAGGATATGATGTAGATGAGCTTGATGAATTCGGGGATTACAAGATTTTGTTCGGTGTTCCAAAGCTTGAGGATGTTGAAAGTGCGGAAGAAGATTAATTATTGAATAAATATAAAAAAGCCCGGATAAAATCCGTTTAATGGAATTTATCCGGGCTTTTGCCCTTGCTTTTATCTTTTGTCTTAGCGCTTTTCATTTCCACTTTCTACTTATACGAGTTTATGTCTAAATCGTCGATCCATATTCTTGACGACAAGTTGGAAAATACAATCTCCATTCTGTCCACATCATTTGTTTCCTGGCTTACACTTAGGAGCTCCCAGTAATTCTTGCTGCTTGGCTTGAAATTCACGCTTCTTTTAAATGCTTGAGTTTTGCCAGTGTATCCCAACAGTTGAACCTTGAATGCTTCTGTTGAATCGGAAAGAATCCACATCGATATAACAGAATTATTGTCCATCACAAGGTCGGTGACGGTTAGTTTGGATTCAGAGTTTGAATTGCGGCCTTCTATTTTGAGAGAATAGGTCCCGTTACGGAACACTGTGTCGTCTTTTGTAACGGAATCTTCAAAAGGATACTCGACAGTAAGCGAATCGAATTGTTCTTTTATATGTTCGGGACTAGAATCAATGTTAATTGAATCTATGTCGCTTACTATATTGTAATAGTTGTTTGAATACGTGCGCTTCCAGTTTTCGTCATCATTTTTTATTTGAAGGTAAACGGTAAATTCTCCTTCTTCGAGCATTGCCTCATTGAATTTGAATACTGGGCCGCTTGCGGCTAATACATCTTTTCCGTTTTGTTTTACAGTCCACTCGTACGATTGTATGTCGATTCCGGAATCTTCAAGTTGGAATATCCATTCATCGTAAAGGCGTTCGTGTTCAAATGACGCAACAGGCAGGTCATCCTTAAAGAACAATAAATTATTTTTGCTGCATACGGTCAGAATTATGCCCAGTAGTGCAGCTATTAGAATGATTGCGACAACATTTCTATCCCTGTTGTCTTTTTTGGTTTTTTCGGGTTTCTTTTGTATTTCATCTGTTGGTTCGTTTGAATTGAAAAGATCTTCATAGTCTTTTTCGTAATCGTAAAAGTTTGAGTCCAAAAGCAAGCCGTCATTTTCATCGCCCGGTTCGCGTTCGCCAATTTCACCCATTGAATCGCTTTCCGGATTATCAAGAGGTTTATTTTCTGCCCTATCGATTGCTTTGTCTTCTATATTCGATTCATGGTCGCCATTGTATTCCGCGCTTTCATTATTTGCAGAGTTTTCAAGCTCGTAGTCTTCGAAAACCGTATCATCTTCGCCCATTTTATCCACATCGGATGTTTCGTCGTCAGTTTGGTCTGAGATATTTTCACCTGGAGAAATTTTTTCATCAAAGGATTCTTCAGAAGGTTTTGAAACCAGGCCAAATGCATTTATGGGATTGTAGATTGGAAGTGGCCTTTCATCGGATGATTTCACAGAATCTCTGGCATCTTTCATCAAAAGCGCTGAATTTTCTTCGTCTAGATATAAGTTATATAGGTAGATAGTTTTGAAATCCCTGAAAATATCTTTGATTGAAAGGTATTTTCTATTGTTTTCTTTTAAATCAAGAAGGAAATTCTTCAATTCATCGGGCAGTACATTTAGTTTTTCAACCGAAACTTTCAATTCACCGAAAATGAAAAGAGTCAATACTTCATGAATTGTGTTGCATAAGTCCTTAAAATCTTCTGGCTTTTCAAAGGAATCGTCAATTACAAGCAGATCGTTGAATTTGACTGCATTTTTTTCAATAATAACTTGGGATTCGTTTAGCAATGAGTTGGCTGTTTTTATGTCCAGGCAATCGTAGTCGGTTATTTTGTTGAGGTATTCGTATATGAAATTTATTTTTGTTTTCAATATGGGATTGTAATATTGTATGTATTTTGAGATGGGAAAGCCTTTCTTATAAGAAGTCGCCAAAATTATTTCATCTTGGTTTTCTTCCGAAAAGATAAGGCTTTCTATACAAGTTTTGAATTTATCCAGTGAATCGGGAGCAGGGAGAAACTTTTTTTTAATTATATTAAGGAGGGCTATGTTTTCCGGGTTTTCTTTTTCGCTTGCCAGGGTGATTTTTTGATAATTGTCATCTTTGTATGTATTTAAAAGATTATATTTTTCCATATTGGAAGTTGTCATGGGTTTCCTCCTCGCATATATATGGTTTCATTGTATCTGTGTAAGGAATTATTATAGGGACAAATCGATGCGCATAACATTTGCTTGTGTTAAAATAGTAATGAATGAAATACTTGCAAAAGCATAGTTAATAGTAAGATAGAAATGGCAATTGCTTCAATTGTATTAATTCTATTTTTTAGGGTGTTTAACCTTCTTGTAAAAGTAAAAAAATGCAATTGAAAATGAATTTCAGTATATTGTCTTGGAAAATGGGTTTTGAGGAGCAATAAAGCTAAAAGAGTGCGATAATCCTTTTACAATGCTTATCGTTTGGATAAAAGATTGAAACGATGAAAAGATGGAGAAATTTACCGGCCGACAAAACGGGATTGCTGGACATGTTGAAATAGGAGATGGTGCAATGGTAAATGATAATGCAGGCAAAATGATAATGCTGGACGGACAAACAGTCGGAATAGAAGAAGCAAATCAATATGAAATAGAGGGAATACAGATATATGAGCTTGTGCGTGTTATGGACGGCAAAGCTTTATTTTTGAAGGAGCATGTGGACAGGCTTGAAAATTCTTTCAAAGTTTTGAATAAGGAAGTTCCTGAAAACATAAAAAATATAAGAGACATGATAGATGAATTTATAAGCCGGGCTCAAGTTTTAAACGGGAACATTAAAATAATTTGTGACAGGATTGAAGGACCGGAGAAGAGGATAATGCTATATGAGTCTGTAAGCTCTTATCCTGAAAGGGCCTTATATGAAAAAGGTGTTATTGTAGCAACTTTGCAAAAGAGCCGGACTTTACCGGGTGCAAAGATAATGGATTTCGATTTGAGAAATCTTGTAGAGAAAATCAAATTTGAAAAAAAGGCTTACGAGATTGTTCTTGTTGACAGTGAAGGAAATATAACTGAAGGAAGCCGTTCAAACATCTTTTTTTATAAAGACGGAATCTTGCACACACCTCCACCGGAAAAAGTTTTGCCGGGAATAACAAGAATGAAAGTTTTTGAATTTTGCGCAAAAAAAGACATCGAAGTTAAAGTCCACCCAATAAATAGGAAGGAAATTGCAAACTTCGATGGAGCTTTTTTGTCGGGAACATCCATCAACATACTTCCGATAAAGTCTATAGACGGAAAACCATATGCCTTAACAGAATTTGCGATTGAATTGTCATCGCAATTCACAAAGAATATAATTGAAGATGTTCTTAACGCATAACTAAAACTGGAGTTTTGGAGTAATGCACAACCTTGTTTGTTACACTTCCAAGCAGGAACCTTTTACTTGCGCTCATTCCATGTGTGCACATGATTATCATGTCGAAAGAATTTTTTTCGGCGAAATCGATAATCGATGAAGCTGGGTCTCCTTTAGTAGTTTTGGTTTGAACTGGAATATTTTTTTCGTCAAACCAGCCTTTTGCTTTCTTTAGTATGGAATCGGAAAAATTCAAGGCTTCACTTTCCATATCGACTGCGGAGTCAACATTTGAAACATGATATTTGGGGTTGGACCCTATTGCATAGTCGATGTTGGCTGGAAGAATTTGATTGACATACAAAATAGTTATTTCCGATCCGTACTTTTGGAAAAAGTCTTCAGCCATTTCGTAAGAACCGCTGCATTCCTCGGAACCGTCTATCGGCAAAAGTATCTTTTTCATTGATGACACCTCCTTTGAACTGTTTTTATGTCGATTGTTGTTATTTTCCCTTGTTTTGGATGCATATAATATATATACCTCCAATATGGAATGTAGAAACATAAAAGGTTAAATAATCAAGAAAGGTGTGAGTTAATAGTGGAAAGATTTGATCGAACGGAAAGCATGGTAGGAAAAGAAAAACTTGAACGGCTGAAAAATGCGAAAGTTTTTGTTTTCGGAGTCGGAGGAGTTGGCGGTTTTTCGGTTGAAGCGCTTGCAAGAGCTGGTGTGGGGGAAATTGGAATCGTAGACCATGACATTATACATATATCAAACATAAACAGGCAGATACACGCGCTGAGCGAGACTGTTGGAGAAAAGAAAGTGCTTGCCATGAAAAAACGGATAGAATCCATAAATCCAAATTGCAAAGTTTCTGTTTTCCCAGTAATGGCAAATGAATCGAATATCTCTGAAATCCTTGAGGAGAAGCCGGATTATGTGATTGACGCCATTGATACAGTAACATGCAAACTGTATTTGATCGAGTATTGCACAGTAAATTCGATACCAATAGCAAGTTCGATGGGGACTGGAAACAAACTATATCCCGAAATGCTAAAAATGGATGACATCCACAAGACCAGCATGTGTCCGCTTGCTAAAGTCATGAGAAAAGAGCTTAAAAAACGCGGGGTAAAGAGTCTTAAAGTTGTATATTCAAAGGAAAGCCCAATTGCCAATGACAAAGGTATTATAGGCAGTATTTCTACAGTACCTTCTTCAGCAGGAATAATGCTCGCATCTATTGCCATAAATGATTTGATGGGAAAATAAGGTTTACATAAAAAGGTTGACATAAAATCCGGGTTTGCGGTATGATGTTTATAACATAGGCCTATTTATTGGCATAAAACAGACATAAAACGAATTTGGAGGATTAAGATGAATAAAAAAAGAGCGGGGATTTTTTTGGTATGTATTTTATTTGTGTTTTCGACTTTCACGGCAATGGCAGGGACTTATAATATTTCCGGAGTTTACAAGCATGGTTCGGAAGGGCATACGGTCAGTATGATTCAGGAAGCCATGGACAAAGCCGGATATTTCAAATATGGAAGTTATACAAGTTATTATGGAAGAATTACAGAGGCCGCTGTAAAGGCATTTCAAAAGGCCAATGGCCTGGTGGACGATGGAATAGTCGGTCCAGTGACATCGGAAAAAATGGAAGATATGGACTTGCTGAAAGTTATCGTATCGAGAAGTTCAAACAGCAGAAAATACGGAGAGTATCTGGATTGGTGGAAAGAAGTGCGGCCTACGCTTGAAAGGAACAAAACAGTATTGGAAATCCAGGATTTTTATACGGGAGCAAGGTTTACCATAAAGGTTACCGGGGGTTCCAATCACGCAGACGTTGAAGCATTAACAAAAGAAGATACTGCAATAATGAAAAAAGTATGGGGCGGAGAATTCAGTTGGAATAGAAGACCGGTTCTTGTTTATCACGGAGATAGTGTAATAGCGGCTTCGATGACCAATATGCCTCATGCAGGAGTCGAATCCAAGCCTTCGAGAGTATGGGTGTCAAACAGAAGCGATGGCTATGGAAGTGGATACAACTACGATACTGTCAAGAACAATGGGATGAGCGGACATGTCGACTTGCATTTCAACAACAGCACCAGACATATGGACGGGAGAGAAGATTCGCGCCATCAGGCGGCTATAAGAGTTAGTGCCGGATTGTAACTGGTTTAAATTAATGGTTTAAAAAGAGATAGGAGGATAATTTCTCCTATCTTTTTTTTATAAGCTACCCGCATAATAAGGTAGCTTATGTTATTATATAATTGTTTCAATGTAAATTAATTTGTACTTGATAATTGGAGGTAATTAAAATGGAAAAACGATTATATCGATCGAGAAGGGATAAGGTAATTTCAGGTGTATGCGGAGGCATTGCAGAATATTTCGACCTGGATTCAACGATAATTAGGTTGGCATGGGTTGTTTTGATTTTACTTGGAGGAACTGGTGTGATTGCATACATAATTGCAGCGATTATAGTTCCGGAAGAACCGGAGTATGGATTTCATGAAGCAAATAATGAGGAATCGGAAGAAGCGGAAGCGCACCAGATTGATGATGAATGCGATTTGGGAGAAAAAAAGAAGGCAGATGTTTATCAAAAGAATAAAAAGAATAGAAATGCAATTGGGTTTTTGATGATAATCTTGGGAATCTTCTTTTTTTCACGCAAAATGTTTACTTGGATAGATTTCGGTTACATATGGCCAATGTTGCTTGTTGCGGCAGGTTTGTATTTCATTATCAAAAAGGATTAATAGCGCAGAGATTTTTTTCGATTTACACAGGGTGAAATCAGATATGCAGGCTTTTAATTTTTGCATATCTGATTTCACCCTGTGTTTTTTGTTAGGTGGCGGACAAATAGCTGGACGCCAATGATGCTCTGTATGGGAATAAAAAAGTCTAATATGAATATTAAAAAAACCAAGACCCAAATTATAATTACAAGTTAAATAATACTTGTGTAATAATTGTTTCAGCATCAGGGTATTATTCTATGATGGTATCCGAAAGCTTTATCAGGAGATTGCAAGCAAGTATCTTTCTGGGAATTGCATATATTTGAAGAATTCGAGTTGTGACAGATGTGCTTTTGATTAATTCCATTGTATCGATTTACACTTGCCTTCAATGATTCTGATGTGATAAAGTGGAAAAGTTCTATGTTTTGAAAATATATCAAAAATACTAAAGGAGGAAAATTAATGGCTAATGAAAAATCGATGACAAAAGTTTTGATTAACGCATTCATTACAGTACTTTTTATTGTTATTATTTCTGAATTGATAGGCATTAACAAATTCGCAGTTGGCCTGGGAACAGTGACATTATTGCCCATGCTGTACGCTGTCATTTTCGGTATGTTGGTTACACCGGGAATATTGGGAAAAGTCATTGCGCCGCTTAAGAAAATTGTAAATGACGATGTGATTGAATTTGCCGGATCGATGGTAATGATGGCTTTGCTTCCGCTTGGAGTGAAGTATGGAACTCTCGTAGGTCCGAATATTGTAAAAATTATTCAAGCTGGTCCTGCCTTGTTGCTTCAGGAACTCGGAAATATCGGAACAATCTTTATTGCAATGCCGATTGCACTGGCATTGGGCATGAAGAGGGAGGCTGTTGGGGCAACAGTAAGCATCTGCCGCGAGCCGACCCTAGGCGTTATCGGAGAGAGATACGGAATCAATTCACCTGAGGGAACAGGGGTTCTTGGAACCTATATGATGGGTACTGTATTTGGAACCATTTTCTTCGGACTTCTCGGCTCTCTTTCGCTTGGCACAGGAATTCATCCATATGCGCTTGCGATGGCTTCAGGAATGGGAAGCGGCAGCATGATGACAGCTGCATCTTCATCTCTTGCAGCGGCAGTATCTCCTGAAATGGCCGATACTGTACTTGCGTATGCGGCTACAAGTAATATGCTTACAGGAGTTACAGGTTTATACGTTGTAATTTTCATTTCAATTCCGCTTGTGAATAAACTTTACAGCATACTCGAACCGAAAATCGGCAAAAAGGGAGGGAATATCTAATGACAAAGACACTTGAACAATTCAAATTATTGATTGTTGTCGGGATACTTATCCTAATTGGCCAACAAGTCGGATTTGGGATAAATGCGTTTCAGTCGATTCCCGGAATGATTGTTGTTTTGTTGATTGCTCAGCTTTCGCTTATAATCAAAGGGGCGTTGCCGAATCTTAAGTTTCCGGCGTTTGCTTGGGCAACTATGATTTCTCTTTTGCTTAGCATGCCTTTCATGCCTACTGCGAACTGGTTTCTCAGCACTACAGGACAAGTTAATTTTCTCGGGACAACAACACCCATTTTGGCATTTGCAGGAATTTCAGTAGGAAACAAATTGGGTGCGCTTAAGAAAATGAGCTGGAAGATTGTAATCATAGCCATTTTCGTTTTCATAGGAACATTCTTTGGTTCCGCGATAATTGCGCAGCTCGTTCTCAAGATGCAAGGAATTATTTAATTTAAAGAAAATGGGTAATCTATGTAAGGATTGCCCATTTTTATATTTTGTTTGGGAGGCGAAATTATGGATGCTAAGGCGTTAAAAGGAAAAATTTGCGAAGCAATAGATGAAAACAGGGATAGAATCATCGGAATTGGCCGGGAAATTTTTTCGAATCCGGAGCTAGGGTACAAGGAATTCAAAACTACGGAGCTGGTTGCGAAAGAGTTTGCTCGACTAGGCCTGGATTGTGAAAAGGGGATTGCCGTAACGGGAGCAAGGGCGAGAGCGAATAGTGATATAGCAGGACCTGTTGTTGCAGTTTTAGGCGAACTTGACTCTGTCATCTGCAAGGAGCATGAGGCTGCAGACTCAGAGACAGGAGCTGTTCACGCTTGCGGACATCATGCCCAAATTACAGCCATGGTGGGAGTAGCTATAGGACTGATTGCTTCAGAGGCAATTGGTGAATTGGACGGACAAATCGATTTTATGGCTGTACCTGCAGAAGAATTTGTCGAGTTGGCCTATAGGAGCAAACTTAAGGAGCAAGGAATAATAAGCTACTTCGGGGGAAAGCAGGAATTGATTAAGAAAGGCTACTTTGATGATGTTGACATGGCTATGATGATTCATTCCTTGAATTTGTCAGAAGAAAACAAAGTCATAGTCGGAGGGGCCGGCAATGGTTTTATAGGTAAAAATGTTCAATTTATTGGCAAAGAAGCCCATGCCGGGGGAGCTCCCGAGCAGGGCGTGAATGCGCTAAATGCCGCTATGATTGCCATCAACAACATACATGTACAGAGGGAGACTTTCCCGGATCAAGAGAGAGTAAGAGTACACCCCATAATCACAAAAGGGGGAGACATTGTAAATGTTGTCCCTGCCGATGTGAGAATGGAAACATACGTGAGGGCAAGGACTATCGAAGGGATAGAAGACGCCAACAACAAAGTCAACAGGGCACTGATTGCTGGAGCATATGCCGTCGGTGCGAACATAAAGATTACTGAGACACCAGGTTATCTGCCTCTTCTAAGAACCCCCGCTATGGATGAACTGTTCAAGGTAAATGCCGAACAATTTGTCTCAAGGGATGAGATTGTCGAAGGAGCTGATTTTACAGGCTCGTTTGATTTTGGAGATGTATCCCATTTGATGCCAGCACTGCATCCTTTCATAGGGGGCGTAGTTGGAAATTTGCATACCAGGGATTTCAAGGTTGTTGATCCTGAGACTGCATATATACTTCCGGCTAAAGCTATGGCAATGACAATTGTCGATCTGCTTTATGACGGAGCTGGAAAGGCAAAGGAAATAATCGCAGGATTCGAGCCGGTCATGACCAAGGAAAAATATTTGGAGTTTCTGGAAAAGAACTCGGGGATTATCGAGAAGTAGATTCTTGTGGGCAAACTGTGATAAAAGCGGGTAGGGGTCAGATGATTTTTAATCTGGAGAACCCCGCATTTTAGCAAAGGCGGTAATGCTCCCGATAAACGCCTATGTGCTTTTGCTGTTCATAAAACTGTTCAAAAGAAGGAAGACTGCTTGACTGTTGCATGTGTTTTAGCTTATAATGTAACAAATCAATATTCGTCTGCGAAAAAGAGGAGTAGGTTTACAATCATAAAGAGAGGGAGATTCATCGGCTGTAAGATTTCCCATGACACTGTTGTCCGAAGGTCGCTTTTGAGGCGTTTCCGTGAAAGGAGTAGCGGAAACCGGGTAGTCCCGTTACAGATTTTAAGTGCCGGCCCGACAGGACCGGAATTAAGGTGGTACCGCGAACCCTTCGTCCTTATATGGACGAGGGGTTTTTATATTTTTGTTAAAGGGTGGTGAGCATTCAATTAAGCAATAAAATTTTTTAACGAAAGTTTTAATAAGGTAGTCAATTCTTTAGTTAATTTCCATGAATAAATATGAATTGTAAGTGATGGATTAATAATATGCTTTAGTAATAGAAAAAGATATTAATATAAAGACATAATAAAATATTCGGACCAATAAACAAGAAGGGAGTAAATAAAATGAGCGATAAAAATCTAGAGAAGAAGTATGATCCTAAATTGTTTGAGGAAAGGCTTTACCAACAGTGGGAAAAGGAGGGCAATTTCGAAGCTCGGCCCAATCCGGACAAGGAGCCGTTCACAATCGTTTTGCCGCCCCCAAATATTACAGGGCAGTTGCATATGGGGCACGCCCTTGACCAGACAATACAGGACATCCTTATACGTTTTAAGCGTATGCAGGGGTTTGAAACCCTTTGGCTTCCCGGCACGGACCATGCAAGTATAGCTACGGAAGTCAAGGTTGTTGAAAAAATCATGAAGGAAGAAGGAAAAAGCAAGGACGAAATCGGTCGCGAAGAGTTTCTTGAAAGGGCATGGGAATGGAAAGCTGAATATGGAGACAGAATAGTGGACCAAATGAAGAAGCTTGGAAGTTCGTGTGACTGGTCCAGGGAACGGTTTACCATGGATGAGGGCTGCAACAAGGCGGTCACCGAAGTTTTCATAAAACTCTATGAAGAGGGCCACATTTATAGGGGCAACCGTCTCATAAACTGGTGTCCGGACTGCAAGACTTCTCTTTCGGATGCTGAGGTTGAACACGAAGAACATAATGGTAACTTTTGGCATGTCAGATATCCAATGGCAAGCGGTGAAGGTTTCATTGAAATAGCCACAACCAGGCCGGAGACGATACTTGGCGATACTGCTATAGCTGTCCATCCGGATGATGAAAAATACAAGGATTTTGTGGGCAAGACTGTCATAGTTCCAATAATAAACAGGAAAATACCCGTAATAGCCGACACCTACGTTGATATGGATTTTGGAACCGGCGCTGTAAAGATAACTCCTGCACACGATCCCAATGACTTCGAGGTCGGGCAGAGAAATGGTCTCGAGCAGATTAATGTTATGAATGAAGATGCGTCTATGAATGAAAATGCGGGAAAATATGAAGGCATGGACCGTTACGAGTGCCGAAAAGCGCTTGTTGCCGATTTGGATGAGGCGGGATTTCTTGTAAAGAAGGTTGATCATGGGCACAATGTAGGCACATGCTACAGATGCCATACGGTTGTAGAACCATTGGTTTCGGAGCAGTGGTTCGTTAAAATGGATGAACTCGTAAAGCCTGTAATAAAATCGGCAGACGAGAAGGATATTGAAATTGTGCCGGAAAAATTCAAAAAGGTTTACATGCATTGGCTTGAGAATATAAGAGACTGGTGTATATCGAGACAATTATGGTGGGGACATAGAATTCCTGCGTATTACTGCCAGGACTGCGGAGAGACAATCGTTGCCTCAAAGGCGCCGGACGCATGCACAAAATGCGGAAGTGCAAACATAGTACAGGATGAGGATGTTCTGGATACTTGGTTCTCATCTGCGCTTTGGCCCTTTTCAACATTGGGATGGCCTGACAAGACGGCTGATTTGGAATATTTTTACCCGACCGATGTTTTGGTTACAGGATACGATATAATTTTTTTCTGGGTAATAAGAATGGCTTTTTCAGGTTATGAGCAGATGAACGAGCGTCCATTCAAGCATGTTCTTGTTCACGGGCTTGTGCGTGACGACCAGGGACGTAAAATGAGCAAATCATTGGGAAATGGTATAGATCCTCTTGAGGTAATAGATCTTTATGGGGCGGATGCGTTAAGATTCATGCTTGCCTCGGGCAACTCGCCTGGAAATGATCTCCGTTTCTATATGGAAAGGGTTGAAGCAAGCAGGAACTTTGCCAACAAGCTTTGGAACGCTTCGAGGTTTGTGCTTATGAATCTCGAGGACGAACTTGAAGTAGACACAAGGAATCTATCAATGCCTGATGCGTGGATACTTTCAAGGACTGGAAAAGTAGCTGAAGAAATAACAGGAAACCTGGAGCAATTTGAACTTGGCTTGGCTGCACAGAAGCTTTACGACTTTATATGGAATGAGTTCTGCGACTGGTATATTGAGCTTGCCAAATCAAGATTCTATGGAGATGACGAAAAAGCAAAAATGCAGGCACAAGCTGTGATATTGAAAGTTCTTAAAGATTTATTGAAACTTTTGCATCCCTTCATGCCTTTCATAACAGAGGAAATATGGCAGCATTTGCCAGGTGCATATGGAAGCATTATGCTTAAGGACTGGCCCGGCAACCAAGCTCAATTTTCCAACGAGACGGCTGAAAAAGGAATGGAACTTGTTATGGGAGTCATAAAGAGTGTAAGGAACACAAGGGCAGAGATGAATGTTGCACCTTCTAAAAAAGTAGGAGTTGTACTTATCGCTGGAGATTATGAAAAGGCGACAATAAAGGAAAACATGGAAACCCTTCTTTCGCTTGCAAATGTTAGAGGGATTGAATTCAAAGAATCAAAGGATGAAATTGAATCAGACTCGGCAACTTCAATATTTGAAGGTGTTGAAATATTCATTCCAATGGATGACTTGGTGGATTATGAAAAGGAAATGGAAAGGCTTACAAAAGAAAAGGCAAAAGCCGAGAAGGAACTTGAGAGAGTATCCAAAAAGCTTGGAAATGAAGGCTTCATTAAAAAGGCTCCAGAATCTGTTGTAGAACAGGAAAGAGAGAAAAAAAGAAAATTCAAGGATATGTATGATAAAATAGAAGAAAGGATGGAAATGGTAAAAGGCAAGCTTTAAGCTATAGAGAGATTAGGTAACTGTATAAGCTTATAAAGCATCCAATCTTGTTGATAAGCTGGATTCCGTCTGGCTTATCAATATGTTTTTGACGGACGTTTTTTTATCCTGAAATCGAATTATTTTTAAGGTGGTGTTAGTTTGGATTACAAAGAAGCACTCGGGTATATTCATGGGAGTTATAGATTTGGAAGCAAATTGGGGTTGGAAAACATAAGAAAACTTCTCGATAAGTTAGGCAATCCCCAGGAAGGTCTGGATGTAATCCATGTTGCCGGAACAAATGGAAAGGGGTCGACATGCGCTTTTCTAAGTTCCGTTCTTTCTGAAGAGGGCTACAGAGTCGGTCTTTACACTTCTCCGTATTTGGAAATGTTTAACGAACGTATTCAGATAAGCGGAAAGCCTATCGAAAATAAAAGATTTGCCGATTTGACTAACAGGGTAAAGAAAAAAGTCGAGGAGTTGATTTCAGAAGGAAATGCTCATCCTACTGAATTTGAAATAGTTACAGCTGTGGCATTTTGCTATTTCAAAGAGGAAAATGTTGATTTTTTGATTTTGGAAGTTGGTATGGGAGGACGGCTTGACGCCACCAATGTAATAGAAAAGGCGCTTGTGTCGGTTATTGTTCCAATTGCTCTCGACCACACGCAATATTTGGGTAAAACAATAGGTGAAATAGCTAGAGAGAAAGCTGGAATCATAAAGGAAAATGGTTTGGTTGTATCGGCAAGCCAAACAACTGAAGCAGAAAATGTGATAAAGGATATCTGCAGAGAAAAACATGCAAAGCTTGAAATTGTCAAGACATATAATTATCAAATAGTGAAGCGAAGTCTTAAAGCATATGAATTCAAGTCCACGGGTCTCAATGGTTTCGGTAAACTGAGAATAGGACTGTTGGGCGAACACCAGATACGCAATTGTATTTTGGCTGTACGTGTGTTGGGTATTTTGGTTTCCGAACACGGTATAAAACTTGATTCGGAAGCAATAAGGAGTGGGTTGGAAAAAGCGAAGTGGCCGGGCCGCTTGGAATTGCTTGCTGAAAATCCTTGTGTGATTATAGACGGAGCGCACAACAGACATGGAGCAGTTGTTCTGGATAATTTTTTGAAGTATCATTTTAAATCAAAGAAGAAGAGAGTAGGCAAAATGATAGGGGTTGTTGGTGTTCTCGGAGACAAGGACGCTAAAGGGATAATTGATGAGACTGTGCCGTTTTTAGACATGGTTATTGCAACAGAACCCGAAAACAAAAGAGCCATGCAAGTTGATGACCTCAAGGCTCTTATTGAAATGAAAAATGATTCAGTTCAAGTAATTAAGAATGCTGAAGAAGCTGTAGAAAGAGCCCTGCAATTCGCCGAATTTGAAGATTGCGTTATAATATACGGATCGCTTTATTTGATCGGACATGCAAGGACTATTATTACTCACCGGTAAGCATTTTTATTATTGCGCTATACACTTCTGTCGACGAATTTTTAAAACGAGAGCATATTTCTTTTGCTTGTTTGTTTGATACTACATTAAGCTCAAGATTCATAAGCATAAGTTCATTTTCCATTATTCGTAGTTCTACAATATACTCGGAATCGCTTAATTTTGAATGCCTGCAACTGATTTTCGATTTTATGGACCGCTGCTTTTTATAGTCCGAAACGTTTTTATCTATTAGTGAAACCAATCCTTCCGGCAAACGGTTTTCGAAATATTCGAGAGAGTCTTTCCCTTTTGCGGTTATTAGATAGAAGAAATCGGATTCGCTTTTGCTGTATTCAAGCATTCCTCCGTCGACCAATTCGCCAAGATATTGTTGAAGCGTGAAATAATCCATCAAATCGAGAGAAACCACGAAATCTGTTATTTCAGCGTTTGTCAGTGGATAGTCGATTTGTATGAAAAAATGCAATAGTACAAGTTTCTTTTCGGCTTTGTCTTTTGAGTCTTTTGTAAACATTTCAATCTCCTTTCCATAGTGCCATTGACAGTATAACACAATTAAAAAAAAACACGCGATTTTGAATGAATTGATTTTTAAAAAGGGTGAAAATATATGGAAAACGGAAAAGAGTTGATTAAAACAGCCAAAAATGAGGGGGCTTCGCTTGTTTCTTTTGGATATGTAGGCGACCTTGTACCGCCAGGTTATGGAGATTTGACACATGCCGTATCGTTTGCTGTGCATCTTTCGGATCGGATAATAGAGGATATAGATAAAGGGCCCACACACATGTATTTCCAGCATTACAGGACTGTCAACAGGCTGATAGATGAAATTGAATTGAAGATAGGACGAGCAATTGAAAATATGGGTTATCGTTATTTTCCGGTTGCATCATCCCAGTCAATAAATTTGAATGGCGCTTATTACGATGCTTTCTTTTCGCACAAGCTTGCTGCCACCAGGGCTGGATTGGGTTGGGTAGGAAAAAGCGGCCTGTTGGTGACACCCGAATTCGGGCCGAGGGTTCGTCTTGGGACCGTATTGACAGATTTGCCATTACCTTTTGAGGAGCCTATTACCAAGTCTGCTTGCTTTTCCTGTGATTTGTGCGTAAAAGCTTGTCCGGCAGTGGCATTGACAGGTAAAAATTGGGAGGCTGGAATGGCAAGATGCCAAATAATCGATGCCAGGGCTTGTTCAAAACACATGTCAAAAAATTACAAGCACATAGGAAGAGGATCGGTTTGCGGCATATGCATTGCCGCCTGTCCAAAGGGAAGGAAAGATTGAAAATGAAAACAAAAAAACATAAAGGAATATGTGTTCTGCTTGCGGGACTGATTTTTTCAATAGCGCTTTCAGGTTGTTCAAACAAAGAAAGTGCCGCAAAGAAAATGGAGGAGGAAGTCTCAAAACCGGTCGAAACTGGATTTGAGGAATTGCTTGAATCCGAAGAAGCGGAGCCTGACTCGCAAGATTTGAGTGATGAGGATTTGAAGTCGATGGGTGTAAATGAAATGGGAAAGATAATGATAGTAATGTACCATAGCATTTCCGATGAAGAAAAAAATTATGTAAGATCAAGAGAAAATTTCAGGGAAGACCTGGAATTGCTTTATGAAAAGGGCTATCGCCTTATAAGCGTAGCCGACTATATAGACGGGAACATAAATGTCGAGGCGGGGATGACCCCTGTGGTATTTACATTCGATGATGGAACTCTTTCCAATTTCAATATAATAGAGGAGAATGGAGAAGTTGTAATCGATCCTGATTGTGCTGTGGGAATAATCAATGCATTCGCCGAGGAACATCCTGACTTTGGTCGGACATCGGCATTTTGCCTTTTTGGAACGAATCCTTTCAGGCAAAAAGAACATATAGACTACAAGTTGAAATATCTTGTCGACAATGGTTTTGAGATAGAAAGCCACAGTTTTGGACATGAAAATCTTTCTAAATTGGGGTCTGAGGCCATAATGCGGAGCTTGGGCAAAATTGACCGATTTTTGGAGGAAAAACTTCCAGGATATAAAATAAGGGCATTGGCTCTTCCATATGGAGGAAGACCAAAGGATGAAGATGCGAGAAATGCAATAGCGCAAGGGGAATTCGAAGGGAACGAGTACAGGAATGAAGCAGTTTTCGCAGTAGGATGGCAACCAGAGCGGTCGCCCATAGATATTAAGACGGATTTTCAATATCTCAACAGGGTGCATGCAAGCAATGAAAAATTTGGAATCCGCTATTGGCTTGAGGATTTTGACAACCATCCAGAAAAACGATTTGTCTCGGATGGTGATTCTGAAACATTTACGATACATGAAAAGGATTTGGAATCTTTATTGCATGAAAAAGTGGGAGATAGGTCGATAAGGGTGATCAAGTGAAATAAAACAGAGAGACCGAAGGGACCAAAGTATTTGACAAAATTTTAACTAAGTTATAAAATGTTATTGAAATATAATAAAAAAGCTTGCCAACCGGTTCTTGGATTGGATGGAATCCGATGCTGGAAAATCAATTAAACGAGATAATATGGAAATATATATGGAGGTGTAGTGTTGAACAAAACAATTGGAATTATTGGATGTGGAAATATGGGCAGCGGAATCTTGCAAGGTGTTTTGGAGAAAGGTTTACTGGAAGCAGGCAAGGTTTTTATTTTTGACAAAGACTCCAACAAGACCGGAGAAATAAAAAAGAGATTCGGTGTAAACGTATCCGAAAATAGTTCCGGATTAATGAAAAATGCGGATGTGGTTGTGCTGGCAGTCAAGCCGAATATTTACAAGCCGGTTCTCGAAGAAATAAGGGAATCTGTTCGGGAAGACCAGATAATAGTCACAATAGCCGCAGGAATAGACTTGGCTTTCACAGAAGAAATTTTGGGTCAGGATAAGCGAATTGTCAGAACAATGCCCAATACTCCAGCGCTTGTAGGAGAGGGTATGACGGCTATTGTCCCGGGCAATGGTTCGGGAGAAGAGGATTTACAAACTGTAATGGAAATTTTTAAAGGAATAGGTGAAGTAGAGATTGTTCCAGAATATTTGATTGACGCTGTTATAGGAATAAGCGGGTCAGCTCCAGCATATGTCTACATGTTTATTGAAGCCATGGCCGATGGAGCGGTTCTTGGAGGAATGCAAAGAGACAAAGCCTACAGGTTTGCGTCACAGGCAGTTCTAGGATCTGCAAAAATGGTTCTGGAAAGCGGAAAACATCCTGGAGAATTGAAAGACATGGTTTGTTCACCGGGAGGTACCACAATAGAGGCTGTGATGAGTCTTGAGAAAAATGGCTTTAGAGGTGTCGTTATGGATGCCGTAGAAGCTTGTATGGAAAAATCAAAGAAAATGTCCAAATCAACGGACGAAAATAACTAGGGGGAATTATATGAGTACCAAAAAGGAACAATGGGGAAGTAGATGGGGTTTCATCGCCGCAAGCATAGGAATGGCTATCGGGACAGGAAACATATGGCGTTTTCCGAGAGTAGCGGCTTCTAACGGCGGTGGCCCCTTTTTGATTGCATGGACAGTAGCTTTGCTTGTATGGTCAATACCGCTTTTGATAGGGGAAATGGTTATCGGAAGAAAAACAAGACTTGGAGCAATAGGAGCATTCAGAGACTTTCTCGGTAAAAAATACACTTGGATGGGAACATGGATTGTAATGGTATGTATGCTTATAATGTTCTACTATTCAGTGGTAATGGGATGGTGTTTCAAGTATTTTACGATGTCTGTAGCCGGGGTTTTCAAGCCCGGAATGGATACAGTTGCTACAGAGGCTATTTGGAATACGTTTACGACAACACCTTCGCAGACAATTTTGTTCCACTTTCTGTCTATGGCTATAGGCGGATTCATTGTATATAAAGGAATAACAGGAGGAATTGAAAAAGCCAGCAAGATAATGATTCCTACTCTTTTCGGACTTATGCTTGTTGCACTTTTCAGGGTAATGACACTTCCAGGGGCTCTTTTGGGACTGGAATATCTTTTCAATCCCAGAATTGAAATGCTTGCAAACCCGAAAATCTGGTTGGAGGCATTCACTCAGTCGGCCTGGTCGACAGGAGCTGGTTGGGGATTCATAATCACATATGCTGTTTACACAAAAAAGAAAGAAGATGTTGCGGGAAATTGCATGATTATGGGAATAGGAAACAATGTTGGTGCTCTGGTAGCGGGAATGACTGTGTTGCCGGCCATATTTGCATTGTCGCCTAGTGTTGAATTTGCTAATGACGCTTTGGCATCTGGAAATACAGGTATAACTTTCATATATTTGGCGCAGCTATTTACTCGCATGCCCGCAGGTAGGTGGATTTCAGCGGTTTTCTTCCTTGCAATGGGTGTTGCGGCGCTTTCTTCTCTCCTGCCTATGATAGAGGTTGGGGTAAGGAGCTTCATGGATGCAGGATTCTCGCGCAAGAAAGCTACAAAAGTAGTTGCTTCAATGGGATTTTTGCTGGGAGTTCCATCGGCATACAGCTTGAATTTTTTGAACAATCAAGACTTTGTTCTTGGAGTGGCTCTTTTGGTCAGCGGCCTTTTCGTATCATTCGCAATAACTAAATACGGAGCTGAAAAATTGCGCAAAGAGGAAATAAACACTCCTTGGGCGGATTTCAAAATCGGGAAATGGTGGAGCTTTTGCATATCAATATTCCCATTGCTGTTTATTGCAATATCCGGTTGGTGGGTATGGCAGTCGATTACATGGTATCCTGATTCATGGTGGAATCCTTTGGAACTTTACAGTACAGGTACAATTGCTGTTCAATTCATAGTATATATTGCATTTGGGCTTTTAACCAATAATTGGTTGGCTGACAAGACTGAAAAAGGCGAACTTACTAAAAAAGCCATATAAGGGAGGAATGTAAATGTCTGTACCTGCGATAACAATGATGATATTATTTTTGGGTTTTTGTGGAGGTTTGTTTTTTATTCTTATAAACAAAGCTTTCAATAATAAAGCATAAATTAAAAGCGCCTTGGCTAAGGCGCTTTTAATTTTTACTTCTAAGAAATTACTATATGAGTTATAATAAAAAAAAATGTAATTTTCGAAAGGAGATGTCAAAATGAACATTGATTGGCAGGAAATACTGATAGTGATTTTTTTCATTATCATGGCAACAATACAATTTTCACTGAACAAGATAATTTTGCATCTAAAGGAAATAGACAAGAGCCTTAAGAAATTGACAAACGGCGATCGAATTCACAGGGAAGGATAGATATGAAATTATCCCATATTTCAGAAAATGTTCAAAAAATTTCGGAAGCAATATCGAGTGTTCTAGATGTTGATGTAACAATTTCAGATGAGACATTGACAAGAATTGCTGCAACTGGACTTTATGTGGGACAGCTTGGTGACAAAATAAGCAACAATTCAATTTTCGGATATGCGCTGAAAAAGGGTGAACATTATATAATTGATAATCCCAGAATAAATCCTGTGTGCAAGTTTTGTGACAAAAAGGACGAATGCAAGGAAGTTGCAGAGGTGTGCTCCCCGATAATGCATGATGGCCAAATTATAGGGGTTATAGGACTAATAGCATTTGAGGAAAGTCAGAAGGAGAGGCTACTCAGAAACAAAAAAAACCTTCTTGTTTTCCTGGAAAGAATGGGCGACTTGATATCGGCAAAGCTTTCCGATGTGGAGAAAAACAAAGAAATTGAAATTCTCGCAAAAGAGCTTCAGGTGATTATAGATTCTTTTGACAAGGGAGTTGTATTTGTCAATCCTGATGGGCTTATTATGCATTCGAATGAGAAAGCGGAAAAAATATTTGGAAAAAGCGACAGCGGCGAATACGAAAGCAGCTTGGAAGATTTCGTGAAATATGTAGAGGGAATGAGCGGCAATCCAAATGAAAAGCACCCCTTAAGAAATAGGGAATACGTGTTCAAGAAAAACAATGAAAGGACACGCCTCATTTTTGATGTCAATACAATGAAGACAGGCAGTGAAGTTATCGGTTTCCTTGTCAGTTTCAACAGCAGGGACGATGTTATAAGTGTCTTGAACGATGTTACAGGCCTTGGTCCCGATATAACCTTTGAAGATATTTTAGGGCAAAGCGCAGTCTTGAACATGACAAAGGAATATGCCAAAAGGGCTTCAAAAAGCACTTCTACAATATTGATACAGGGAGAGAGCGGAACAGGAAAGGAATTATTTGCCCGATCAATACATTATAAGAGCGAAAGAAGATTCATGCCCTTTGTCACCTTGAATTGTGCGGCAATTCCTGAAAATCTTTTGGAAAGTGAACTTTTTGGCTATGAAGAAGGCTCTTTCACAGGAGCTTTGAGAGGTGGGAAAACCGGCAAATTTGAACTGGCTGACAAGGGCACAATTTTCCTTGATGAAATAGGGGATATGCCATTGCATTTGCAAAAAAAATTATTGCGGGTTCTGCAGAATAATATGATTGAGAAAGTTGGAGGAAAGCATTATTATAAAGTTGACATACGTGTTATTGCTGCAACAAATAAAAATATTGAAAAGCTTGTCAGCGAAGGCTCTTTCAGAGAAGACTTGTTTTATCGATTGAGTGTAATACCGCTCATGATACCGCCGCTGAGGCAAAGAATGGACGATATACCGATATTGGCAAATTCATTTGTAAATAAATACAGTGAAAAATTCCACAAGGATATTGGTGACATACAGAAGGATGTTCTTGTCGCTTTTCAGGCATATGATTGGCCGGGAAATGTGCGCGAACTTGAAAATGCCGTTGAGTACTCTGTCAACATGTGCGAAAGGGAAAGCGTTTCTTTAAACGACATTCCAAGAAGGATATTGCAAAGCAAGGATTCAAAGAGCTTCAAAGATGAATCGACAGGAATAAGAAAACTGGAAAATTTGGAGCGGTCTGAAATAAAAAAGGCTGTCAAGAAATACGGACATAAGGAAAACGGCATCAGGCAGTGCGTCAGAGATTTGGGAATCAGCAGAGCGACACTCTATAGAAAAATAAAAAAATATAAATTGTAGTATCAAAATGAGATATGCGTATCAAAAAGAGACGTATATCTCGTTTTTCTGTATCATATTGATACTCTAAAATATAAAATGGCTCTATTGCCTGCCTTTAGGCTTTGGCACGATAGTTGCAATAAAAAGGTTTAACTATTGATAGGGGAGGAGTTAACAAATGGAATTGAAGGAAATGATTATAGGCACACTTAAAAGAGAAGTTGTTCCGGCAATGGGATGCACTGAACCTGTGGCAGTTTCGCTAGGATGCGCAAAAGCAAGAGAAGCTGCTGAAGGCAAGGGCGAATTGAAGTCTTTGGATATAAAGGTCAGCGCTAACATTTATAAAAATGGAATGGGAGTAGGGGTTCCGGGAACAAACGGAGAAATAGGCCTTGCAATAGCAGCGGCTCTGGGGGCAACAGGAGGCAATTCTGAAAAAGGATTGAATTTGCTCTCTGACATAGATGATGCGACTCTTGAAGCTGCCAAAGATATGGTTGAAAGAGGAATTATAGACATTGAAGAGTCGGATATTGATGAAGGGGTTTATGTAGACAGTTTGTTGACTTACGAAAATGGCTTTGCGCGTTCAGTAATTAAAACAAGGCATAACAGATTTATAAAAGTGGAAACTGACGAGGGAATCATATTTGAGGACAAGGGAAATATTGGAGCAGAAAAAGATGAATTCAATAATGCGGCAATATATGAAATGACAATAAAGGACCTGGTGGGGCTTATTGAATCAATGAGCTTCGATGATCTTTCATTTATGCTTGAGGGAATCGAAATGAACAAGACAATTGCTTTCAAGGCTATGGAAAGCCAAATAGGAATGGGAATCGGATATAAATATAAAAAGAAGCTGGATGAAGGAAAACTCAGCGACGACCTTTTGAATAGGGCCATGGTTTATACTGCATCCGGCGCCGACGCAAGGATGTCTGGAATAAGCTTGCCTGTGATGAGCAGCAGTGGAAGCGGCAACCATGGCTTGACAGCAACGCTCCCCCTTGCGGCTTATGCATCCATCAATGAAGTATCGGATGAAATTCTTTGCAAGGCTTTGGCGATAAGCCACATGGTAACAAGCTATATAAAAAGGTATACAGGACGTCTTTCCGCACTTTGCGGATGCGGGGTTGCAGCTGGAACGGCAGTTAGCGGAGCTTTGGTGTGGATTATGGGAGGAAGTAAGGAGCAAATTGAAGGTGCCATCAGCAATATGATAGCCAGCGTTTCGGGCATGATATGCGATGGTGCCAAATTGGGATGTGCCCTGAAGCTTGTGACAGCTTCATCGAGTGCGGTATATTTTGCAAACATGGCAATAGATGGAATAATCGTTCCGCCTTACAATGGGCTTATAGGTAAAACGGTTGAAGACTCCATAAAGAGTATGGGTAGATTGGCTGCGGATGGAATGGTAATAACCGACAAGGTAATACTTGAGCGTATGGTTGAGATGGATTTGCAGCGCTGCTGACAGCCTAAACTCATTTATCCCATGAAAAGCTCAGATTGACAAAGGAATGTCCCTGACTTAAAATAGTTAATGACAGCAGAGCAATCAGTATTTTTACGGAGGTATACATGGACGTTGAATCCAAAAGAAAAGAAATTTTGATTACCAGGGATGAAATAAAAAAAAGAGTGGAAGAAATGGGACATCAAATTTGTTCAGACTACAAGGACAAGAAAGTCATGACCGTTTCTCTACTTAAGGGCAGTTTTGTTTTTACAGCTGATTTGGTCAGGGAAATAGATTTGCCTGTAAGAGTGGAATTTATGATAACCTCCAGTTATGGTCACGCGACCGTCAATTCGGGAAAAGTGAAAATAGTGCAGGATATTGAAGCCGATCTTTCAGGTTATGATGTGCTTGTAGTTGACGACATAGCGGATTCGGGTGTTACACTTGAATTTGTTATGAAGCATTTGGCCAGCAGGAAACCGAAGAGCCTTGCTTCCTGTGTGCTTTTGGACAAGCCGTCAAGAAGGGTTACTGATATTGAGGCGGACTATGTAGGCTTTACCATACCTGACAAATTCATTGTGGGATACGGATTGAACTACGGCCACCATTACAGGAATGTGCCTTATATATTCGCATTCGTAGACTAATCTCAGACAGATGAGAATTACTGATTTCTTCGTGATAATGAGTCAACCGATCTGTCACGTATTATGAATACGCTCCAATCACCGGTGATTCGTGCCCTGCGGGTAGCACAAGTGCCTTGAAATAAGAAATTCTCGCCAGTCCGATATATGGAAATGTATATTGATTTTAAGCGGTGTTGCTTTTGCGACACCGCTTTTTGCTGAACAGACAGCAAAATCATAAATATATCCATCCTTTTTGGAACGAAATGCCCTTTGCTTGCATCTTTACTACAGGAGGCAAAACATACATGGAAAAACAATTCGAAAAACACTACAAGCAACTTTATAGAATCGCCTATAGCTATCTTAGGCACAAACAAAACGCGGAAGATGCGCTGCAGGCGGCGTACGAAAAAGCAATAAAAAACAGGAGTCAGCAGAGTGACCCTAAAAGATTCCGCGCGTGGCTTATCAGGATAGTCATAAACGAATGCAATCAAAGCCATAGGACGAGGAAGAGGCAGACCGAAATTCGGAAGAAGGTGGCTCTCAACAGCGACTCATTGCAGGATGTCGATTATGTCCAATCCATAGAATTGAAGGATGCATTGCTTTTATTGAGCAAGGAAGACCGCAACCTGATTTCCCTTAAGTATTTATTGGGCTACAGGCAGAGGGAAATTGCCGGCATCCTGGACTTGCCGGTCGGAACGGTCAAGTCCAGATTATCGCGTTCGCTTGGCAAGCTTAGAGAAATTATGGGAGGTGGAGACAATGAATGACAGAGAGATAAAAAAACTGCTTAGGGTTGAGAGAAATCAAATAGAAAAGGAACTTGCGCAAGACGGAAAACTCCATTTCTTTTCATATCGAAGAAAACTTGTTTTGGTCGTTGCCATAATACTCTGTTTTTCAGGTATCGCCTTCGCCTACCACCAAATGAGTGTCTATGAATGGTTCATGATTGAAAGCCTTGGCTATGACCAGATTCTTGAGCAAAATCCGGAGTACAGGCTTGACATATCGGCAGAGGACCGGAATATAGAAATCACAATAGAGGGATTGGTTGCCGACGAACTGAATACTTATCTTTATTACCATGTCGTCAGCCCGGATGGAAAACCGCTTAGAATAAAATATCATGACGGATTGGATTTTCTGAATGCGAAAGAATTGTACGGGGGGCTAAAGGAAAGACTCGTCGAAAAGGGTTTGCCGGATGATTATGTAGATGAGAATTTCGATGATTTTTATGATGCCGGTTCATCATCGCTTGCGCCCACTGAAACCGCATCAAACAGGGAAGTG
>CAZXWC010000010.1:0-35497 GCA_964644525.1 uncultured Peptostreptococcaceae bacterium
GCTACCAAGCTGCGCTACATCCCGAAAAAAGGCACAACACTATGATACATAATTACAGCGCCATAATCAATAGCAAAAGGCCATTTATTTTGGTGGCAGTATTTTCTTTACTTCACAAAGCCGTCACATTATACTGATACAATAAATAAAATTAAAGAAACGAGGTTTGATATGCCAAATATTATTGCTTTGTCTTTTTGGATTGCCGTGATTTATTCATTGGCCCCTTCGATAAGAAAAAATTCAAAACTTTTTTACGCGCTGATAACCCTGCTGTCTGCTGGCGCCCTTCTTTTTTCGTCATTTGCACCATCTGCAATTATAAACGAAGGTTACGCGGCTTTGTCCCTTTGGATAATAGTCATGCTTGTGGGAATTCCAAACCCCCTCAAGAAGCTTTCCAAAAAAATCCGCCTGGTTAGAACTCAAATATCAATAGCCGCTTTCATATTGTCTTTGGCCCATTTCATCAGCGACTTCGTCGTAAGCTTTGATCTGTCCATAGCCACCGGCTTGCTTTCTCTTATTATAATGATTCCTCTTTTCATCACATCGTTTGAATTCGCGCGCAGAAAAATGGGCGGAAAACGGTGGAAGAAGCTGCACAAGTGGTCATATCCCGCCTACATCCTGATGATGCTGCATGTAATGCTTATAACAGACAACCCGGGTCATCTGGCAATTTATTCACTTGTACTTTTCTTCTATGTTTTCTTTAAGTTCAAAAGTAGACAGGCTGCCCTGACAACTGTAAAATTCATCCTCTTGGCGCTCATAATCCTGAATCTGGGGAAAACGCTCACTTTGGGCCAGCAGGTTTCAAAACTTGAAAAGCCCGATGAAAATTTACCGAAAGCGACAATTTCGGAAAACATTTACAAGGACGGAACATACATCGGAATCGCCGACGGATATGGTCCCGATTTGACGGTTGAAGTAACCGTTGAGGACAAGGCCATAATAGAAATATCTATAGTCGACCACAACGAACGGGGAGAGTCCTTCTACATGCCGGCATTCGACACCGTCCCCGAAAGGATTGTTGAAAGCCAATCCGTTTCGGTCGACGCCGTAAGCGGGTCCACATACAGTTCGTACGGAATAATGAACGCGACAAGCAATGCCCTTTCCGACGCACTTGAGTCTGGCAATCTTGAAGAGACTCCCCCTCAAATCGAAAATAACGAAACTTCCGAAAAAAACAACGGAAAGGGTCTTCACAGGAAAAACAAACAACAGTAAAAAAAATGCTTCGCCTGCGGCGAAGCATTTTTTTATTTGTACATTTTATCGATAGCCGCCTGAACGTCTTCGTTGGCAAGAAACTCGTCGAAGTCGCCGACACGATCATAAACACCAGATGGGGTAAGTTCTATCACCCTGTTTGAGATAGTTTCAACAAATTTGTGGTCGTGTGAAGAAAAAAGCAAAACCTCGCTGAAATTCTTGAGTCCATCGTTCACCGCCTGTATTGACTCAAGATCCAGATGGTTGGTAGGTTCATCGAGAATAAGAACATTTGCCCCGGAAAGCATCATCTTGGAAAACATACACCTGACCTTTTCCCCGCCGGACAGGACCGGAACTTTCTTAAGCGGCTCCTCTCCGGAAAATAACATCCTTCCTAGAAATCCCCTTATGAAACTTTCCTCTTTTTCTTCCGAAAACTGTCTCAACCAGTCAATGAGGCTAAGGTCCACCCCATCGAACCATTTTGCATTGTCGTTCGGCAGATATGCCTGGCTAGTAGTCACTCCCCATTTGAATTTTCCCGAATCCGGCTCGATTTCCCCGGCAAGAATACGAAAGAGGGTAGTGACGGCCATTTTATTCTTTGAAAGAAATATAATTTTGTCATTTTTATTTACGGTAAATGAAATGTCATCGAGAATCTTGACCCCGTCGACAGTTTTTGTAATTCCCTCTACAAAGAGAATGTCCTTTCCCGTTTCCCTATTGGCCTTGAAGCCTACAAAAGGATATCTTCTGGACGAGGGCACTATGTCCTCAACCTTTATCTTGTCCAGCAGCTTCTTTCTCGATGTCGCCTGCTTTGCCTTGGATGCATTGGAGCTAAACCTTGCTATGAATCTTTCAAGCTCTTTTATTTTCTCTTCGCTCTTTTTGTTTTGGTCTTTCATCAGCTTGAGGGCCAATTGGCTTGACTCATACCAAAAATCGTAATTTCCTACAAAAAGTTTGATTTTACCAAAATCAACATCAACCATATGTGTACAGACCATGTTGAGGAAATGCCTGTCATGCGAGACTACAACCACAGTATTTTCATAGTTTATGAGGAATTCTTCAAGCCAATTAATTGCAGCAAAGTCCAAATGGTTTGTAGGCTCGTCCATCAGGAGTATGTCGGGGTTTCCGAAAAGCGCCTGAGCTAAAAGCACCTTTACTTTTTCGCCCCCCGAAAGCTCCCTCATTAGAAGTCCATGGGACTCTTTCATTATTCCCAAGCCTACAAGAAGCTTTTCAGCATCAGTTTCCGCATCCCACCCGTTCAGTTCAGCAAACTCGCCCTCGAGCTCGGAAGCCTTGATTCCGTCCTCGTCCGAAAAATCCTCCTTGGCGTAAAGAGAATCCTTTTCACTCATTATTTGATATAGGCGTTCATGCCCCATGATTACGGTGTCAATGACTCTTTCTTCATCATATGCGAAATGATCCTGCTTGAGAACCGCCAGCCTCTCTCCCGGAGTTATGAAAACTTCTCCTGCTGTGGGTTCAAGTTCTCCTTCAAGTATCCTCAGCAACGTGGATTTGCCGGCTCCATTTGCTCCAATAACCCCATAGCAATTTCCTTTTGTGAATTTTAAATTCACATCTTCAAACAATTTTTTATCCGTAAAACTTAAAGCCAAATTATTAATGCTTAACATTTTTTCACCCTTTTATCCTTTTGAAATATTATTCTTGCCAATTGCTCACATCAGATTAGTTTACCGTAAAAACAGTTAAAATGCAATCAATCCATCCCTGACTAATTCGAATGGAATGCTTTGGGTTTTTCTGAATATTCCACCTTTTGCTTGACCTGATGATAAGCCCGGTTTATGATTAAAGAAATACTTTCGAAGGGATGTGTACATATGGAAAAATCAAAAGACAGGAACGACTGCATAAAAGCCCTTATGATAAGGGAGTACAAGCCGGGAGATCTTGGTTATATAGACTATATGCATTGCAATTTGTATGAAAAGGAATACGGATTCGATGTCAGCGAATTTGAGCCATATGTCCTGCCCGCAATGGGTAAATTCCTGGAAACAAAAGACCGAAGCGGGAGCATGGTGTGGGTTGCCGAAGACAATGGTCTTATTGTCGGCTCAATCGCAATCATCCAAAACAGCGATACCGACGCCCAATTAAGATGGTTTCTTATCGATCCCTCAGCAAGGGGGACCGGGCTTGGAAACGCATTCATAATGACCGCACTCGACTTCTGCAGAGAAAAAAACTATGATTCAGTTTTCCTTTGGACTGTAAAGACTTTGGATGCGGCGCGCCATTTATATGGAAAATACGGTTTCGAAATAACAGAATATGTTTCTCGCTTTCTTTGGGGAATCGACCTCATAGAGGAGCGCTGGGAAATACGGCTTTAAATATGGAAAATAAACAAAGTAAAGGCGATTGCAAATACGGCAAAATGCAATCGCCTTTTTTATTTCCCGTTTTTTGTGTCTGCCTTATTGTTTTTTCCTCAGGCCTCTTTTCCAAAAGTCATCAAGTCGGCCAGAAAGCTTTCGACCGCTTCATCCTCCGTCGCCCATGATGTCACCAATCGAACAGCTGTATTCTCTTGGTCTACGCGGCTCCATTCATAGAATCCATACCTTTTAATCAATTTTCCAACCAAGGCCTTGGGCAATATGGGAAATATCTGGTTTGTAGTCGATTCTGCCATGAAGCCGTATCCCAATGCCTTTATTCCATCAGTCAGCCTGGCAGCCATTCTGTTTGCTTTGCCGGCCAGCTTGAAGTACAAATCTTCTTTGAACAGTTCCTCAAACTGGACCCCCAGGATTCTGCCCTTTGCCAGAAGAGCCCCCCTCTGCTTCATCGAATAGCGGAAACAGTCTTTAAGCTCTTCGTCTGCAATTACAATGGCCTCCCCCAGGAGAGCTCCGTTCTTTGTCCCTCCGATGTAGAAAACATCAACCATTTTCGACAATTCCTCAAGCAGAAGGTCGTTTCCCTCCGCGCACAGCGCCGACCCCAACCTGGCCCCGTCCAAATACAGATAAAGGTTTTCCTGCCTGCAGCATTCCGATATTGCCCTCAACTCGTCCTTTGTGTAAAAGGTTCCAACTTCCGTCGAATTGGAGATGTAAACCATTGCAGGCTTCACCATATGCTCAAAATAGTGTTCGTTAATAACACCTCTTATTCCATCCGGCGTCAATTTTCCGTCAATACTAGGAACTGCATTGATTTTATGTCCGGTTGCCTCCACTGCACCCGTCTCATGCTCGTTTATATGTCCCGTTACCGCAGATATTACCGATTCATGAGATCGCAGTATGGATGCAATCACTATCAGATTAGCCTGGGTGCCCCCGGGAACGAAATGCACATCGGCATGAGGATTGCCTATTCTTTCCTTAATAAGCTCGGCCGCCCTCAAGCAATGCGAATCCTCGCAGTAACCATCCTCTTGTTTCATGTTGCTTTCCGAAAGGGCCTTAAGTATGCTCGGATGAGCTCCTTCACTGTAGTCGTTTTTAAAGCTGTAATCCATTGAATTCTCCTCCTTCTATCTATACTTGCAACTATATTAACCCTTTGAGGACTAAAACACCTGCCATGCATATTGACTGGTCTTACAAGAAAGCGCTTGATTTTTCCTTTTTCCAGGTCCGCTTCACTTGACCAAGTCGGCATATTCCCCGGAAATCGCTGAAAGCAACTCCTTTGGCTCAAGCTCCACCTGCAGGCCTTTCATTCCGCCGCTCACTACTATTTTCTCAAGCGTCTCGGCCCTTTTGTCCAAAAAGGTCGGAAAATGCTTTTTCATGCCTACTGGAGAACACCCTCCCCTTATATAGCCTGTGAGCTTCAATATGTCTTTCACATGAATCATCTGAACCTTCTTTTCGCCCGCAACCTTTGCCGCTTTTTTCAGGTCGAGCTCAGATGTTACCGGAATCACAAAAACAAAGTGGTCTCCGCTTGAACCATCGGCAATAAGCGTCTTGAAAACCGATACAGGCGCCCTGCCTATTTTTGCTGCAACCGATATTCCGTCGATTTTTCCATCCTTCGTTTCGTATGTTATTGTTTCAAAATCGACTCCCTCTTTTTCAAGCAGCCTCATAGCATTGGTCTTTTTTGTCTTCGCCATAGTCCACCTCTTTAATTTTCACTTTTTTTATTCCTCGGTTTGACGTGTTTGCAAAAGAGAAAAA
Organism: uncultured Peptostreptococcaceae bacterium; assembly: GCA_964644525.1. Lineage (GTDB taxonomy): Bacteria > Bacillota > Clostridia > Peptostreptococcales > BM714 > BM714. The sequence goes on from CAZXWC010000010.1 coordinate 5,421, forward strand.
AACCATACCCCACAGCAATCCGCGGGGTATGGTAGTACTGTTTCAAGCCTTGCTATTCTTTTTCCTCTTGCCTTCCCTTATCCTGTCCAGGGACTCTTCAATATGTTTGTACATTAGGCGCATTCCCTCTTCCGGTTTCGTTTCTTCGAAGCATCTGTACAAATCAACATGCTCACCCATTTCCTTATTCAATACATACTCGCTTAGGTGCTCGAGTATGACTTCTCCCCTCTGGGCAATCAAGTGGTTTGCAATAGAGTCAAGAAAATTAAAGAGTATCTCGTTGCCGGCAATTTCAGCTATCTTCATATGGAACCTGAGCCCCATATCGAAAGAGTATTCTTTCTTTTCCAAGGCTTCAACCCCATAGTCTAAAATAGCCTTAAGCTCGGCTCTGTCTTCTTCTGTGGCCCTCTCTATTGCGGCATGTATGAGCTGAGGCTCTATCCATAGTCTGGTCTCCATAAGGTCCTCTATGGAACTTTCATTCTCTATCAAGAGAAAAAGGCTCAGGTTTTTTATGTTTCTGAGAGCGTCATCAGCCACGAAAGTTCCTATGCCGGGCTTTGATACCAAGAGACCTGTTAATTCAAGGGCCTTAAGCGATTCCCTCATTGAACTTCTGCCTATTCCGAATGTTTTTGACAACTCTACTTCTCCCGGTATCCTGTCTCCGGGCTTCCATTCTCCACGCTTTATCAGTTTTGTTATCTGGCTGGAAACAGCCTCATAAAGATTTGTCTTTACAACCCTTTCTATCATCGTTTCCTCCCCAATAAAGTCCTTATTTCATTATACACTATTTTTATTCCCTGAAAAACAATGTATGCTGTTCTTGTCTTTTTATATTATATTAATAAAAAGGCGACGGCATAGCCGTCGCCTTTTTGTTCAGAATCCATTTGTATTGCTGTTTTTTTATACATAAATCCTCTGAATTTATGCCGCTTTTTCCATTTCGCCTTTCTTTTGCATCGGTATAGATATAAGCAAGGTTGCAATCGATGCCAAAAGTCCGAAGATAGTGAACGGAAGCGGAGTTCCGAAGCTTCCCGTAGCCTTTGCAATTACGCAAACAACCATGGCTATAATCATTGATGCCAATACACTTGTAGCTTTTAACGGTTTTGTTTTTCTTGTAAAGAAGCCTACAAAGATAGGTCCAAACAGTCCTGCCGCTGAGAAAGCGTATGTGTAGACAAGCCATCCAAGAACATCAGGGAAAACAAGTGACAATGTGCACGTGACAGCCATCAATACAACAGTAAGTATTCTTGATATCCTAACCATCTGCTTGTCTGAAACATCCGGATTGATGGATTTCTTGTAGATGTCTGTAGTCATGTTGGTAACAGTTGTTTGAGCCGCACTGCTTATAGTGGACATGATTACCGCACAAACCAAACCTGCAAAGATAGCAAGCATCCATGTCGGAAGCTGAGTCATGAACCAAGCTGTGGCACCCTCTCCGTTAGGAAGATTTGGATTCATGGCCCTAACTGCAGTTCCCATGAAGTATGCCCAAACAATGGCCAAAATCAGTGAAATACCCGAAAGAAAAAGTGAAAGATTTACTTTCTTGGGATCCTTTATCGAACAAATCCTTTGATAATAAATTTGGTTTGTACATCCACCAGGAAGTGCTGATGTAAACCAAAGGGCAACAGTAACCCAGCCTACGCTTACGAATCCGCCCGGGAAGGAAATATTCTCTACCGGAACATTGGGGCTGTTGAATATTGCGCTTGTGCCTCCACCCATATTGTTTGCAAAGACAACGCACATTATGCATATTACAATCATGAAGCATGAGAAAATGAAGTCTGTCCATGCAACCGTTTTAAGCCCTGACGGCATGATGAAGAACAAGCTTATAATCGAAATTCCTACAACTAGCACAGGAGCTGGAATACCGGTCATTCCAGAATAGAGTATTCCGAAAGCGCCAAGTTGTGATGTGATCCATCCAAACGGTACTATGAGTGCAAAGAAAGCTCCAAGAATTGAAAGAGCCTTGTTCTTTCCATAGAAATTCTCAAGAATGTCGGGAATTGTAGTAAAGTTTTGGCTTCTGATCCACGGCGCCAAAAACATCAATACAAAGAAGGGAATTGAAGCCGCTAGTCCATAGGTTACCGTAGAAAGACCGAGGCTGTAGCCTCTTCCTACCAATGCAACCAATACTCCTCCACCCATTGCGCTTGCAAACTGTGTTCCGACAATTACATAAGTGGGAAGATCCCTTCCTCCGACCGTCCAGTCATCTGCAGAAACCGCCTTCTTTTTACTCTGAATGAAAGAGTAAAGAAATGGAACAAGCATGATAAATAAAGAACTGAATAAAATTAACAAATTATTGCTCATGTTTTCCTCCTTGAAATATTATTTATTTATAATTTTATAAAAATTATACTTTATAGATGGCGCCGTGAATTGAGTTTGCCAAAATTCACAGCACCGTATAAAACATCTTACGCCTCAATAAGCTTGTCCTTAGCGCAATATTTATCAACAACATTCTCAAGCACTTCTATCCCCAAACCGTTTTCAGTGCTGACGCAAATGTTTCCGTCCTTTATCTGGTCTGTAAAAGTACTTATGTCAGCTTCAAGCCTCGTGGGAGAAAAGTAGGCATGTCCGTAGTCATACAGATTCTTAGTGCTGGCTCCAAGAGCAAGACTTGCAGCCTGAGTTATTCCTTCCTCTATCATGGAGTTGAATAAACAGTCAATTCCGAAGAAGCCTGCCAAATCAATAATTTCCTTTGTCCTGTAAATTCCTCCATTCTTGCTTACCTTCATGCTGAATACATCTACAGCTTTCTCTTTTATGAGTATCTTGGCGTTTTCGAGCGACATTACACTCTCGTCTGCAGAAAGTGCCATGTCCGTTTTTTCCTTTATCTTCACAAGACCGTCGACATCCCAAGCGGCAATTGGCTGTTCGAAAAGCTCAAGTTTTGCGCTCTCAACTCCCTTTATGTAGCGAATCGCACGTCTCACGTCCCATCCTTGGTTTGCATCGGCAATAAGCGGATATCCCTTTCCAACCGCCTCGCGCACTGCATGCGTCCTGTCTATATCCAGTTCTATGTCACTTCCTCCGACCTTGACCATGATGGACTTGTATCCTTTTTCTAGCATCCCGAGTGCGTCCTGGGCATTTTTTTCCGGGCTGCCTCCGCCTATGGACCCCATAATCGGAAGCTCGTCTCTAAGCTTGCCTCCCAATATTTCGCAAACCGGAAGATTGGCAAATTTGCCGAGTATGTCGTAGCATGCCATGTCTAAAGCAGCCTTGGCCAAGTGCATATCCTTTGTAATTCCATCCATTACTTCATGTACCCTAGCAATATTCAGCGGGTCTTTTCCAATAAGCGCTGGAGCAAGGGCTTCTGAAATTACAACAAAAACCGTTTCAGGGCTTTCCCCTGTGAATAAAGGCATGGCGTCTGTTTCTCCATACCCCACTATTCCATCATCCGTATGAATCTTTACTACTACGGGCTCGGTATTGTAAAGCGTACCGTATAGTTTAGAAAGCTTATATGGATTTGGAAGCGGTATAGCAAGTTTCTTTACTTCTATTTTTGTTATTTTCATCTTTTGCCCCCCTATTTCAAACCTGTTTCAAGAAATTTATTTATTTCTTCAACCGTCATATTGTCTAGTCCCAATCTTTCAAGTGTTCTTCCATTTTCTCTGAAATCGCGTTTAAGCAGAAATCCTCCAAGTGCTGCCACTATTTCCATTCTCTCTGTCGAAACGCCTGCAAGCTTTCCGAATTCCATCATTGGAAGAAGCCCCATGGGTATATCCTCGAGCACGTATCTTGTGTCAACTCTTTTCTGTCCCTGTATGCCTCCATAGGCCTCTGTATTCCTTACAGCCTCTGTAAGATTTTCCCCTTTTGATCCGTAAAGAAGTTCGTACCACTCCATTACCGACTTGAGCTCTATACCGAACGCCTTTCCAATTTCCATTCTTTCCTTGTCTATTTCGATTACAAAATCGCCGATTGTGGGAGTTATTCCATCCCAGTAGTATTTCCAGTCCCGCCCCGACTCTATCATCGAAGTATTAAGGAGCGTCGGCCCCGGGTGCACTACGCTGTTGAGGTTTTCCAGACTGGTCTGCATTACATTTTTCCCTGCATACATCATGGGAAACGCTTCATTGATTTTTTCAAGCACAAAATTCGTCTTGTTTGATGGAAGAGCCGCAACCATTAGCGTTTCCTTTATTCCAAGTATGCTGACCTTTCCCGGCTCGCTCAGACGCGCAGCATAAATGAGCGACATGGCCTCGCTGATTACAACATCCGCCTTGCAGCCCTCATCCTCAAGCACTTTTTTGAATTCAAGAGCTCCACATGTCGCTCCCGGATGTATAAACAATATTTGTCCATCCTTAAGACTTGACGCCATGCTTTTTGCAATCGCCCTGTGGGCAAGAGCCGGAGCCACAACCATGACTATGTCCGCCCCGTCAATTGCCTTGTCTATGTCCAGAGTTGCAAATTCGAGTTTTCCAAAACCCTTTACGCATCCGTCGACTTCTATCCCGCCTTTTTTGTTTATGGCCTCAATCGTTTCTGGAACGATATCATAAATCCTTACCGGAAATCCCATTATTGCCAAATGGCCAGAAGTCGCTTGCCCTCCGTTTCCTCCGCCAATAACCGCCCAAACTGTTTTATTTGCTGTTTCCTTATTCATTTTCTACCTCCTGCTATGTATTAAATGTGCCATTGTCTAACTGTCTGACAACCTTACTGTATAACATGACTCCTCCTTTGTCAATATCATTTTTAAAAATCAAAAAAGAACGCTTGAATGTTTTTCACATCAAACGCTCTTCTTTATTTTATTGGCCCTTTTGCCTTACCTCATGATCTTTATTCTTTTTTTCCGGTTTCAAGATAGTGATTTATTTCTTCGATTGTCATTCCGTCAAGCCCCAGCCTCTTAAGATTCCTTCCTCCAGCCTTCAAGTCCTTTCCAAGCAGGAAAGCTCCCATTGCCATAACCGCTTCCATCCTTTCGGTATTGGCCCCGCCAAGTTTTCCAAGCTCAACCATTGGAAGAAGGCCCATGGGTATGTCTTCAAGAAGGAATCGTGTGTCCAATCTTTCTGGCCCCTTTATGCCACCATAGGCCTTTGTCTTTCTTACCGCCTCTGTAAGCGTTTTTCCCTCTGCGGAATACTCCAAAACATACCAATCGAGAATCGGTTTGAGCTCAAGTCCGAAGACTTTTCCTACCGAAAGCCTCTCCTTGTCTATTTGCTCGGCAAATTCTCCAACCGTGGGGCTCAAACCGTCCCAGTAGTATTTCCAATCCCTTCCGGACTCTATCATGGATGTATTTAATATGCTCGGTCCCGGATGCACTACGGCATTGAGGTTTTCAAGGCTTGTGTGCAGAACATTTTTTCCTGCGTGCATCATGGGGTAAGCCTCCTTAAGTTTTTCAAGAAGGCAACTTGTTTTGTCAGAAGGAATTGCGGCAACCATCAGTTCCCCCTTAATGCCGAGGATTCCGACTCTGCCCGTCTCCTCCAGCCGGGCTGCGTATATCAGTGACATGGCCTCTCCTATCACAACATCCGCTCTGCACCCCTCGTCCTCGAACACCTTCTTGAATTCAAGAGCTCCGCCTGTCGCGCCAGGATGTATGAAAAGCATCTGCCCGTCCTTTAAATGGCCTGCAAGTTCTTTTGCTATTGATCTGTGGGCAAGTGCCGGCGCCACCACCATGACTATGTCCGCGCCATTTAGTGCCCTTTCCATGTCCGTTGTAGCAAATTCAAGTTTTCCGAAACCCTCAACCTGCCCTTGAACTTCTATTCCACCCTTTCGGTTCAATGCGTCAACCGTTTCCTCCACGATATCGTAGAGCCTTACAGAAAAACCCATTATGCCCAAGTGGCCCGCCGTGGCATGTCCGCCGTTTCCTCCGCCTATAACTGCCCAACATGTTTTTTTAGACTTTGATTTGTCCATCCCATTTCCTCCTCGCTTATCTTTGTATGTAATTGTCCTACAATTAGAATACGGTCTTTAAAGTGTTTAGTCAAGCAATTTGGATTGTTTTGAATTTTTCGCATATGGTGATGATTGTCCTTTTTCAATATTAATTATATACTTATAAAAAAACAACCTTAAAGGAGACTTTTCAATGGATGCAAAACCATCACTTCAAGATTTGATAGATGACTACCTGGAAATGAAAAGGCAAAACCTTGCCCCCTGCATGGCCAATATGAATCCTGTTTTCAAAAAATACATTCACAAAACACTTTTGACCGTTTCTTATCCTGTCATGGATTCCTATCTCAACCCTAGAAAAACAATGCAGGGCGGTTTAATAACCGCGGCCTTCGACAACACTTTCGGAGCGCTTTCATACTATTCGACCGAAAAAAAATTCATGACTACAATCAATATACACACTCACTACCACTATCCCATATATAGGGGGGACACGTTAACGGTTACTGTCCGCATGGCTTCACTCGGAAAAACCATAGTCAGCATGAAGGGTGAGGCCGTAGACAGCAATGGCCGCCTGATTGCCACCTCTGGAACAGACGTCATGATTATGGACTCAGGCATAAAAAGCGAAACTTGATTGCCGAACACTGCAAAGCTCAAAGAAGCCTTTCAAGCGGAAGGCTTTTTTATTTGCTTCAAAAAACTCACTTCCGCATTCTCATGAAAAAGCAGGCTCGATTTTTTGGGGACGGTACTTGACAAGTACCCCATTAGGGTATATCATGTTTCTCGAGGTGATAAAGATGGCAAGAAGGGCAAGGGAGAAAATTCCTTTTGGGACATATCTAATTGAGCAATTCTGCGCAAAAGACAAGCTTTTGTTCGAATCCGATATTGACCGACGCATTTTTCTTGAAATATGTCTCCAAAAAAAAGCTCAGTTCCATTTCAAGCTATACGGATACTGCCTTTCTGATGAAAGCAGCTACAGGCTTGTCATCTATGACAACGGGGGCGATATTTCAAAGATTATGAAATCCATAAACATAAGCTACGCCTACCATCTAAAGGAACGCGGCAGGATTTTCAGGGACCGCTATAAAAGCACTTTGCTCAAGTCCCCCGAAAAACTTCAATATATCTTAAATGAAATAAGCGGGGAAAAGCCCTGTTGCGACTTCAAAACAGACTTGAGCGAAAAACTGCTGGACGGGGACATATATTTCACGCCAGAAGGCGGAAGTCGAGAGAGTATTATCACCTTCGACAGCAAAACAAACAGCCATTGTCTTGATTACGGTCCTTCATGCAAAAGCAGGAACGATTGCATAAGTTCTGTCAAGCAGGGAATGCTTTCCCTGGAAAAAGCGGCAAAAAGACAAGGTCTGACTGTCGAACAGCTTTTGAATGATAAGCAAGTCAGAAACATGGAGCTGCTTAAACTGAGAAAAACGACCACCCTGTCTCTTAAGGAAATCGGCAGGATTTTTGGCGGCTTGAGCGAATCGGCAGTATGCAGGATTATCAACAGATGCAGGGAATAATGAAAAGGGGGAAAACAATGGGATTGGAATTTGATTTAAATGGCTTCGAAAGCGCCAATAGAAACAAAATGAATCCGGAAAATCTGTACGACATAATCATAATAGGGGGCGGTCCGGCAGGACTTAATGCGGCTCTTTATGCGAAAAGAAAAGGGCTCGATGCAGGAATGATTGCCGACCATATAGGCGGACAAGTTGTGGACACTTCTTCCGTTGAAAACTATTTGGGCCTGCCCGCCCTATCCGGAAGGGACTTGATGCAAAGATTCGAGGAGCATGCTAAGGAATATGCTTTCCCAATAGCAAGTGGAACACTGGTAAAATCGGTGGAGAAAGACGGAGCTTTCAGCAAGGTTCATACAGATGACGGAAAAAGCTACAGGGCCAAGTCTGTAATTGTTGCAACGGGCAGCAAGCCGAGAGCCTTGGGTGTAGCGGGCGAAAAAGAATATTTGGGCAAGGGAGTGGCCTATTGCGCAATATGCGACGGACCGCTTTTCGGAGGTCTTGATGTAATAGTTGCCGGAGGCGGCAATTCGGCTGTAGAAGCTGCATTGGACCTTGCAAAAATTGCAAGCAAGGTGACCTTGGTGCACAGGAGCCGTTTCAGGGCGGATAAAATTTTATTAGACAGGCTGGCTGAGCTTGACAATGTTGAAATACATCTTGAAACTCAAATCAAGGAAATCCGCGGCGAAAAGCTGCTTACCCATATACTTGCCCTGGACAAGACCAAAAACGAGGAAATAAGGATTGATGCAAGCGGTCTTTTCGTCGAGATAGGATACCTCCCAAGGAGTGAAGCCTTTGACGGCTTGCTGGCCATGAACGAAAGAAATGAAATATGTGTAAACAAAAAGTGTGAAACGAGCGCAGCAGGCATTTTTGCGGCAGGAGATGTAACCGACGGTCCATACAAGCAAATTGTGGTTTCTGCTTCGGAAGGGGCCATTGCCGCCTTAAGCGCAAACGATTATGTAAACAAAATTCAAACAAAATAAAAGGAGGAAATAAGAATGGCTTTTTTAAATGAAGACATAAGCAAACAAATATCAGGAATATTGGAATCAATGAAGGAAAATGTTAATATTGCTCTTTTCGTAAACAAAACAGGCTGTGAATCGTGCGAGGACGCAAGAGGCTACATGGAGGAAATGGCGAATTTGAGCGACAAGCTTTCGCTTTCTGTCTATGACATCGTTGACGACAGCGATAAAGCGTCGGAATTGGGTGTAGACCTTACTCCGGCAATCGTCCTGCTTGACGGGGAAAACAATGACAGGGGAGTCAAGTTCAACGGCATTCCAGCCGGCCATGAAATCAACTCCTTCATATCGGGAATTATAGAGGTTTCGGGAGCCGGCCAGGAACTTTCCAGCCAAATGACTCAAAGGATCAAGGCCATCGACAAAGCCGTAAATATAAAGGTTTTCGTTACACTTGGCTGTCCCCATTGTCCGGGAGCAGTTTCAAAGGCACATAAAATCGCTCTTCTCAACCCAAATGTCAATGCAGAAATGATTGAGGCAAATACCTTTGGAGAGCTTTCCCAAAAGTTCAATGTGAGTGGAGTTCCCAAGATTGTATTCAACGAGGGGTCCGACCTCTTAGGCGACCAGCCGATTGATGCTTTCATCGATGCCATGGAAAATTTGCCGGCATAGACAACAAAACTTTTTCTTAAAAATCAAAGCCTTGGCACTTTACTCTGCCAAGGCTTTTTTCTGCTTTATGCATATATTTGCATCATTTTATTTTTGCAGTCATGCGTATTTCAACCGCCGCATTGCCAGGAAGCGAATTGGCTCCTACAGCGACTCTTGAGTGCCTTCCCTTTTGCCCGAAAATCTTTTCAAGCAAGTCCGAAGCCCCGTTTATTACAAGCGAATGCTTGTCGAAATCTTCTCCGCAATTGACATAGCCGGTTATCTGGACGATTCTTTCCACCCTGTCCAAATCTCCTGTCGCCTCCCTTATTGCGCTTATGCAGCGAAGGGCGCATATGCGCGCTGCATCGGCTCCTTCTTCGACAGTAAGTTCCTTTCCCACTTTTCCCCTGTAGACAAGCCTTGTTCCCTCTTTGGGGGTTTGCCCCGCGACGAATGCAAATTCCCCGCAAAGTACTGCAGGCACATATTGTGCGGCTGGGGCCGGCGGATGGGGCAAATTAATACCAAGCTCTTGGAGTCTTTTTTCTATAAGCACTTTATCGGCTCCCTTCAATAGTTTTCAGCAATAAAATCGCTGAGGTTTTCCAACCGGCATTCTTCACTTTTCAAATTATGCCTGTCAAGCGCCGCAGTATATTTCAATCCGCTTCCGGTCAGAATGCACACCACACTGGCTTCGCCGCCTATGAGTCCACCACTTCTTAACTTTCTGACTGCTGCGAATGGAACGGCCGATGCCGGCTGACCGAAAAGCCCGTTCTCCGCCATCATCTTCTGCGCTTCGATTATTTCCCCGTCATTTACAGAAAGTGCAAGCCCGCCGTTGTGCTCTAGCATCCTCAGCGTTTGATTTCCGCTTGGCGGAAAGGGGTTTTCTATGGCATGTGCTATGGTCTCGGTCTCATAAAGTCTCTCTATTTCCATTCTTCCGGCCTGGTAGGCATTGGCTATGGGAGAACAGCCGCTTGCCTGGGCGCAAATCATTTTCGGAACCCTGTCAATCAGGCCGCAAGCCAGAAATTCCGCGAAACCTTTCTCTATTCCCCTTATGTTCCCCCCCGCGCTTGTGGGGACAACGACAAAGTCCGGCATGGAAAAATCCAGCTGCTCACAAATTTCAAATGCAATTGTCTTTGACCCTTCCACCCTCAAGGGCGAATCCGAATTCAAAAAATATATTCCGTTTTCTTTGCCTATGTCAAGGCTTTGGTAATACATTTTGCCATAATCGCCGTCAACTCTTATGAGATTTGCTCCGTATATGCTTATGGGCTTCATTTTTTCAGCAGGGATGTTCTTGTTTACAAGCACGAACGTTTCAAGTCCGGCTGCGACTCCGTATGCCGCTACCGAAGGGGCCATGTTGCCTGTTGAAACAGTGCCTATTTTATCGTATCCGAGTTTAAGGGCATGCTGGACTCCGGCGTATGTACCCCTGTCCTTGAATGCCCATGTTGGATTTTGGCTTTCATTCTTGAAATAAAGTTTCCCTATTCCAACCTGGTCGGAAAGCCTCTCCGTTTCCACCAGCGCTGTAAATCCTTCTCCAAGCGAAATTTTTCTATCAACTTTTTCAAACGGAAAGAAGTCGGAGTATCTTTCAAGTATGTTTTGCTTCATTGTCTTGTCTTCTTTTATCTTTCCTCTTGCGATTCTCTCAAGCTCAAGAGGCTCCCCGCACTCGTCGCATCTGTAGTGCACTTGCTTTGCATCAAAGGCCTTCTTGCATTTTGTGCATCTAAAAACAGCTTTTTTCATACTTATCTCTCCCTTTTTCCTATCGTTCCACCATCGTTCCCCCATCGCTCCACCATCGTTCCACCATCGTTCCACCATCGTTCCACCATCGTTCCGCCATCGTTCCACCATCGTTCCCCTGTCGTTCCACCATCGTTCCACCATCGTTCCACCATCGTTCCCCTGTCGTTCCACCATCGTTCCCCTATCGTTCCGCCATCGTTCCACCATCGTTCCGCCATCGTTCCCCTATCGTTCCACCATCGTTCCCCTGTCGTTCCACCATCGTTCCACCATCGTTCCCCATTTATGATAAAATGATTTAAGGATGCCGTTTTCAAAAACCCAAGCCGATCGGAGGATAAAAAAATTGAAAAATTTCCAAAAAGCATGGAAAATATACGAAGAAGCCTTCCCCTATGACGAGCGCAGGAGCCTTTCCCAGCAAAAGGGCCTGCTTGACAATCCTCTTTACCATTTCAATTGCCTTCATGCCGGCGGTCAATTGGCAGGTTTTATAGCCTGGTGGAAGCTTGATGGATTTGTCTTCATTGACCATTTCGCAATAGACAAGAAGCAAAGGGGAAATGGACTGGGACAAAAATTCCTCGAAAAATTCATATCGGACCAATCCCTTTATACAGTTCTTGAAGTCGAAAAACCCTCTTCGGTGCAGGCAAAAAAAAGAATCGCATTCTACCAGAGGCTTGGCTTCCACCTTAATGAATACGATTACCTGCAACCTCCTTTTTCCGAAGACAAAAATCCGGTCCCTTTATTGCTTATGTCTCATCCTGCAAGCCTTGACGGGGATGGTTTTTTGAAAACAAAATCCGAGCTTTACAGGGTGGTCTATTCACTTTGACTGCCCGTTCGGCCCAAGACAGCTTTCAAGGATTCATAATTTACATCCGCTTTTTCTTTCATGTTCAAATTGTTTTCAAGGAGTAGAGATTTCTTTTTTTCGTAATTGTCCATCAGTTCATTGAAAACATCCCAAAGCCTTTCCGAGTCAAAGCCTTCTACTCCGCCGACCCCCAACTGTTTCGCTGAATTTACATAGGATTCAATTTTAGGATCGTACTCAATCCCAACAAAGGGTATGTCTCTGAGTCCCGCCCATATCAATGCGTGAAGCCGCATTCCCACCATGGCGCAATAATCCCCCGAACCCTTTAGGTATCCTTGAACCGTATTGGTTATCAGCGGAATTTCAATTCCCGCGCACTCCTCTATTCGCTCTTTAAGTTTATCATCCTTGTCCTTTTGCATGGACAAAAATTCTACTTCATACCCGTTTTCAATGAGTCTTTTGGCGAATTTCGACATTTCATCTATTATGAGCTTGTTGTTTTTCCACTGCCTCACATTTATTGCGACTTTTCTGCCTCTCTGCCTTTCCGAGGATTCGTATCCATAATATGAAAGGTCCGAAGCCAATTGAACTTTTGCGCCCAAGCCAAGCTTTTTAAGCTTTTCAACTGTCTCTGCGTCCCTTGCCACAAAAGAATCTATTCCGCCAAGAACTTTTCTGGTGATGCTTCTGTAGAGGGCGCCGTCGACAGGCCCGAAGCCGTTGCCCAACAAGACTACTTTCTTTTTAAGAAGTGTGGAAATTCTTATAAGGGCAAGATAGTAGACAAGGGATCTGTTGCTTGTTATGTTTTGAATCATAGAGCCCCCTCCCCCTACGACTAAGTCCGAGTCGCAAATGGCCTTTACTATGGAGGAATACTTGTTTCTTCCAACCGTGCCTATGCCGTGAGTTTCCTGTGTTTTCATGGCGCAGTAAGACAGAGACCTTATCTCCATATCTGGTCTTATTTCATGCATTATTCTTATGGTCTGGCTGAGGAGAACCTCGTCGCCAATGTTGTCTGCTCCATAGTATCCGATTATAAGCGCCTTCATAAAATCCCCACCTTGTCCTTGTTTCTTTTACGGTCTAACTGCCAATCCTTTTCTCTTTTGAGGATAGGGCAGTCAAAGACAGAGCAAGCCAAAACTGCAGGCAAATTCTGTAGTCGAACAGTGTATAGTCTATAAGCCCGTGCAAAAGGATTGCGAATACTATGGTCAGTGAAATCAATTCCTTGTAGCTTTCCCCGATGCCGGTTTTCATTATTGCTTTGACATTGTAAAAAACAGAACTTATCGATATATACATAAAGAGCGCAAATCCCATTATCCCCGACTCCAGCCACACCTGCAAATACAGGTTGTGGGCGTGGGTGGCATTGTATCCCGGCATTTTATAGTGGGCATAATACTGGTGAAAAGACTGGTATCCGTATCCCAAACCTGTCAGCCCGTAACTTTTGACCATTTCAAAAGCGTTTTTCCATATTTCAAGCCTGTAGTAAAAGGATGAATCCTGAAATCCGTTCAGTATGCTTGCAAGCCTTTGTCTTACCACCAAGGGAGAAAATGCGAGTCCGGCAATCCCCAAGGGCAGGAAGGCGGCTATCAATTTCCAATTGTATGCGAAAAGAAATATTCCCAGGCCAGCGGCGTATGTTATCCACGCCCCTCTTGAATATGTGAGAATGATTTGATGCGTTATGGCAATGCTCATCAAGGCTAGCATAAATTTGCCTCTTTTGCTTTTGTTGCTTGCAATAAGCGCAAGTCCTATGAAAAAGGTGTTCACAAGATATTCCCCGTATATGTTGGGGTTTGTAAAAAGCGAGTATATCCTCGTTTCCAAATCGGGATTAACAGACCTGTCTATCCACAGGTCCTGATTGCCGGCCGAAGCTCCCGATTGATAATATCCATACAGTATGGGGATTGCAGAGGAAAAAAATATAAACAAAAGCAAAACCCGAATTTCTCCCTTGTCGAATTCGTTTGAAATCACGAAGTATGCTCCTATAAGCGAAGAGAGCATTGCAAGTTGCTTGAAACAGGAGACCGCGTCATAGGAAAACAGGCTTACTGCGACATTGACTAAAAAGAAGGCTATTGCAGCCATGTCCAATGTCGAGATTAGCACAGTCCTACCTCCAAATATTTTTTTGATTGCCCATGTAAGGAAAGCAAGCAAAAACACAAGGCTTGATATCTTTGCGCTTGCAACCGGAAAAATGAGCGCTCCGCCATAAACAAGAGCCTTTTCCATATTTATTTTCTCAATCATTGTTTGTTTCCTCTATTCCGATAATAGTGCCATAGCAGGCATAGTCCTTGCTGTAAAGCGCAATCTTTTTACCTATGGCCAATTTCTTTGCGGCCACTACGTATGAATCATTCAATTCTGTAGCTCTGGCTTCAATAGTCAAATACAAATCGCTTTTTGCAGGAAAAGACACTCTTGCAGGCTCCTCGCTGTTAAGGACTGTTTCTCTATGGCTTGTTAAAAAATGCTCCTTGATTTTACCGAATTCCAATCCGTTTTCATGATCCACAACAATTTCTCCCGGAAATATGTAGTCCGAGACATTGTTTTCCACTTCTTCAACCAAAAAAGTGATTTGCAAATCCATGAAGACTATCTCCTTGCCCTCTTGGTCCCTTTTTGACTTTTGCAGGTATATGAATGATGAGTATAAGAGGACCAGAGCAAGAATTGCTATTATTGTTTTTTTCCACTTGTTCATTTAAACCACTTCCTTTGGCACAGGTTTTATCAAGCTGATTCCCATTGCGAAATATACATAGTAATAAAATGTCAAAACCGGAATCCCATACAGATTGTCTACAAAATTATGAAGCAGAAATGCAATCAATGCTATTGATATGCCCATTTGGACCCGCTTGTCGCTTTCACCGGCAAATTTATATATGAAATAAGCTGCGAAGAGCAGGAAAGCCATTAGTCCGAACAATCCGTTCTCAACAAGGGTTTTAAGATAAAAGTTATCGGTGTAAAAATCACTTATTCCGTACTTTATGGCAATCGATCCCCCGAATTGTCCATAACCCTTGCCGAAAGCGGGATTTTTGAGAAATTCATCAAGCGCAAATGCCCACTTGGACAAACGCCCGTCTTTAAGCATATTGCTTACAGTGTCCGGACTTACCAGGTTGTAGAATCTATATGCCCCCTTGTCAATTAGCAGGACAAGCCCTGTCCCCACAAAAGAAAGGTACAAAAGCAGCCTCTTGTTTTTCAAAAACAGTAGAATAACGCTGGATCCGGCAAGCGCGAGCATAGCTCCACGCGAGTATGTAAAGTAAAGTGCTGCAAGCGCGGCCAGCTGGCAGAAAATATAAACCGTCTTTTTCCTCTTGCCCTTTTCGGCCCAAATCAGTCCGGCCAAAAATCCTATATGCATTATAAGCAAGGAGCCCAAACTGTTGGGGCTTCCCAATACCGAAAAAGCCCTCAGTGAAATTACATCGGTGGTATCAACCCAATTTCCCTTCATTGGAACCCCAAACACTATTTGCGCTATGGCGTGAAGGGATATGAATGTGCCTGTTGTGACCAATATGTCTATCGCTTTTTTTCTCGAATCTTCTTTGCTGAATATGCGGATAAAATAAATTCCCCAAAGAATCGGTTGATAAATCAATCTGTAGCCGTCAAGAGTGCTTCTGCCAAAATATCCTGAAACGGCTATGCCTGCTATGCCCGATAAAAAAAACAGAACAAGGGGCGGCTTCCACCATTTTGGCCGGCTCTTAAGGTCAAAGTCGAATGCAATAAGCGAAATGAAGAAAATCAATGCCAGCTCATCCCACAACTGCACAAGCAGACTGTCTCCTCCGGAAAACCTGAACAGGTAATCGAAGAATATATAGAAAAGGGGCAAAAGTGTTATGCTGTCGTAATATGGCATTTGCTTTATTCTGCAAAAAGGCGACGCTACAAATGCCTTGGAAAACAGATTTGCTCCCTTGCCTTCTATTTTGTAAAAAATTTTTCCGGTTTTGCTTTCAAATGAATCCGGCAATTTCACTCACCCGTCTTTTCGATTTCCAAAATAGTAATTGGTATTTTAAGCCTTTCGCTTTCAAGCACAAACTCTTTTCCCACCTTGAGAGCTTGTTTTCCTATAGACATCTCTCCGGATTTTTTTTGGCCGCTTCCCGAAATTTCAAATATCGTTCCATTTCCGCAACTTTCAACGCAAACGATGGAAGCCGAAAGCCATTCCTTGCCAAAAGACAATTGACTTCCCTCGAAGGATTCGTCCACTTCTATTTCTTTTCCTTCATAAATGCCAGTGAAACTGATCTCGAAAGTTTCCTTGGGAGAAAGGTTTATCTTGGAAACATCGACAAGTTCCTTGACCACAGCTCCGACCATTATAATAAGCAGAACCAGGGTTACTATGTCCAGCAAGGCCCATTTACTCTTCATTTTCAACACCCGCCTCAACAAATGCAATGTACCCCTCGAAATAAAAATCTTCGCCCTCAAGGACAAAGGGGTTTCCCATTTTTACGCTCTGCGAACCGAATTTCATGTAGGGACCGCTTTTTGTGACGGGAAGCACGGCACTTATCCTGTAAGAATCGTCCTTCTTTTCAAGCGAATCAATTCTGCCTTCGCTTTCAAGGCCGCTTTTGAAAACCGGCTGCCCCAATACGGCTTTTTTGTCAATTTCAACCGGCCCTTCATATACAATCGCCACAGAAATCATTTCCGCCTTTCGATTTAAATTTAAATCCCGTCCCTCGTAAACATTGTAAAGAACGGCAGAAGCGAAAACGACAACTAAAATAAATAGCACTGTTCCCATCTTATTTTTTATCATTCCGGCTTTTCTCCCCTTCGAAAATAAGTTGCATTTGCCTGTACAAAAGACTTTCACTCAAATATTTTGCGGCCAGACTTGATTCGGTAAAATTTTGCACTTTTATAACCGGTTTTGAGTAAAAATTCATTTCATAAAATTTCCATCTCAATGCCCTTCCCGTAAAGCTTTGCCTGAAAAAATGTGCAATTGTTTTCATTTTCCCGCAAAACATGCTCCTACTGGCTATATCATTCATCAAAATCACTGTCCCTTGAATAAATCTTGCCTTCCACAAACAGATATTTGTTGTATACCAAAACCTTTCTTCCAACTGCGGCAATCATATCGCCAACCATCAGGGTTTTTTCTGTTTCAACGAAGTCAGCCTCTATTGTAATGAAGAGGTCATACTTGTCCAATGACTCTATGGCTACAGCCTGGTTGTTTTTGTCCACAACATATTCCATGTGAGGGGTATGGCTTACGCCGGAAATGACACCTATATTGGACCCCGTTTCATAGTCGAATACAGCATCGCCCGCGTTTGCCTCGTCAACTGTGTACATTGACACCTCTTCCACTTTAACCGTATACTTCATTGCCTTTTCAAGCCCGGAAGCCCCTTCGTCTGTTCCCGGAAGCATTCTTCCGGCAAATAAAAACAAGGCAAGCGCAAGCACTGCAAGAACAATCAAATCTATTATGTTTATGGTCCCAAAAAGCCTGCCCTTTTCATCAATAATCCTCATTTACCTTTCCTCCAAAATTTTATGGTATATGTCTATATGATTGTCTACGAATTGCTCCATCGAAAAATTTTCTTTCACTATGGCGAATATCTCTTTGCCCATCTTCTCCCTCAAAGTCTTGTCCCCAAGCCTTATAACTTTTTCGGCGAATTCACCGGCTTCAAAACCTTCCACTATGTAGCCGGTCTTTCCATCCTCCACCACAAGCTCGACTCCCCCCACATTGCTTGTGACTATAGGCTTCTTCATTCTCGCGCCTTCAAGCATGGCGTAGGGGAATGATTCACTAAGCGATGTGAGCAAATTTATGTCTATGGCGTTATAAAATTCGTATGGTCTTTCTACAAATCCCAAAAAATGAACCTTGTCGGAAATCCCGTATTCCTCGGCAAGTTTTTTCAATTCGCTTTTCAGCACGCCATCTCCCGCAAGAAGGAATCTGTAATCCTTGTTTTTATTCAAGACCTCCCTGGCGACTTCTACAAACAGCTTGTGGTTCTTAACCGTGTCAAGCCTGCCCATAATTCCGGCATATATGAGGTTTTCACCTTTTTCTATTCCATAATCCTCAAGGAATTCCTCCTTGTCTCTTACTATATTTGTTTTCTCATCAAAATCCAATCCGTTGTAAACAGAAAAAACGTTCTCTTCATTGCCAATCTTCCTGCTTATAAGCATTTCCCTGAAGCTTTTTGAAACACCTATATAGTAGTCCATCTTCTTCAACGAATTGGCATTTATTCTTCTGAAAACATAGGTTGCCGCCTTTCCGCCTCTGTAGTCGTCTAGCAAATAATCGCTGTGAACGGTCGTAACAATCGGAATTTCGGGAAATCTCCTTTTTGCGAAGGTGGAAATAAAATTTGCCCTGGCACCATGCACATGAATCAGATTGATTCTGTTTTCCGTTACAAGCCTGCCTATGCTTGCGCTTACGCTGAAGTCAAATCTCGACTTCTGGTTTAAAACCGTAAGTGGCAATTTGAGTTTTTTTGCGTCCTCTGTAAAATCCGATTCCATCAGTGTTACAAGAAGAACAAAAACCTTGTCGGTAAGTCCGTTTATTAAATTCATCACATGGGTTCTGGCCCCGCCTGTGTCTCCGCCGCTTATTAAATGCAATACGCGAATTTCACTCACAGCATATCTCTCCTTAAAAAAAATCCATCATTTCGACCGCCTTGCTTTCCCATGAAATAGAGTTTAGGTCGACTCGGCGCTGTCCGCTTATTTTCTTTGCAGCATCTATGTTTGATATGAACTGCTGGTGGCTGTCTGAGACAAGAATTTCATCCCTCAGCTTTTCCACCTGCTTGAAAGTAGTTGACACTACAGGGTATCCAAAATAAAGATATTGGTAAAGCTTGTTGGAATTTACCGTCTTAAGCCTGGGATACTCGCTTTCTGTCACAAATGGTATTATTCCAATATCGAAAGATGCGTAATAATCCTGTATTTCATTCTTGTCGACAGGACCCATATAAATGACGTTTTCAAGCCTCGAAAGCCTGTCCATTTCTTCTTTGGAATCGGTCGGGCCCACAAGCACTATCAAGTCTCCACTATTGGCCCTTGCAAGCTTATAAAGCAGTTCATAATCAATCCACGAATAGAGTCCTCCTATGAAGCCTATTACCTTCCCTTCTGTCTCGAATTCAATTTTTTCAGCCCTTTCGAAACTGTCCAGGTCTACTCCGTTTTCAATCAGGACCGCCTTGCCTTCGGCCTTTGCAAGCAGTGTTTCAGCCGTCGCAAAAACCTTTTTAGAAATTGCCACGGCATGCTTTTCATATTTTTCAAGCATACTCTTCCACTTGGCGTTTTCGGCAAAAGCCATATAATCGTCGCTTATGTCGTAAAAAATACTGTTGCTGAAATTTTCCACCCTTCCTGCCGAAACAGACCAATGCGGGGTGGACAAAACTGCGCAAGCTTTTGGTATTTTTCTGTTTTTTAAAAAAGCTTTGAGCGCATTTTTTATTAAACAGTCATTTATTCTGAAAATCCATTCCGACACTCCTTTACAATATGGAAGGCCGTATATTTTCAGAACAGACACTTGCCCGCTAACCAGTTCATACCTTCCAAGTTTTAATGGATTAAAGGAATTGGTCTTTTGCACATAATACACATCGCGGCCGTGTTTTGCAAAATATTTGGACAACATGTGGCTCCGGTGCAAAAGCTCCGAATCCCACGGAAGCATTGAAAAAACAAAAATATCATTCATCTCCAAACCTCTTCTTTATTACCCTGGCCGGATTTCCGCCCGCTATCGAATATGGCGGAACATCCTTTGTCACAACGCTTCCGGCCGCTATTATGCAACCTTTTCCCAGCTCGACTCCCGGCAGGATTATGGCTCTGGCGGAAATCCAGACATCGTCTGCAATAAAGACCGGCTTCATCTCGGAATTGCCTTGATCTATCATGGGAATGTCGTCCCTCCCGTAATTGTGGTTTGAAGTATATATCATTACTTCAGGACCCATCATCACATTGTTTCCGATTGTGATTTTGCCTGAAAGTTTTGCATCCACTCCGATGCCGGAACGGTCCCCAATGGATATTTCCTTTCCGCTGCCAAAGTAGGCTCCCTTCTCTATGTTTATGTCTCTTCCGGTTTTCAAAAACACTTTCGACGCTAAAAAAGCTCTAACTTTTTTAGCTCCGAAATTAAAAGGCCTCTCTGAACGCGGCATATTGCGTGCTATTTTGTAGTATAGTCCAAGATATAGTCTTTTCATATTATGAGCGTCCCTTCCTTTTTTCTCTCAAGGAATTTATTTCCGTCTTTATATATTCTATTTCCGGCAAGGCCATCCTGCTACTCATTATATAGTATAATACAATTCCCAATAATATGCTCATGATAAGTCTAAAATACAATACTATAGGAGCCATATTGAAGACTGCAACAGCAATCATCATGAGCGCACCTACTAATGTCACCTTTATGAGCTGGGCGAGAATTTTCCTCTTTTCAAGTTTTCCGAGGCGCTTTTGTATCAAATGCAGCATTATAAGGCCATTTAGCGTCACAGCTATGGATGTGGCAAGAGCAAGCCCTCTTATGCCCATTATTTCTACAAGAAGCAGGTCCAAAGCTATGTTTACGGCAACGCTGGCGAGGCTTGTGTAAAAAGGCGTCTTGGTATCCTTAAGCGCATAAAAGACCTTGTTGGACAATTCCTGGATTGAAAATCCCACCATCCCGACGGCGTAAAAACACAGAGCCCCGGAAGTAAAGTTTACGCTGTCTATATCAAATGTGCCTCTTTGATACAGAACCTGCACAAGTTCTTTGTTTATTGCCAGTATCCCAAATACTATGGGCATGAATACGAATATCATCACCTGCACGGCCTTAGATATTCTTTTCCTCAATTCTGCAATCTTGTTTTCAGCGGCAAGTGTGGAAAACTGAGGGAAGAGGACAGTGCTTATGCCGAATATCATCGTTGTGGAAACCGCTGTGTAGGCTATGTTGGCGAAATTGAGCGAAGCCAACTGTCCGTCGGCGAGTGTCGACGCTATGCTCGAATCGACCAGCACATTTATATTGTATACGGCTGATGAAAAAAGTATCGGGACCATTAAAGCGAAAACAGACCTCATCTCGCTTCCCAAACTGAATATGGCCTTGTAACTGAATGATTCTTTTTTTGAAAAAACGTGCAAAATTATAAATTGACCGACCCAACCCAAAAGCGTTGCATATGCAAGGCCTGAAACCCCGAAAAAGGAATTGAAAAACACAAGATAGGAAACAAGTATCAGGTTGTAGGGAATGCTTACTATTGAAGTTATTGCAAACTTTCCCTTTGCCTGCAGAAATGAAATAAGAGAGTAAACAAGAGGAACGATTGCCATTACAGGGAAAAAGATCCTGACAATTGAAACTGTAAGCGCCAGCTTGTCTCCCTCAAAGCCTATTGCAATCATTTTCGTGTACCATGGAGAAAGAAGCATGCCTGCCACCGAAATAAAAGCACCTGCCGCAAGCAACACTGTCATTAGATTTCCTGTAAAGTCAAAAAGCCTTTTCCTGTCCCCTTCCCTTATGTAAGCAACCACAAAGGGTATTGCAGTAGCTGTTATTGCACTTCCAATCGAAAGGAAGATGGTTATTGTCATTCTGTATGCCGCAAAATACGCATCGCTTTCAAGGGAAGTTCCGTAGCGGTATCCAATCATTATGTCCCTTGCAAGCCCGAACAATTTTGAAAAAACCGTCAGATAGACAACCATCAAAACCGTATTCACTGTTTTGTTTTTTTTCATTTGATCCCCCACCCGATCCAGCATTTCCTCGGTGCTTTTTATGCCCTTAACCATTCTATCTCTTTTTTCGTCTGTTTATTCCTTTTGCTCTGCCCGGCTTCCTACGCCCTTCCTGCCTGCCGCTTTTTCCAATGCTCTTTGCGGAATTCTTTATTGTCTTTTCCCTTCCGCTTGCCAAACTTACCCCATTCGGCCTGTGGACATGGTCTTGTCTTGGAATGTCCATCTTTATGGCCTTTTCTATATCCTTCAGTTTTTCCTCGTCCCTGGGACTCGAAAAAGTCACCGCCTCGCCGTCTTGACCCATTCGGCCTGTTCGCCCTATTCTATGGATGTAGATTTCCGGACTCTCGGGCATGTCAAAATTGTATATGTGGCTTATCCCTGTTATGTCAAGCCCCCTGGCGGCTACATCCGTTGCTATGAGGTACTGAAATTTCAAATCCCTGAATTTCTTAATCACCCTGCTTCTGGCATTCTGCGGAATGTCCCCATGAAGCTTTTTGCAATCGTATCCGTGAATTGCCATCTCTTCATCAAGCTTGTCCGCTCGCCTCTTTGTCCTGCAAAATATTATCGCCATGAAGGGCTTGCTTTTGTCGAGCTCAAGAAACAAGGCCTCCTGTTTCCACCTGTCGGATGAAAACACAACTTTTTGCCTTATACCCTCAAGCGTAACGCTTTCTTTCTCGGCAGAAAGTTCCAACGGGGAATTCATGTGCCTGTATGCAAGCCTTTTGACTTTGGGATCAAGTGTCGCCGAAAAACAAAGCAACTGCCTGTCCTTGTTTGTTCCCTTTAGAATCATTTCGATTTCGTCCCTGAATCCTATGTAAAGCATCTGGTCCGCTTCGTCAAGAACGAGGGTTTTCAAGTGCATAAGATCTATTGTCCCCCTCCTCATGTGGTCAATAAGCCTTCCCGGGGTCGCAACGACAAGGTCCACCTTCCCCGAAAGCTTTTTGAGCTGCTTTCCTATGTCCCTGCCCCCAAAAATGGAAAGCACCTTCCTGTCTCCGTCCTCCGCCAGATTTTTCGCTTCGGCTGCAATCTGCATTGCCAATTCCCGGGTAGGGGTCAGCACAAGTCCCTGCAAGTGGACAGGCTTTCCTTCAAAGGAATCGAACATGGGCAAAAGAAAAGCCAACGTCTTTCCTGTGCCGGTCTGTGCCTGGGCTATTATGTCTTTTCCCTCCAATATTTTGGGAATTGCCATCTCCTGTATCGGAGTAGGCAGATTAATCCCCTGTCTCTCCAATTTTAAAATCAATTGCCTGCTTATGCCCAGTTTTGCGAATTTGTCCAAATCCAAGTCCTCCTTGTGCCTTATAATGCACAGGTATATAATAAATTATGAGTGGTCTACCGTGTTCTTTTTGTTAATTATAACATATATTTTTTGTGGAGGTCTTTCATGTTCCAGACAGGAGCTTTTTTGTCATATGTGATAGTGGTGTCTTTCACGCCTGGGCCTAACAACATACTTTCTATGGTAAACGCCAGCCGTGACGGATTCAAGAAAACACTTCATTTCTTATTGGGAATATTCACCGGATTTTTTACTCTTTTGCTTCTAAGCAGCTATTTCAATCTACTTCTTTTCAACATAATGTCTAAAATAAAGATTTTCATGAGCATAGTGGGCGCCCTCTACATGACTTATTTGGCTGTCAAGATAATGAAAAGCGGCAAAAATTCAAAAAAAAATGATGCTGGCGACAACCGGGCAAAAAGCGTAAACTCCTTTTCCACTGGACTTGCCATGCAATTTGTCAACCCCAAGGGGGTTCTCTACTGCATAACGGTCATAGCCAACTTCATAATTCCATTTCACAAATCAGGAATAGTATTGTTTCTGTTTTCGCTCTTTCTGGCGCTTGTGGGCTTCTCCTCGATCTGCAGTTGGGCCCTGTTCGGATCTTTATTCAACCGCTTGATAGAAAAACATCAAAAGCCCTTCAACATAGCAATGGGTCTGCTTCTTATTTACAGCGCCTATTCCATATCCGGCATCTCCCAATTTATCAAATGAAAATTCTCGATTCCCAATCCAAGCCTTTTATATATGAATTTTTTCAAGGCTTGGCCTGTCAATGCTCTTTATTTTAAACTCCTCATATAAAATCACTTCTATGCCGCTGTCAATTCCATCCGCAAACTTCTTTTCCTCTCCCCTTCCCATTATATAGTGCATGGGCATTACCGCCCGGGGTTTCATTTGGTTAATCAGGTCTACGGCTTCCCCGGTTTTCATAGTCCTCTTACCTCCTGCAATGGGC
This sequence comes from uncultured Peptostreptococcaceae bacterium, assembly GCA_964644525.1. Taxonomy (GTDB): domain Bacteria; phylum Bacillota; class Clostridia; order Peptostreptococcales; family BM714; genus BM714. The sequence continues at coordinate 29,365 of CAZXWC010000010.1, forward strand.
ACAAGAGCCAATGTGACATTCTTGACTTTACTTATCTCGTCAACATAATCGGTGTCGCCCGCGTGGTATAGGGTAAAATTCCCCATCGTCAGCACATATCCAACATTGCGGTCTCTCTTCGGGTGGGTAGGAAGGCCTTTAGTGTATGCCTCTACCGCTTCAATTTTCATATCCCCTATATTAAATGTTTCCCCAGGCAGGATAGGCATGACATGAAAACCTTGCAGCTTTTTTGAAACATTTTTGGGACATACCATTATTGTCCCTTCGTCGTATATTCTTTCTATGTCATTCTTCGAATAATGGTCGGGGTGGCAATGCGTTATAAGAATGAAAGAAGCAACATCGGCCTCTCCAAGGCCAAAAGGGTCTATATAGACCAGCTTGCCCTGGTATTCCACCAAAAAACTGGCGGGAAGAAAGGCTCCTTTGAAGTGCTTGGAATATACCGGGCCGCTGGAATAAACAAGAACCTCTCCATCATCCCAGACTTTTAAACTTTCCTTTTTTAAATTGCTTGTCTCTATGAACTTGCTCTTTTTTATACGAACAATCAAATAAATTCCCACCGCCGTCAGAACAACAAGCCATAATCCAACCATGCCTTTCACCCCTTCTTGATTCATATTTCACCAACTAAAATTTTCTCCTGAGTTTTATATATTGTCTATTGATATACCCATTAGAATGGTCAAGAATGCAAATTAATTACAGGAAAGAGCATTTCCATATATATTTCCGCTTATTTCTCTTACAAATACGCCCCTGCCCCTTTTGTCCTTTTATATCCTGCTTTCCCCAAGTATTGACTTGAATAATTTGTGTCTTTTCCCTCCTTTATTTTTTCAAGCTGATGATTAAAAATCAAATTGATTAAGTGACATGTCGACAAATCATTCAAAGCGGAATGGTGCCTGGTTCCCATATTGGGTATAAAGAATAGACAGGTAAAGGATTTGCAAATAAAAGCCTTAAGCCCATTGACCAATTCGGTCAATCGTGCTATGTTTAAATTGACCGAATTGGTCAATGGAGGGTGGTTCAATTGGATGAAAAATTAAAAAAAATAGATGCCGGGAAACTGGACCGCATTATAAACAGCGCTCTGGAGGAATTCGGCCGCAACAGCTATGAAAAAGCTTCAACCAACAACATAGTAAGGAATGCCGGCATTTCGAAAGGCCTTCTTTTCCACTACTTCAACAACAAGCGGGATTTGTACGCCTATCTTGAAAAATTTGTATTTCAGAAGATGGTGGATGTAATAGTCGAAGAGACAGACTTTGATGAAAGGGATATTTTCAACCGCATCAAGCAGATTGCGGTAATCAAGATGGGAGTTCTCGCCAGATATCCCGGCATAGCAAGCTTTTCAAAAGCCATATACAAAGACAAGTCCATTGCCGATATGAAGAAGATAGTCGATGAGATGGTCCCTGACCTTTATCATCATATATATACAAAAAATATAGACAAAAGCCGCTTCAAGGATGATATGGATTTTGACAAAACAATAAAGATTATTCAATGGACTGTTGAAAAGTACGGTGAAGAGCAAATGGATTTGGCAAAAAAAACCGGAGGGGAGCTGGACTATTCTAAACTTGTGTCTGGAATAGATCCTTATATGGATATTTTGAGAAAGGCTTTCTGCAAGAAAGGGGAGCTATAAAATGATCAGTGTTAAAAATTTGTATCACTCCTATTCAAATGACGAAAAATATGCTGTCAAGGATGTAAGCTTTGAAATAAGAGAGGGTGAGGTATTCGGTTTTTTGGGTCCCTCCGGGGCCGGCAAGTCTACAACCCAGGGGATTCTGACAGGCCTTCTGCAACTGCAGAAAGGCGATGTTACCGTTGCAGGATATGACATCAAGCATATAAAAAACGAAATGTTCAACAAGATAGGCATGTCCTTCGAGCAGTCCAACGTTTACAGCAAAATGACCGGAAGGGAGAATCTTGAATTCTACAGAAAGCTTTTCGATGTAAGTACCCTGGAACCTCAGGAACTTCTTGACCTGGTGGGACTCGGGGACAAGGGGGATATAAAAGCAGGGAAATATTCAAAGGGCATGAAGCACCGATTGACTTTTGCCCGGTCTATGATCAACAAGCCTACCCTTTGGTTTCTTGACGAGCCTACTACAGGCCTTGACCCGGCGATTGCATCAGAGATAAAGCAGATTATCAAGGAGAAAAACAGGGAAGGCGTAACAATTTTTTTAACCACCCACAACATGTTCATTGCGGATGAGCTTTGCGACCGCGTGGGATTCATTGTGGACGGGGAAATCAAGCTGATTGACTCACCGAAAAACCTAAAACTGCTCTACGGGGAAAAATTTGTCGATGTGGAGTATGTGGATAGAAAAGAAGTCAAAAAGGAATCCCTTTCCTTCATGGCAAAAAAAGACATAGAAAGATTGAAGCAAATACTCGACGGCTATGAAATACGAACCATGCATACCAAAGAGGCGACCTTGGAGGAAATCTTCATAAAGGTTACCGGAAGGGAGCTAGTTTGACATGAAACTATGGCACAGCTTCGTTAAGGAAGTCCAATTGTCTTCCAAGAGCTGGTATTTCTACATTGAAATCGGCATGGCTGTCATCCTTCTTTTGATTTTGCTGCTTGCCGTACCCGAGGAAAGCGACAGCAAAAGGGACGAATACCTGTATGCCGGAGGCCTCTCCTCCGATTATGTGGATTTGATTTACAGGGGACTGCTTGACGACGAAGATGAGGACAATGAGTACGAAAGGGTCCAGATAAAAGTGGCTGGCCGTGTGTACACCGCAGACCTCTTTGTGACGGACACAAGGAACATATATTTTTTAGACGACCGCGAGGCTGTCTTGAAGCTTGCCGAGGACGAAGAGGAAGTAGGTGTCGAAATAATTCCAGGCAGCGACGGCGGACTTGATTATTTGTACTATCTTCAGGGCTACGAGTCCCAAAAGCTCAAAAATTTGTACATGGTGCTGCAAAACAGCAAAGTCAACTTCAAGTTTGTAGAAAGGCATATGGACAGGCAGACAGTAGAGATAATCGACAAGGACCCCTTTGTGCTCAACAACAGGGAAAACATTGTTCCTGTTTTTCTTACCTACAACGGCAGCATTATGGGTCTTTTCATAATGGCGGCCTACATTTTCCTGGACAAGAAAGAGGGGATAGCAATGGCCTACGCGGTGACAGCCTCCAAGATATGGCACTATCTCTTGAGCAAGATAGGGGTCATGATGGTTACAACCATATCGACAAGCCTTATACTGGTAATCCCCGTTATGGGAGCAAACGCCAACTATCCGCTCATTATTTTGCTGGTTCTTGCAACAGCCTTCGCCTTTTCTTCTCTTGGCCTTGTTGTTACAACTTACTACAGGGACATGATGCAGTCTTTCGGGGTCTTCTTCATAATAATAGTTGTCATGATACTTCCAAACATATCCTACTTTGCTCCAAGCTGGGAACCCTCATGGATAAGATTCTTTCCGACATACCACATACTTGAAGCTTTCAAGGAGGCCATATCGCCAGGCGCAAGCGCAGTATATGTCCTGAATGTCTCTATCGGATTCCTGGCGGCCGGTTTTTTGCTTTTCATGTTCGCCAATTACAGGTTCAAGAAAACGCTTACCATATAAATAGGCTGGTGAAAAAAATGAACAGAAAAATTTTAGCGGTTTTCCTGCGGGACATGCGTGTAAGCAGGCGGGACTTCATAGCCCTTTATATAATAGTCTTTCCCGTTCTCTTTTCGATAGTCATAAACCTCTTTATTCCCGGCATAAACGATTCCACTGTGAACATTGCAATGCTCGAGGGCGACAATCCCGACCATATTGGCTACTTCAGGGATTACGCCGTTGTCGAGCTTTTCGAAACAACCGACGATGTAAGACGCAGGGTGGAAAAGAGGGACAACATGATTGGAATTCTTCCCGGAAACAGTGACTACTACATTCTCGCTCAGGGAAACGAGCCGGAGGGCCTGGTCGATTATGTAAAAACGCTCAGAGCCTATGAGTTTTTCGGGGTGACATCCCAAGACACCAGGGTTGAATTCTCAAATTTCGGCAACACCATCCCTCCAATAAAAAAGCTAATGGTCAATGTGGCAATAATGCTCTCTTCCGTTTTGGGAGGAATGCTGATTGCACTTAACATTGTCGAGGAAAAGGTCGACAACACCATAAGCGCTGTTAATGTCACCCCCCTTTCAAGAGGCGGATATATACTGGGAAAAAGCATTATAGGAATACTTGTCCCGGTGGTCGGAACAATAACAATGCTTATCCTGACCGGTTTCTCCAATGTAAACATGCTTCAAATGCTTATGATGCTGCTTGCAAGTTCCATAATAAGCATACTGGTGGGATTCATAGAGGGAATAAACAACAAAGATGTCATGGAAGCCGCCGGAAACATAAAAATACTTTTCCTCCCCTTGATGGGGTCGGTGGCGGGAGCAGAGCTTCTCTCGGACAAATGGCAAAAGTTTTTTTACCCCATACCCTTCTATTGGACATACAAGGCTAACGACATGATTCTATCAAGAAGCGGAACATGGGGGAAAATTTCACTCTATACGGCATTTGTTGTTGCAATAAGCGCCATAGTGTTTGCAATTGTTGCCCCCAAAATAAGAAAGGGGCTGGAGCATTGATATATTCAAAATTTGTAAAACAGATAATTTGCTCGGACATGGTTTCATTCGTGGCTGACAATATCTTGTGGGAGGTGTTATTAAGTGGCTAAGATGAATATTGATCCAAAGAAGAGGAATTTGATTTTGGCCCTTCTTGCCTTGGCGGCAGTCGGGGCGCTGATTGTGTGGCTCCTTGTCGATTGGTCGGCAGATGTGGAAGTCGACACTGCCAAAAAGGCCGATATATACCGCACTATAGATGACACAGGCAAAGTCAGGAGCGAACGCAACCTTGACCTGGCGGCCGCGGGTAATGCAAAAGTCTTGTCCATACTCGTCGAGGTCGGCGACAAGGTAAAGGAAGGGGATTTGATGATATCCATGGATGACAAAGCCTTGGGATATCAGCTCAAATCGCTCAACTATGAGATAAGGGCACTGGAAAGCAACATATCCCATCTGGCAAAGCCATACAACAATCTATCTCTTGAAAACTACAGGGCATCTGCAAAAATTGCGGAGGAAAACTATAACAAAGCCAAGAGCGATTATGAAAATGCACTTACGCTTTATGAAGCCGGGGCCATAAGCAAGTCCGAGCTTGACTCTCTAGAACTCCTCAGCTCTGTCGGAGAAATGAACTACATCATGGCTTCAAACGAATCGAGCGCTGCATCAAAGGGCGGGGACAGAGATGTGCTTATGCAATACGACTACCAGCTCAAATCTATGACTACCCGGCTTGAATCATTAAAGGACCAGATAAGCGAATATCAGATAAGGGCTCCCTTCGACGGAACTGTCGGAGACATCTTCGTTGAAAAGGGCCAGTCCATAACCGCCATGAGTCCCGTGGTCCAAGTCTTCGAAGACAGATACTATGTGGAAGCCAGTCTTCTTGAAGAAAGTTTTGTACAGATGGAAATGGACGCTCCTGTAGAAATCTTCTTTGACAACGAAGCGGCCGAAGGCTATGTTAGAAAAATTCACCCAACCATCAAGACCGTTGTTTCCGACCTGGGCGTTTTCCAGCAGAAAGGCATAGTAGAAATTGCACTTGACCACGATTTCAGCATCATCGACCGTGAAGTCCAATTAGTCTTCAAGCTGGGCATGAGAGAGGGAGTTCTTACAGTCGACAGCAATGCGGTAGTAAAACAAGGAAGAAAAGACTACGTTTTTACCGTTGATAGAAAGAGAGTCAATAAAAAAGAAGTAAGCGTCGGGGCAAGGGGAAATGCCCGCTCGGAGATATTGGAAGGGCTTGAGGAAGGCGATATTGTGGTCGCCAATCCTGGCGACGATATTGAAGACGGAGACAAGGTTTCTTATTAAAGCTTCAAAAGGAGGAAAGACATGGAGGGACTGAAGATTTTAGGCATTTTTTTGCTGATTTATTCGGTGGCTGTTATCCTTATCACAATCAAAAAACCAAAGAGCATCTGGAAAATGAAAAAAATACAACTGTTCATCAAGTT
>CAZXWC010000011.1:0-34723 GCA_964644525.1 uncultured Peptostreptococcaceae bacterium
TGGGTCTTGAACGTGTTGCATGCATAATGCAAAATGTTGATTCGATTTTTGAAATAGACACAATAAAATATGTATTGGACGAAGTAGTCGAGCTTTCAGGAAAGCCATACGGAAACAACCGAAAAGACGATATATCAATTAGGATAATAACTGACCATATAAGAGCGGTTACATTTATGACTGCAGATGGAATAATACCAAGCAATGAAGGAAGAGGTTACGTCTTAAGGAGACTTTTGAGACGTGCGGCTAGGCATGGCAAATTGCTGGGGATTGAAAAACAATTCTTGACAGAGCTTGTTGACAAGGTTATTCGAATTTCAAAAGGCGCTTATCCGGAACTGTTGGAAAAAAGGGAATACATTAAAAAAGTGCTTGAAATTGAAGAAAAACGTTTTCAACAGACAATTGATTCTGGTATCGAAATTTTAAACGGTCATATTGAAAAAATAAAAAAAGACGGTTTAAATCAGCTTTCAGGAAGAGATGCTTTTGTGCTTTACGACACATATGGCTTCCCTCTTGATTTAACAAGAGAAATTTTAGAGGAAATGAACATATCAGTAGATGAAGAAGGATTTGAAAAAGAAATGTCCATCCAAAAGGACAGAGCTAGACAGGCAAGAAGAAATCAGAACGAAGTGGGATGGGAATTTGGTATAGAGCTAGAAAAACTGAAAAGCGAAAAAACTGAATTTGTAGGCTATGACTTGTTTGAGACTCAGGGAGAAGTGCTTGCAATAATTAAAGAAGGCTTGCCATTAGAAGAGGTTGTAAAAGATGATGAAGTGCAAATAATTATGGACACCACTCCTTTTTATGCAGAAAGTGGAGGACAGTTGGCGGACAAGGGGTGGATAAAGACGCCCAATGGCTTATTTGAAGTTTCGGATTGCAGGAAAAAGAATGATTTATATATCCATTACGGAGCAGTAAAGGAAGGAAATGTTTGTACAGGGGAAAAGGCCATATTGCATATTGATGAGAAGAACAGGATGGATACAGCAAGAAACCATACCGCAACGCACCTTTTGCATAGAGCTTTAAGGACTGTATTGGGAGAGCATGTGGAACAGGCAGGTTCGCTTGTGACTCCTGACAGGCTAAGGTTTGACTTTACTCATTTTGACAATGTAAAGGAAAATCAATTGGATGAAGTAGAAGCTATTGTAAATGAAAAGGTGATGGATGCGCTTAAAATCAATATTTATGAAATGGAGTTGGAAAAAGCCAAGGAATTGGGTGCTACAGCTCTCTTTGGTGAAAAATACGGAGATATAGTAAGGGTTGTAAAGGTTGACGATTACAGCACAGAACTTTGCGGTGGAACACACATTGACAATACAAGCGAGGTAGGATTATTTAAAATTGTAGCAGAAGGAGGAATCGCCGCAGGAGTAAGGAGAATAGAAGCCTTTACAGGAAGAAAGGCGTATGCATATGTCAAGCAGGCCGAGAAAAAGATGCATAAGCTTATGGAGCTTGTAAAAGCGAACAATCAAAATGAAGTTGAAGGCAAACTTGTTCAGATTCTTGAGGATTTGAAAACTTCAAAGAAGATGAACGATGAATTCAAAAGGGAAATGGCGGATTCTTCTATTGACAAACTCCTTGAAAGATTGAAAAAAATAAACGGTCTCGATGTGATAACCGGAAAAGTTGAGGATATCGATGCCGAAACACTAAGGCAGCTTGCAGACAAAATACTTAACAAACTTGAAAAAGGAGTTGTATTGCTTGTCTCAGATGATGGAGATAAACTTAATTATGTAGCTATGGCTGACAAGGAAGCCGTTTTAAATGGTATACACTGCGGGAAACTTGTAAAGGACGTGGCAAAGATTGCTTCTGGTGGAGGCGGCGGTCGACCGAATATGGCACAGGCAGGGGCCAAAGATAGAAGCAAGGCCTTGATTTCATTGCAAGAAGCATATAAGCATATCGAAAACATTTAGATTTCACAAACAGAATTGTTTTGTATAATCGAGTTTTAAGGGCAGGGGCTTTTGTATCCTGTCCTTTTTTTGAAGGCTTGATTGAAATAAGGGCGATTATAAGAGTATAATGGTGAAAAGGAGGGAATTGAATATGAATGATCAATATACAATGAAATATGATGTTGGAAGCGACAAAGAAGCTGAAACACGGGAAATTATAGATGTTGCTTTCGAAGCATTGAAAGAGAAAGGCTACAACCCGGTAAACCAAATTGTCGGATATTTGCTTTCGGGGGATCCAACATACATCACAAGCCACAAGGATGCGAGAAAAATGATAAAAAGACTTGAGCGCGATGAAATACTGGAGGAATTGCTTAAGTCTTATTTGGAGAAATAGAATGGAATACAGAAAACTTGGAAAAACAGAATTAAATGTGTCAAGGTTATGTTTTGGAAGTCTTACAATGAGTCCATTGCAAAGGAATCTTACATCAAAGGAAGGTGGACTATTGCTTGAAAGGGCTTATGAAAAAGGCATAAATTTTGTTGATACCGCGGACTTATACGATAACTACGAGCACATAAAATACGGTCTGAAAAATATCGGTAAAAACAATTTGATAATTTCAAGCAAATCCTATGCATATGACAAAAAAACGGCTGAGGAGACTTTGACGCGAGCTTTGAAATCCATAGACAGGGACTATATTGATATTTTCATGTTGCATGAACAGGAAAGCATCCATACTATAAGAGGTCATTGGGAAGCAGTTGAATTTTTTTTGAAAATGCGCAAAAAAGGACATATAAGGGCTTTGGGCCTTTCAACGCACCATGTGGCAGGAGTGCGTGGAGCCAATGAAAATGAAGTTTTTGAGGTGTTGCACCCTATTTGCAATTTCAGAGGGCTTGGCATACAGGATGGAAAGATAGAAGATATGATAGAGGCTCTGGACTTGTCTAAAAAGGCGGGAAAAGGAATATACGGAATGAAACCGCTGGGAGGCGGGAATCTTATAAGTCACTTGGAAGAAGCTTTTGAATTTGCTCTAAAACAGGAAGTTATGGATTCATTTGCGGTGGGTATGCAAAGTATTGAGGAAATAGAAGACAACGTAAACCGCTTTGAGGGAAAAGCTTCATCGGGAAATGTCTTAGAAAAAATAAAAAGGCAGGACAGGCATTTGCACATTGCTGATTGGTGCAGGCGTTGCGGAAAATGCGTTGATTCGTGCAAACAAAATGCGCTTACATTGGGTCCTGACGGTGTGAAAGTTGATGAGAATCTGTGTGTTTTATGCGGCTATTGCAGTGCGTATTGCCCTGACTTCTGCATCAAGATAATTTGAAAGGGGAAGTGTTCTTGCGTATTATGGGATTGGATGTTGGAGACAAGACAATAGGGGTCTCTGTAAGTGATGAACTTTTTTTGACTGCACAGGCGGTTAAGACAATCAAAAGAAAAAGCAAGAAGAAAGATTTGTATGTCTTAAAGGGAATAATTCAAGAAAAGAATGTTGGGAAAATTGTAGTTGGGTTGCCTTTTAACATGAATGGAACTTTAGGGCCCCAAAGCCAAAAGGTTAAGGAATTTGTAGGATGGCTTGAGGAAAATATAGATTTAGAGTGTATTTATGAAGATGAAAGATTGACAACTGCAATCGCACGGCGTTATCTTATAGAGGCGGATATGTCGAGAAAGAAAAGAAAGGAAGTAATTGATACGGTTGCCGCTGTTCATATACTGCAATCATATCTCGACAAAATAAAACGAGGTGACTAAATGGAAAATAAAATAATCGAACTTATAGATGAGGAAAACAACAAAAAGAAATTTGAATTGATTGATATGATCGAACATAATGAAAAAAAGTACGCTATTTTGGCGCCGCTTGAAGTTAGCAGCGAAGAAGCCATTGTATGTGAAATAGTTGATAAAGGCAGTGAAATGATAATAAAACCGGTTAACGACCGAAATTTGTTGGATGAAATCGAGCAGCTATATGATCAAATGCATTAAAAACACCCATTGGGTGTTTTTTAGCATGTTATTTATGATAAAATATCTTTGTTATCTAAAATAGTTACGAGGTGGTAGGGTGTATCTCAAAAGCATAGAAATGTATGGGTTCAAATCATTTGCAGAAAGAGCAGAGATAAAGTTCAAGGAAGGAATAGCTGGAATAGTAGGCCCAAACGGAAGTGGGAAAAGCAATATAACTGACGCCGTGAGATGGGTTTTAGGCGAACAAAGCGCCAAGGTTCTCAGAGGAAATAAAATGGAGGACCTTATTTTCAGTGGAACCGATAGAAGAAAGCAATTAGGAATGGCAGAAGTTTCTCTAACATTTGATAACGGAGAAGGCAATTTGCCGATTGAATATGGAGAGGTAATTGTAAAAAGAAGGGTATACAGGTCTGGAGAAAGTGAATATCTTATCAACAATAATCCATGTAAATTAAGAGAAATCAAAGACTTGTTCATGGATACCGGGATTGGAATAGATGGCTATTCGATAATAGGGCAGGGAAAGATTGATTCGATCTTAAACAGCAAGTCCGAGGACCGGAGAAAATTGTTTGAAGAAGCGGCAGGCATTGTAAAATATAAAACAAGAAAAGAAAATACTGGGAAAAAACTTGATAACACAAATAAGAATATATTGAGAGTAGAGGATATACTCGATGAGTTGGAAACAAGAATAGGTCCTTTGAAAGACGAAGCGGAGAAAGCAAAAAAGTATGAAGAGTATTACGGAGAACTAAAGGGACTTGAAATTTCTTTGTTCATGGAGGAAATTGATAGAATAAATGAAAAGACAAAGGCTAACAGAGATAAATTGGAAGCGGTGCAAGATAATATTGCAAGTTTGAAATTAAAGAAAAGTGAACTTGTAAACGAATTGGGCGAAACAGAATCTTTATTGGAAAGTTTAAGAGCCGAATTGAAGGAAGATGAAAAGAAACTTTTTAATGCAAATGAAAAAAGAAATCAATTGAATTATGAGATTGATTTGATTGCTGAAAAAAAACGTTCAGCTACAAAAGAACAAATCAAATTAGAAAATCAAATGACTGAATATGGCGAAGAGAGAAAAAGATTGGAATCAGAGCTGGATGCAAAAAAAAATCTTATGCGCGATTCTGTGGAAAATAAAATTCGCCTGGAAAAAGATATTTTTGAAGAGGAAGTAAAAATAAAAGAAGTTGCAAAAAAATTGATTGTTGAAAAAGAACAACTTCAAAAAAACAAATCAAAAATATTTGATAATTTCAATAAATCATCAGAATTGAAAAGTGAATTGGCAAGACTTGATTCATATGAAAAAAGCGGTAAAAAGCGTATGATCAGGCTGGATGAGGAAACAATTGAAATAGAAAAAAGTGTTTCAAGTTCAATAGCAAAGAAAGAAAGGCTTGAAGCGGAATTATCAGGATTGGAAAAGAGGAGAATAAAAGGGGCAGATAAACAGACACTACTTGAAGAGGTTGTAGAGAATAATAAAAATCTGGAAAACACAAAAAAAATCACAATAAGCGATATTGAAGGCAAGCTTAAAACGCTTAAGGAAAAACGGAATTTTTACAAAAAAATGATCGCTAATTATGAAGGATTTAATAGCAGTGTAAAAAACTCGCTAAAAGCATTGCGTGGAAGTGGATTGGAAAAGCATTTGGAAGGCACAGTATCCGACATAATAAAAGTTGACAAAATATATGAAGTTGCATTAGAGACAGCGTTGGGCTATTCAAGTCAGCATATCATATGCGATACAGTTGATTCTGCAAGAAAAATAATCACCTTCGCAAAACAAGAAAAGACAGGAAGAATAACTCTTTTGCCAATGAGTGATGTAAGAGCTAGAAGAAACTCAGGCAAAAGCATTATGCAGGATGATGGCATTGTAGGTAGAGCTGAGGAACTTATAGATTATGACAATAAATTTGAAAACATCGTTAGCTTTTTATTGGGAAACATTCTTATAGTAAGAGATTCTTCAACAGCGGCAAGGCTCTTAAAAAAAGGTTATAAGGGAAGCAGACTTATTACTTTAGATGGAGAGGTATTCAATCCTGGAGGAACAATTACAGGTGGAAGTGTAAAGGTACGGAGTGCAGGACTTCTTTCAAGAAAAAGAATATTTGAAGAGACTTCAAAGGAAATTATTAAATATGAAAAGGTGTTAAAAGAAGAAACAAACAAATTTGACAAATTAATGAAAGAGAAGATTTTAAGTGAAAGAAAATTCAGTGAAAATGAAAATGAAATTAATAAAATAGAAAGAGAAATTGAAAAAACCAATGAAAGTTTGCGAGCGCTGATAATCTATATGCAAACATTGAAAGATAAACAGGCGATTTTAAACAATGAATTAAAAGATATTCAAGCAGAAGCGAATCATCTGCAGGATAGAAGGCTTTCGATTGCTGAAAAATTAAAAGAGATAGAAGAACAGAGCATGAATCAGGAAAGATCAACAGAGGAGTCGGAAAAATCTGAAAAAGAATTAGTAAATACAATGGATGAATTAAAAGATTCATTGAATGAAAAAAGAGTAGAGCACGCGATTTTATTGGAAAAAAATAAAAGCGCAGAGTCTGAAATTTTGCGAGTAAGTTTGGCAATTGAAAATATGGAAGCTGACGTACAGGGCCATGGAAGCCAAGTAAAAGAACTATTAAACAAGGTTGTACATTACGAAGGAGAAATGTCTGCAAAAGAGAAAATATTAAATGAGCTGGCTTTGACAATAAAGGAACTTGAAATTAAAAATGAAAAAAATGGAATGGCTATCGAGGAAAATTCCGCTTTGGCAAGGGGAGCGCAGGAACAATTAGAAAGAATTGATGAAAATGTTTTTAATGAAAAAGAAAAGTATCATAAGCTGGAAATGGCAGATACGAGAAATCAAATGAATTACGACCATTTTATAAAGCAACTATGGGAAGTTTATCAACTTTCCTATATTGAGGCAGTGGAAAGAAGAATTGGAATTACAAATAGAAGTCAAATGGTTAAACGCATAAATATATTAAAATCAGAAATAGAATTGCTCGGGGAAATAAACAAGTCATCTATAAATGAATATGATGAGGTTTTGCGCAGATATGAATTTTTAAGCAAACAAAAATGCGATTTGATGGAAGCGAAAGAAACTCTTGAGGATTTGATTGTAAAACTTGAAGAGAAGATGATTAAAATTTTTAAAGAAGAGATAAAGGAAATAAACAGTAATTTCGACAAGACTTTCAATCAGCTTTTCAATGGTGGTAGAGCAGAAATAATATTTGAAGATACTGACGATATATTGAATTCACACATAGATATTTATGCGGAGCCTCCAGGTAAAAAGCTTCAAAACTTGAATTTGCTATCAGGTGGAGAAAAGTCTTTAACCGCAATAGCAATGCTTTTTGCGATACTTATGAAAAAACCATCTCCATTTTGTGTGCTTGATGAAATAGAGGCGGCTTTGGACGATGTTAACGTCTACAAATTTGCTTCCTTCCTTAAGAAGTTCACCGGCAACTCTCAGTTTATTTTAATTACACACCGGAAAGGGACAATGGAAATAGCCGATGTTCTCTATGGGGTAACAATGGAAGAAAAGGGGATATCTAAAATAGTGTCATTGGAAATTCAAAACAAGGCAAGTTAGGAGTGGAAGTTTGAAAAACATAATCGAACGACTAAAAGAAGGGTTGGAAAAGACTCGGGATAATTTCACGGGAAAGATTGATGAATTGTTTAATTCATCAAAGACAATTGATGATGAATTTTACGAGGAACTCGAGGATTTGCTTATTTTATCCGATGTTGGATATAAAACAACTGTTGAAATAATGGATTCTCTTGAGGTTGCTATAAGAAATGAGAAAATAAAAGATATAGAAAATGTAAAAGGCACACTAAAAGCTTTAATGGCTGAAAAGCTTTATTCAGCAGAGAAAAAAGGGAATAATGAAAAACAAAAAGGCCTGCGTATAATATTGATAATTGGCGTAAACGGAGTAGGCAAAACAACTACTATTGGCAAACTTGCAAGCAAATTTACAAAAAATGGGGACAAAGTCATAATTGCAGCAGCAGATACATTCAGAGCGGCGGCAGTAGACCAGCTTAAGGTTTGGGCTGAAAATGCAAGAAGCGATTTGATTTCCCAAAAAGAAGGTGCGGATCCAGCATCGGTGGTATATGATGCCGTGCAATCGGCAAAAGCGCGTAAAATGGATGTATTGATTTGTGATACGGCAGGACGCTTGCACAATAAAAAGAACCTTATGAATGAGCTTGGTAAAATCACAAAGATTATCAATAGAGAAGCACCGGAAGCAATTCTTGAAACTTATCTTGTGCTTGATGCAACTACAGGTCAGAATGCTCTGAATCAAGCAAAAGCATTTAATGAAATTGCAGATATCAGTGGAATAATAATGACAAAGCTTGACGGAACTGCAAAAGGTGGAATTGTTTTTGCACTTGTTTCTGAGTTGGGAATTCCGGTTGAATATATCGGTGTCGGAGAAGATATTTTAGACCTCCAAAAATTTGATCCCGAAAGTTTTGTTGACGCTATATTTTAAAAAATGCTTGACTAGTTTACATCAATGATGTAACATTCTCATGTAAAGCAAATTCACTTTACAAAAGAGGAAAATACATGGAAAAGAAAATCAAATACGGCAATATGTTTGCTTTTTATGGGAGATTGCTTACAAAAAAACAATATGAAATGCTTTACTATTATTACATGAATGATTTTTCTATGGTGGAAATTGCCGAAAATATGAATATAAGCAGGCAGGCGGTTTATGATGCTGTAAGAAAATCCAACAAAGCATTGGAAAGTTATGAAAAAAAAATGGGTTTATATGATAAATTCAAGAGCATTTCGGTTTATTCTAATTTAATTATAAAAATTTCTGAAGAGATTTTGGAAAATGAATGTAATAAAGAGGATAAAAAGCAAATAGATGAAATTGTCAGATTGGCAATAGAAATAAATAAGGTGAATGACAATTGATTATCGGGAGGATTTGAAATGATTTTTGAAAGCCTTGCAGAAAAATTACAAAATTCTTTGAGTAAACTGAAAGGCAAGGGCAAGCTTTCAGAAAAAGACATAAAATCCGCAATGCGAGAAGTAAAATTAGCCTTGCTGGAAGCAGATGTAAACTACAAGGTCGTGAAATCTTTTATAAATAAAGTTTCGGAACGATCAGTGGGTTCAGAAGTCATGAAGAGTCTAACACCTGGACAACAGGTAATAAAGATTGTCAACGAAGAGCTTAAAGATTTGATGGGAACAAATGAAACAAAAATAGAATTTTCACCCAAACCGCCTACTGTAATTATGATGGTTGGACTGCAAGGGGCGGGAAAAACGACTACAAGCGGAAAAATAGCCGGATATCTGAAAAAAACAGGAAAGAGTCCATTGTTGGTAGCGGGAGACATATATCGCCCGGCGGCAATAAAACAACTTCAGATTGTAGGCGAAAAATTGGAATTGCCGGTTTTCTCAATGGGCGATTCTACATCACCCCAAAACATTGCGAAAGCCGCACTTGAATTTGCAAAAAGAAATGGCCACGATGTTCTGCTTATAGATACGGCAGGTAGACTCCATATAGACGAATCATTGATGCAGGAATTGAAAGATGTGAAGAAAACAGTTAATCCGGATGAGATACTGCTTGTAATTGATGCCATGACGGGTCAAGATGCTGTAAATGTGGCAGAAGCCTTTGACAGGGAACTGTCGATTGACGGGGTTGTCCTAAGCAAGCTTGATGGAGATACAAGGGGCGGAGCGGCACTTTCGGTAAAAGCTGTAACAGGTAAGCCTATAAAATTTGTTGGTACAGGTGAAAAGCTTGATTCAATAGAGCCGTTTTACCCAGAAAGGATGGCTTCGAGAATCTTGGGTATGGGAGATGTTTTGACTCTCATTGAAAAAGCCCAAGATAGCTTTTCAGAAGAAAATGCGAAGAAGCTTCAGAAGAAAATAAAGGAACAAAGCTTTGACTTGAATGACTTTTTAGATCAGATGGAACAGATGAAAAATATGGGGCCAATAGATCAGATAATGGAAATGATGCCTGGAATCGGAGGCAAACAATTAAAGAACCTTAAAGTTGATGAAAACGAAATTAAAAAGATAGAAGCTTTAATTAAATCTATGACCGAGGAAGAACGCACCAAGCCTGAAATAATAAGTAGTGGAAGAAGAAAAAGAATAGCGTCAGGAAGTGGCAATAGCGTACAACAGGTTAATAAGCTTTTGAAACAATTTGCACAAACAAAAAAAATGATGAAGCAGTTTTCTGGAATGGGCAAGAAACAGGGCAAAAGAGGATTAAATATTCCTTTTATGTAAATAGATGATTTTTTATACAAATATGTTTAAGGAGGTGAATAAAATGTCAGTGAAAATAAGATTGAAAAGAATGGGTGCAAAGAAGAAACCTTTTTATAGAATTGTTGTTGCAGATTCAAGATCTCCTAGAGACGGCAAATTCATAGAGGAGCTTGGCTATTATAATCCTTTGCAAGAACCCGGAGAAATGAAAATAAACGACGAAAAAACCGTGGAATGGTTGATTAATGGTGCACAGCCTACTGAAACGGTAAGGGTTTTGCTTAAGAAGAATAATATTTTGGAAAAATTCGAAGAAGCTAAAAAAGCTTAGGTAGCCATCAGGAGGTGTAATAATGGGAGAACTTGTAAAAGTCATTGCCAAGGCACTGGTTGATCATCCTGAAATGGTAACCGTTAAGGAAGTCGAAGGCTCACATTCGCTCATTGTAGAACTTTCGGTGTCCCCGGAAGACATGGGGAAAGTTATCGGAAAACAAGGCAGAATTGCCAAAGCAATAAGAACAGTTGTCAAGGCTGCGGCTATTAAAGAGAATAAAAGAGTCGTTGTTGAAATTGTTCAATAGGATAAGCTCTAAAAGGGCTTATCCTCTTTTGCCTTAAGACAAATATTCAATCGCGGGATGGTGATATGATGTCGTTTGTAAAAATTGGAATCATTGTTAATACGCACGGAATTAAAGGAGAGGTGAAAGTAAAAAATTTCACCGATGGATTAAACAGATTTGAGGAACTTGATTATATACTCGTGGAAGTTGACGGCCAAATGAAAGCCTTTCATATAGAAGGAATTAGATACGCAAAATCACTTGCTATAATTAAATTTAAAGAATACGACAATATAAATGATATAGAATATTTAAAGGGAAAAGATATTTATATTGAAAAAATACAATTGAGAAAATTACCTGAAGACACTTACCACGTATTTGATTTGATTGGTTTAAGCGTAAATGAAAAAGGAAAAAATATAGGAATATTGGTGGATGTAAATCAGAATGCCTATCAAGACATATACATGGTAAAAAAAGATGATGGTAAAATCATGCAAATTCCCGCAGTTAAAAGTTTTGTAAAATCAATAGATTTGCAAAATGGAATTATGGAAGTGGAATTGATTGAGGGGATGATTTAATGAAAATTGACATACTTACTCTTTTTCCAGAAGTGTTTGTTCCATTTTTCAGCTCAAGCATTTTAGGAAGGGCACTGGAAAAGGATTTGATGGATGTAAGAACGGTCAATATAAGGGACTATGCAGACAACAAACACAAACAAGTCGACGATTCGCCGTATGGTGGCGGGGAGGGGATGGTTTTTACTCCGCAACCATTATTTTCGGCAGTTGAGAGCATGGATTGTCACAAAGACGCTATAAAAATATATCTTTCGCCAAAAGGGAAAAGATTGGATCAAAAGTTGGTTGAGGAACTTTCGTCAAAAGAACACTTGATACTTGTGTGCGGCCATTACGAAGGAATTGATCAAAGGTTCATTGATGAAGTGGTGGATATGGAAATATCAATAGGTGATTATGTTTTAACAGGGGGAGAATTGCCGGCAATAGTGCTTGTGGATGCAATCTCCAGATTACAAAATGGAGTGTTGAAAAGCAATAAAGGATATGAAGAGGAAAGTTTCAGTTATAAATCGCTTCTTGAATATCCACATTACACAAGACCGAGGATTTTCAGGGGGATTAGTGTTCCGGATGTCCTTATATCAGGAAATCATAAGCTTATTGATCAGTGGAGGCTGGAAAAGGCAATAAAAGAAACCATTAATAAACGACCTGACATGATAGAGGCCATATTGAAAGACTGTAATACAGAGGAGTCACTCAGGAAAATCATTTTAAAATATTGGAAAAAAGATATTAACAAAACAGGGCTTTTGTGATATAATTCAATCTGTTGACTACAGATGGTCCTCTGCCAAAAGAGCAAGAACATCTAATACGAGAGGAGGTAGTTCAATGAGCAAAATATTGGATATGCTTGAGCAAGAACAGCTAAAGCAGGATATACCTGATTTTTCAGTCGGTGACACTGTAAAGGTTTCTATCAAGGTCATCGAGGGAAAGAGACAGAGAATCCAAATGTATGAAGGCATTGTCTTGAAGAGGCAAAACGGAGGAATTAAAGAAACCTTTACCGTCAGAAAAATCTCTTCTGGAGTAGGTGTTGAAAAAACATTCCCTTTGCATTCTCCAAAAATCGAAAAAATAGAAGTTGTGAGAAAAGGAAAAGTAAGAAGAGCAAGGCTGCATTACCTTAGAGATCGCGTAGGAAAAGCGGCTAAGGTAAAAGAAAAAAAATACTAAAAAAAAGGGACTGTCTAACAGTCCTTTTTTATTATTGGAGGTGGCGGTTTTGAATATCAATTGGTATCCCGGTCACATGAAGAAAACGAAAGAATTGATTCAGCAAAACATGAAACTGGTGGATGTTGTAATTGAAGTGATAGACGCCAGACTTCCGTTTTCAAGCAAGAATCCCCAAATGGATTCGCTATTTTCCAACAAGCCAAAGATTATTGCTATAAATAAAATAGATTTGGCTGATCCTAAAATCTTGCGTGAATTTCAAAATGAATATAAAGAAAAAGGATTTCGCGTAGTGAACATAAACAGCATAAGCGGCGAGGGTACAAAGCAATTGCTTAGGGCGGTAGATGACGCTTCGCAGGAATTGTTTGAAAAACTTAAGAGAAAAGGGATGAAAAAAAGAGCTGTAAGGCTTATGGTGACAGGCATACCCAATGTCGGCAAGTCTTCTCTTATAAATAATCTGGTGGGAAGGAAAAGCGCCAAAACTGGAGATAAGCCTGGAGTTACAAGAGGAAAGCAATGGGTCAGGATAAAGAAAGACATTGAATTGTTTGATACTCCAGGAATACTTTGGCCCAGGTTCGACAATCAAAACACAGCAATAAAACTGGCTTTATCCGGTGCGATAAAGGACGAATTAATTCCTTTTAATGAAGTTGCAAGGTGGTTGATAAGTTTTTTGCGGGAGCACTACAGAGGTGTCATTTCTGAAAGGTATGACGGGATTGATGAAACAAAAAGCATTACAGATATAATTGAAGAAATAGGAAAAAAAAGAGGTTGCATATTAAAAGGCGGAATTGTTGATTTGGACCGTGCAGTATATATATTGGTTGATGATTTCAGACGTGGCCGTCTTGGTAAAATAGTTCTTGATAGACTAAACAGGGAATAGCGTATAGAACGCTATTCCCTGTTTATGGTATAATTATATAATAATTTACGTATGAGGTGTTGATTGTATGATAATTAAAAAAACGAGTGTAAAGAAAATTGCGGTCTATGTAGCAGAACTTGATTTGGAAAATGAAAATCATGAGATTCTTTGCAGAGATCTTATAACGGATAAAAGAAAATCCGTAAAAAAAATCGGAGAAATGATGTTAAGAAGAATTAATGATTGGGAAAATGAAAAAAAACGGCTTGAATCAATGTTTTTATTCGAAAATGAACTTTTATCCAGAGGAGAGAAAATCATTGCTGGAATTGATGAAGTCGGGAGAGGACCACTTTCGGGGCCTGTTGTTTCAGCGGCTGTTGTCTTACCGCTAAACTGCATAATAAGAGGATTGAATGATTCTAAAAAATTGAACGAAAAGAATAGAAATAGAATTTATAATGAAATAATGCGTAAAGCTTTGGCTGTTTCAATAGGCATGGCGAATCAGGAAGAAATAGATTCTATGAATATCTTGAATGCAACAAAGTTGTCTATGAAAAGGGCTATGTCTTCTTTTGAAATCAAAATAGATCATTTACTTGTGGACGCTTTGACGCTTGAGGATGTGCCAATAAAGCAGACAGCCATAATAAAAGGTGATGAAAAATCGGCTTCCATAGCTGCTGCTTCAATAATAGCAAAGGTGACAAGAGACCATATAATGACGGAAATGGGTCAGCATTACAAACTATATGGATTTGAAAGAAATAAAGGCTATGGTACGGCTGAGCATATTTCAGCATTAAAAAAATTTGGACCTATTGCAATACACAGAAAGAGTTTCATTAAGGGAATAATTGGGGGCGACGCAGATTAATACATTAGGGAAAGAATGGGAAGCGATGGCTGAAAGTTATTTGATAAAAAAGGGTTTTAGAACAAAAAAAAGAAATTATTATACAAAGATGGGGGAAATAGACCTCATTATGAAAGATTCAAATGGAACATATATCTTCATAGAGGTTAAGAAACGCAAGGGGATTGATTTCGGTAGGCCACTAGAATACATAAACGCTAGAAAAATGAAAAAGATAATTAGGACAGCCGAGCAATATATAGCGGAAAATAGACTGCATGGCAATGATTTTAGATTTGATGCTGTTGAAATCATCGAGTGGGGCAACGGTGAAATAGAATTGAACCATATAGAAAATATTTATCTTGATTAGGGGGATTTTATGCTGGCAAAAATTGATACTTGCACATTGAATGGAATCGACGGGGAAAAAGTTGAATGCGAATCCGATATATCGAAGGGTTTACCATCATTCAGCATTGTGGGATTGCCCGATGCAGCTGTAAAAGAATCAAAGGATCGGATAAGGGCGGCAGTCAACAATTCCGGATTTGTATTCCCTGTAAAAAGAATAACAGTCAATCTTTCTCCAGCAAGTACTCGTAAAATAGGAACTCATTTCGATTTGCCAATAGCGGCTGGAATAATTGCAGCTTCAAAACGAATACCATGTTCTAAATTCAATGGTATTGCTATTCTTGGAGAGTTGTCTCTTGACGGAAGGGTAAACAGGATTAACGGTCTGCTTCCAATGTTGATAGCATTAAAACAATTGGGGGTAAAAAAAGCAATAGTGCCGTTTGACAATATCGACGAAGCTAAATACATAAATGAAATAAAGATTTTTCCCGCGAGACATCTTACAGAAGTAATGGAATTCATTGAAAACGAAGATTTTATTGAACCCATGGGCAATTTGGGTAATATTGATTCTGAAAGTCAAGTAATTTATGATTGTAATTTTGGCGAAGTTTACGGACAGGAGAATGCAAAAAGGGCAATGGAAATTTCAGCTGCTGGAAATCATAATCTCTTGATGATAGGGCCACCAGGGTCGGGAAAGACAATGCTTGCAAAGAGATACCCGACAATATTGCCACTTCTAGATGAATTACATGCACTTGAAGTTACAAAAATATACAGCATTGCAGGACTAATGAAAAAGCGTTCAATAATACTCGAAAGACCATTTAGGAGCCCTCATCATACATTGTCTTCGGTTTCTCTTACAGGAGGAGGAAACAATCCCAGACCCGGAGAGATTTCACTGGCTAATCACGGAGTTCTTTATTTGGATGAATTGCCCGAATTTTCTAGAAAGGCTTTGGAAGCTTTGAGGCAGCCATTGGAAGATAAAACTGTAACAATTACAAGAGTGAACTCAACTGTGACATATCCGTCGGATTTTGTATTGATTGCAAGCATGAATCCATGTCCGTGTGGTTACTATGGGGACAGCCATCATGAATGCAAGTGCAGCATGGGAGACATACGAAGATATATGGCACGAATATCCGGGCCAATATTGGACAGGATGGATATGCACATAGAAGTCCCTAGTGTCGCGTTTGACGAAATGAACAGCAATAATCGGAATTCCAGATCTTCTGAAGAAATAAGAGCCTCTGTTATTGTTGCCAGGGATAGGCAGAAGAACAGATTTTCACATGCGAAAATATCGACTAATTCAGAGATGGACAACAGGCAGATAAAACGATATTGCCGTTTGAATGAAGACTCAAATGCACTGTTGAAAACTGCATTCACAAAGATGGGATTAAGTGCCAGGTCATATAATAAAATAATAAAAGTTGCTCGCACAATATCCGATATAGAAGGAAAAGAAAAAATTGAAACAAACCATCTTATGGAAGCTCTGAGTTACAGGAATCTTGAAACAAAATATTGGAACATTTGAAGAAGGTGAAGCAATGCGTGAAGATTATTTGATAATCAATTACATGGGAAAGAGAAATAAGATGATTAATGAATTGATATCAGAGCATTTGAATAGTCTGTCGGAAGAAAAGCGTAAATATTGTTTGGAAAAATTAATTTCAATGGCAAAAAAAAATATGGATTTCAATGAATATAGCGCTTATAGAAAAAAAATAAAGAACAAAAATATCTCTTTTGTAGACATAAGCGAAAAAAGCTTTCCCCCTCAACTAAAGAAAATTTACGATCCTCCACTGGTGTTGTTTTATGAGGGAACCCTTGAAATCCTGAGCAAAAGACCTTGTGTTGCGATAGTTGGATCACGTAAATGCAGCAATTACGGAAGACAAGTTGCATATGATTTTGCAAAACGCCTCTCGAGAGCAGGAATAAGCGTAATAAGCGGAATGGCATATGGAATAGACTCAAGCGCCCATATAGGGGCATTGACAGGACAAGGATCTACTGTAGCAGTGATGGGAACAGGAATAGACATATGCTATCCGGCAAAAAACAGATCATTGCATGAACAAATTTCAAAAAGAGGGCTTTTGTTAACGGAGTTTGGATTGGGTGTGAATCCCCTGCCATATAATTTCCCTAGGCGAAACAGGATAATAAGCGGTTTGTGCGATGCTTTGATTGTAATAGAAGCGGGTCTGAAGAGTGGGGCATTGATTACGGCGGATTTTGCGCTTGAACAAGGTAAGGATGTTTACGCAGTTCCAAGTGGGATAATGGGGAATTATGGAAAAGGTTCAAACAAACTGATAAAAGAGGGAGCTGAATGTCTGGTCGACATTGAAGAGGTTATTGATATATATGCCAAAGCGGATAATTCTACACCGCTTGAAAAAATGGCCGAGACAATATTGACTGAGTCGGAAAGAAAACTTTTGGAAATAATTGAATATGAAAGTCCTGTGCATATTGATAGACTGTTTTCGTATGAAATAATGGGCGTTAATGAAATGAAAGGCGCTTTAATGATGCTCATGATCAAAGATAAAATATATCTTGAACCCGGGGATAAATATTGCATAAAACAGTAAAAGATTTTGAAAATTATATAATAATCTGTTATAATAGGTCTCACTGCTGAAAGAAAAGGTGATAAAATGAAAAATTTAGTGATTGTAGAGTCTCCGGCAAAAGCAAAAACGATATCGAAATTTCTTGGAAGCCGCTATAAAGTAAAGGCCTCGGTAGGTCATGTAAGAGACTTGCCCAAAAGCAAGATGGGTGTAGATTTTGAAAATGATTTTGAGCCCGAATATATTACAATTAGGGGAAAAGGGAAAGTTTTAAAGGAATTGAGAAGCGAAGCGAAAAAGGCGGACAAAGTATATCTTGCAACTGACCCTGATAGAGAGGGTGAAGCAATATCATGGCATCTGTCAAAGGCTCTTTCAATTTCGGAAGATGAAATTTGCCGTGTTGAATTTAACGAAATTACAAAGGAAACAATAAAAAAAGCTGTAAAATCACCAAGGAAAATAAACATGGACCTAGTTGATGCACAG
The DNA here is from genome assembly GCA_964644525.1 of uncultured Peptostreptococcaceae bacterium. Lineage (GTDB taxonomy): Bacteria > Bacillota > Clostridia > Peptostreptococcales > BM714 > BM714. The sequence continues at coordinate 17,848 of CAZXWC010000011.1, forward strand.
CAAGCAAGAAGGGTTCTTGATAGAATTGTTGGCTACAGCATAAGCCCTTTGCTTTGGAGGAAAATGAGAAAAGGGTTAAGCGCTGGACGTGTGCAGTCAGTTACGACGAAAATGATATGCGACAGGGAAAATGAAATCAACGCTTTTATACCTGACGAATACTGGACATTGAACGTTAAATTGGAAACAAAAGATAAAGAAATTTTTGACGCTGTTTTTTATGGTGAAAAAAACAAAAAGAAAAAAATCAATAATGAAAAGGAATTGAATGGAATACTTAAAGAACTGAATCCGGATAATTACATGGTTGATTCTTCAGAGAAAAAACTTAAAAGGCGTTCTCCGTATAAGCCATTCACAACCAGCAGCCTGCAGCAGGACGCTGCAAACAAATATGGTTTTTCCACAAAGAAAACCATGATAATCGCACAACAATTGTATGAAGGGATGCAAATCGGTAAAAAGACAATAGGGCTTGTTACCTATATCAGAACAGACTCAACAAGGATTTCAGATTATGCCAAAGACATGGCAAAAGAGCATATTTTGGAGAATTATGGGGAAATTTATCTTAAAAAAGAAGGCGCAAAAGCCGCTAAGAATGGAAAATCCGTTCAAGACGCCCATGAAGCAATCAGACCGACTGACGCTAGTCTGAAACCTGAAGATATAAAGTCGCAATTAAAAACTGAACAATACAAGATATACAAGCTCATATGGGAAAGATTCATTGCGAGTCAAATGGCTGATTCCACGAGTGATTCATATAAACTTGTAATATCTAACGGCAGGTATATATTTAATGCAAGCGGAATAAAATTGAAGTTTGACGGTTTCTTGAAAGTGTATTCTTACACAAATGTAAAAGACGTTGAAATACCGATTTTGTCTGCAGGTGAGAATCTGAGGCAGGTGGATAAGGAATTCAAGCAAAGCTTTACCCAACCGCCGGGAAGATTTTCTGAATCAACATTGGTAAAGGCGATGGAAGAAAACGGTATAGGCCGGCCGAGCACTTATGCCCCTACAATATCAACAATAATATCAAGAGGGTATGTTCGAAGAGAGAAAAAACTTCTCTATCCGACGGATTTAGGTGTAATGATAAACGAATTAATGGAGAATCATTTCAAGAGCATAGTAAATATTGATTTTACCGCAAACCTGGAAGTGGAATTCGATAAAATAGAATCCGATGAAATACCATGGCGTAAAGTGGTGAGAGACTTTTATAAACCGTTTTCAAATTCATTAAAAGCCGCTGACGAGGCAATAGAAAAGGTTGATCTTACAGAAGAAACTGATGAAGTATGTGAAAAATGCGAGAGTCCAATGGTTATTAAGCATGGAAGATTTGGAAGATTTTTAGCATGTTCAAATTATCCGGAATGCAGCAATACAAAGTCAATTGTTGTGAAAACAGGTGTGAAATGTCCGGATTGCGGTGGAGATATTGTTGAAAGAAGAACAAAAAAAGGTAGGGTTTTTTACGGCTGCATTAATTATCCTAAATGTGAATTCAGCATATGGGACAAACCGATTAAAGAGAAGTGTCCTAAATGTGATTCTATGCTTGTAGAGAAAAAAAGTGGTAAAAAAGTAAAGATAAAATGTACAAATGAAAATTGCGATTATTCGATAGAAAAATTGCAAGAATAAAATATATTACAATCTTTTAATAAATAAGTTATAATGTTTATAAGACCTTTAGGAGGTAAAACTATGAACAGCAGTTTATTGAACAAAACAAGGAAATTGAATAGTATATTGCAGCAATCTGCAGATGCTCCTGTTTCTTTTCCCGAGTTATGTAAAACTTTAAGTGAAATTCTGGACGCAAATGTGTATGTTTCAAACAAAAGAGGTAAGATACTTGGAGTTAATTTATCTGACGCCTCAGATGCTTCAATTATTATTGATGAAAATACGGGTTTGAAAAAATTTCCAAATGAGTACAATGATGAATTGGTAAGGATAACGCATACAAATTACAATATTACTGGAGACGATTTGCTTAAAATATTCAAATATGATATTGAAAGCTTTGAAAAGTTTGTCACAATTGTTCCAATAATAGGAAACGGCGAAAGACTTGGCACATTTGTGCTTGCGCGTTACAACAGTAAATTCGAAGAAGAAGACATTGTTCTTGCCGAATATTCGGCAACAATCGTAGGAATGGAGATTTTAAGATCAAAGAGTGAGAAAATTGAAGAAGAGGCTAGAAAAAAAGCTGTTGTACAAATGGCCATAGGGACCCTTTCATATTCGGAACTTGAAGCTATTGAACATATTTTCGCTGAACTTGATGGAAACGAGGGTATGCTTGTAGCAAGTAAAATTGCAGACAGGGTTGGAATAACAAGGTCTGTGATTGTAAACGCCTTAAGAAAATTTGAAAGCGCAGGCGTCATTGAATCAAGATCTTTGGGCATGAAGGGAACATTCATCAGAATACTGAATGACAGATTGATTGAGGAACTGAATAAACTTAAAAAATAGACGGCCTTGGCCGTCTATTTTTATTGCTTTAAACAAGCTAACGTGATATACTGTCAAAGGCACAAAAACACACCTTTTGCATTCTGTTTAGACAGGTGCTTCCCAGGAAGTCGTTTAAAACAAGCAAGGGGGAGGAAAAAAACCAAAGGAGGATTTATAAATGTCAGTAGTATCAATGAAACAACTTTTAGAATCGGGGGTCCATTTCGGGCATCAAACAAGAAGATGGAACCCAAAGATGGCCGAGTATATTTTCACAGAAAGAAATGGAATCTATATTATCGACTTGCAAAAAACAGTAAAAATGATAGACAAGGCCTATGATTTTGTCAAAGCAAACACAGGTGGCAAAAAAACTATTCTTTTTGTCGGAACAAAAAAACAGGCTCAACAATCAATTGAACAGGAAGCAAAAAGATGTGGCATGTATTATGTCAGTCAAAGATGGTTAGGTGGAATGCTTACCAATTTTACCACAATAAGAAAAAGAGTGGATCGTCTTTTGCAACTTGAAAAAATGGAAAAAGACGGAACTTTTGATTTGTTGACTAAAAAGGAAGTAATGAAACTTAAGCATGAACAAGAAAAACTCGAGAAGTTTCTTGGCGGAATCAAAACAATGAAAAGGATTCCGGATGTAATATATGTTGTAGATCCCAGAAAAGAGAGAATCGCTATTCTGGAAGCTAGAAAATTAGGTATTCCTGTAGTGGCAATAGTTGACACAAATTGTGATCCGGATGAAATTGATATGATAATTCCCGGAAATGATGATGCAATAAGAGCTGTCAAACTAATTACTGCAACAATGGCAAACGCTGTAATTGAAGGAAAACAAGGCGAGCAAATGGAAGAAGCAGCAAACAAAGAAAAAGATGTTGAAAAAGAAAATGTTGAAGAGAATGTTGCAGGAAAAGAAGCTGCTGAAAAATAAATATAATATTTAAAACAGATAAGAAGGAGATGTTCAATATGGCTGCTGTAACAGCTGCGATGGTTAAAGAAGTTAGAGAGACATCAGGCGCAGGAATGATGGATTGCAAAAAGGCGCTTGTTAAATCTGAAGGAGATATTGAAAAGGCTATTGAGTTGCTGAGAGAAAAAGGATTGGCAAAAGCGGCTAAGAAAGCTGATAGAATTGCTGCTGAAGGATTAGTTACTTCTTATATACACGGGGGCAGAATAGGCGTTTTGGTTGAAATTAACGCTGAAACTGATTTTGTGTCTAAGAACGAAGAGTTCCAAGCTTTTGCAAAAGATGTAGCAATGCAGATAGCGGCATCAAATCCTCTCTTCATATCAAGGGACGAGATATCCGAAGAAACGATTGAAAACGAAAAAGATGTTTTAAGAAAGCAAGCTTTGAATGAAGGCAAGCCGGAAAAAATAGTTGAAAAAATGGTTGAAGGAAGAATAAAAAAATATTACAAGGAAGTTTGCCTTTTGGAACAGCCGTTTATAAAAGATCCCGATATCGATATACAAACTCTACTCAATACAAAAATTGCGAAAATAGGAGAGAACATGAACATAAGAAGGTTCGCAAGGTTTGTAGTAGGCGAGGGAATTGAAAAAAAAGAAGAAAATTTTGCAGAGGAAGTAGCTAATCAAATAAAGAACAAATAAATAATGAGGAGAGCACATAAAAGTGTTCTCCTTTTTTTGAAAAATAAAGGTTATTATGTATCATTTGTAGAAATCATACAATATAATGGGGGAATTTTTGTGAAGCCAAAATATAAAAGAATCATTTTAAAATTGAGTGGAGAAGCTTTAGCCGGTGAAAACGGTTTTGGCATTAATGAAACGGTCGTAATGGACATAGCGCGCCAAATAAAAAGACTTCAGGATATGGGTATTGAAATAGCGCTTGTAGTAGGAGGAGGAAACTTTTGGCGGGGTCGATCGGGTAAAAGCATGGACCGCTCAACGGCTGACTATATGGGAATGTTGGCTACGGTAATAAACGGATTGGCTTTACAGGATGCTTTGGAAAGCATAGGAGTTATGACAAGAGTTCAAACTGCTATTGAAATGAGACAAATAGCCGAACCATATATAAAAAGAAAAGCTGTAAGGCATTTAGAAAAAGATAGAGTTGTTATTTTTTCCGCTGGAACGGGGAATCCTTTTTTCTCAACTGATACAACAGCGGCATTGAGGGCTGCGGAGATTGAAGCTGAAGTCATTCTTCTTGCAAAAAAAGTAGACGCAGTATACGATTCAGATCCTAATGAAAATTCCGACGCGGTGAAATTCGAACGATTGACATACAAAGAAGTTCTTAGCAAGAGCCTCAAAGTTATGGATTCTACAGCTACATCCTTGTGTATGGACAATAACATACCTATAATTGTTTTCGGATTGGATAATCCGGATAATATTTATAAAGTAGTAATGGGTGAAAATATTGGAACAACAGTTAAGGAGGATTAACATGAGAGTGCAAGTCCACAAAGAGCTCGAAGAAAAAATGAAAAAAACGACAAGTGTATTAAAAGATGAACTAAATGCAATACGCGCTGGAAGGGCAAATCCTGCTTTGCTTGACAGGATTAGCGTTGAATACTACAGTTCAAAAATGCCTCTTAAACAAATTGCTAATGTATCGTCTCCCGAGCCACGTTTACTCGTGATACAGCCATACGACGCTACAGCAATAAAGGATATTGAAAAATCCATACAACAGTCGGATCTTGGAATAAATCCTTCGAATGATGGTAAATTGATTAGATTGGCGTTTCCTATACTTACAGAAGAGAGAAGATTGGATCTTACCAAGCTGGTTAAAAAAACCGGGGAAAATGCTAAAATAGCAATAAGGAACGAAAGACGTTCCGCCAACGAGAAATTTAAAAAGATGCAAAAAAATAGTGAAATGACAGAAGATGATTTCAAAAAAGCCGAATCTACAGTTGAAGACATAACAAAAGAATATGTCGAGCAAATCGATCAATTGGTAGAAAATAAAGAAAATGAAATTATGGAAGTATAATGGCCTTTGAATTGGATTTGTTATTGGGAACGGAACTTGAAATCGGAAGAAAAATGATTGAAAGTCAAAATATGCACAAAAATATTGTAACAAAAAAACTTGTTAGTCCTAAATATAAGGGAGATAGAACAGTTGATACCTGTCGAATTGTTTTTGCCGAAATTCACAAGGACGACATAGTTTTGACAGTCAGCTATTTTTAGCCCTCCAGATTATTCATGGAGGGTTCTACCTTTTTAAAGCGGGTGAAACCATGAACAAAGAAAATAAAATCCCTCAACATATAGCGATTATCATGGACGGAAATGGAAGATGGGCAAGACAGAGGGGTCTTCCTAGAACTGCAGGCCACAAAGCGGGAGTAGAAGCTATTAGAGAAGTTATTGAAAACTGTTCGCAAAGAGGAATAAAATATTTAACCTTATACGCATTTTCAACTGAAAATTGGAAAAGGCCTCCAAAAGAAGTTTCAGCCTTGATGGAATTGCTTGTTTTTTATTTAAAAAGGGAAATTGAATCTCTCAATAGAAACAATGTTAAAATAATTGTTATAGGGGACATTACAAAACTCCCGGTTAAAGCTCAAAATGAAATAAAAACAGCAACGTCAAAAACTTGTCAAAATACGGGGCTTAATGTTGCGATAGCAATAAATTATGGGGGCAGACAGGAATTGGTTCATGCCATAAAGCAAATATCGGTTGAATATGCTGGAAAGCCCGAAGAAATAGACGAGTTGACGGTTTCTTCGCATTTGTATACTTGTGATATGCCTGATCCTGATTTAATTATTCGCCCAAGCGGAGAATTGAGAATAAGTAATTTTTTGCTATGGCAAATTGCTTACAGTGAATTTTGGTTTTCAAATGTTTTATGGCCTGATTTTAACAAGGAGCATTTAAATGAGGCAATAGCTTCTTATGGCCAAAGAAATAGAAGATATGGTGGATTGGATTCTAAAGACCGGAAGGTGAAAAAATGATAAAAAGAACACTTTCTGCTGTGATAGGCATTCCGATATTTGCTTTTATTGTTTACAGTGGCGGGAACTTGCTTATGCTGTCGATAATAATTGTGACAATGATAGCAATACATGAATATGTCAGGACTTTTGAAAATGCGAATAAATATGACGACGGAAACAAGAAATTGAACTATTATCGCATATGGCTATGGTTTTCCACGCTCATGTCTTACACTGTTTTCTATTATGCGGATTTTGAAATTGGATATGAAGCGCCATTTATTTTTGTAGTGTTGTTTGGAATAGCCTTAATTGAGATGATTCAACCTTCCGGCCAAAGCAATATAAGCAAGGATATGATGTATGGATATATTTATATAACGCTCTTTTTCAGATTTGTATACTATACATCGCAATTGGAAAACGGGTTTTTAGTATGGCTTATTTTTATTATTGCCTGGTCTACTGATACATTTGCATACTTTACAGGTTTATTTTTTGGTAGAAAAAAACTTGCGCCCGCAATAAGCCCCAAAAAGACTGTCGAAGGGGCACTTGGAGGTATTTTAGGATCGGCGATATGTACTTTTGTATATTCGACCATATTTATTCCGCAGATGGCATCGGTTTCAATAATATTAGGTCTTGTCGGAAGCGTGGTTTCACAGATGGGAGATTTACACGCTTCTATCATAAAGAGACGCAACGGAGCAAAAGATTTTGGACATTTGATCCCCGGACATGGCGGAATCCTCGACAGATTTGACAGCATATTGTTCACGGCTCCATTTGTCTATGTTTTCTATATATTTTTGCAAGGAATGGGAGTGATATAATGAAAAATCTTGCGGTATTGGGTTCTACCGGTTCGATAGGAAGGCAAACCTTGGAAATTGTAGAAGAATATTGTGAGGAATTCTCGGTTAAGCTGTTAACATGCAACAAGAATATTGAATTACTGACAAAACAAATTGAAAAATTCAAGCCTGAATACGCAGTTGTATGCGATAGAATGGCTTTTGAAAATATTTCAAAAGATAATACAGGAGTAAAATTTCTATATGGAGATGAAGGCATTTTACAAGCCCTAGAAAGTATAGGGGTGGATATCGTAGTAAATGCTTTGGTGGGGATTTCAGGTATGATACCTACTCGCCATTCAATAGGATTGGGTGCGGATGTTGCTCTTGCAAATAAGGAAACCATTGTTACGGCCGGGAAACTAATCATGTCGGACGCTGCAAAAATGGGTGTGGAAATTTTGCCCGTAGACAGTGAACACAACGCAATTTTTCAATGCTTAAATGGAGAAAAGAAAGAGTCAATAAAGAATCTTATTTTAACAGCCTCGGGAGGGCCATTCAGGGGAATGTCGAGAAAAGAACTGGAAAAAGTGACAAAAGATGATGCTTTGGCGCATCCAAATTGGAAAATGGGTAAAAAAATCACTATAGATTCGGCTACTATGATGAACAAGGGTTTTGAAGTATTGGAAGCTAAGTGGCTTTTTGATGTGGATCTTGATAAAATAAAAGTTGTCTTGCATCATCAAAGCATTGTTCATTCCATGGTTGAATTCAATGACGGCAGTGTTATTGCTCAAATGAGCAATCCAGATATGAAGCTTCCAATAGGATATGTTCTTTTTAAAGGGGAGAGAATGCCGTTGGGCATTGAGCCGCTTGACTTGAGCAAAATAGGCACACTCACATTCGAGGATCCTGATAAAGAAGTTTTTCCTTGTCTCGAGTATGCATATGAGGCAGGTAGGATTGGCGGGACATATCCCGTTGCCCTGAATGCTGCAAACGAAGTGCTTGTAGAAGCATTTCTAATGGGAACAATCGGATTTACAGATATTCAGAACAACTTAAGAGATATACTAGATACACACAAATCCATTCAAAATCCGGATTATGAATCAATAATTCAAACAGACCATATGACCAGGGTACTTATAAGTAATAAATTGAGGAACAGGTGATAGTATGACAACATTTTTGTATTTTATTTTGGTTTTTGGAAGCATAATATTTTTCCACGAATTTGGACATTTTATAACTGCTAAACTTTCAGGCGTGCTTGTACATGAATTTTCGCTTGGAATTGGTCCGAAAATTTTTAAACATAAAGGGAAAGAAACAACTTATTCAATTGGAATTTTCCCAATTGGAGGGTATGTGAAGATGGAAGGGGAAGATGACGAATCCGATCATAAAAAAAGTTTCAGCGCTAAGTCACCATTTAGAAGGTTCATGATTATTTTTGCCGGACCTTTGATGAATTTTGTGCTGGCATTTCTTATTTTCTTTTTATTGTTCGTATTCATAGGCGCTCCATCTACAACAGTAAATGAAATTTTACCCGGGCTTCCTGCGGAGACAAGCAATTTGCAAGAAGGTGACAGAATAATAAGGATAAATGATGAAAGAATCGATGAATGGGGAGACATACTGGAAAGAGTCTCAAATTCGACCGGGACTTTAAAGTTGATTATTGAAAGAAATAATGAAGAAGTTGCAATAACGATTAATCCAGTTGTAGAAGAAGGAAGAAATGTAATTGGAATTACTCCAACAATAGAGAGAAGTTTAATATATTCAATAGGAATGGCTTTTGATAGACTGTGGTTTGTTTCTACAAATATTTTCACATTCCTTGGTGATTTAATACATGGAAATGAGCTTGAGGGAGAAGTGGTTGGACCGATAGGAATAATATCTATGGTAAATGAAGCGTCTCAATACAGTATTCTTTCTGTTCTTTCACTTGCCGCAGTCATTTCAGTAAATCTTGGAATAGTTAATCTTTTGCCATTGCCGGCCCTTGATGGGGGAAGGCTGGTTTTTATATTAATTGAAATATTGAAAGGAAGCCCAATCGATCCCAAAAAAGAGGGTTTTGTACACTTTGCGGGTTTCGTTATTCTTATGATATTCATGGCTTATATGGTAGTTAAGGATTTGGGACGATTGCAACTCTTTTAGAAGGAGACCAGCTATGATTATAAGGCGTAAAACAAAAAAAATATTTTGCGGTGGAATACCCATAGGGGGGGACAGCCCTATCAGCATACAGTCAATGACTAATACAAAAACGTGGGACATTGCAAACACTTTGTCACAAATATATCGCTTAGAGAAAGCGGGTTGTGAAATCATAAGGCTTGCAATCCCAGATATGGATTCGGCGCAGGCAATAGGTGAGATTAAAAAACATACCAATATGCCAATTGTTGCGGACATTCACTTTGACCACAGGCTGGCTTTGGCTTCAGTTGAAAACGGGGCTGATAAAATAAGGATAAATCCAGGCAACATTGTAAGAAAAGATAACCTTGAAAAAATAGCTCTGTCATGCATGAAAAGAAGCGTGCCAATACGTATTGGAGTTAATTCGGGATCTTTAAGCGGCAGAATAAGAAAGAAATACATCCACGCTACTGTTGATGCAATAACGGAAAGCGCATTGGAGTATATTGGTCTTTTTGAAAGTTTCGGATTCGAAGACATGATTGTGTCAGTAAAGTCATCAGATGTAATTACAACTGTAGAATCTTATAGAAAACTATCAAAAGAAACAGAGTATCCCTTGCATATAGGGGTTACTGAAGCAGGAACATTCTTCAAGGGAAGCGTCAAATCGTCAATTGGAATAGGCAGCCTTCTGATTGACGGTATTGGTGATACGCTCAGGGTTTCAATAACAGGTGATCCGGTCAAAGAGGTTAGAATTGCTAAAGAAATATTGGGAACACTGGGGATACGAAAATGCGGGTATAAAATAATATCATGCCCTACATGCGGAAGAACAACGGTAGATTTGGAGAAGTTGGTCAATTCTGTCGAAAAAAGAATAATTGACGAAAATTTGCAAGAAAAGCCAATAACGATTGCTGTTATGGGGTGTGAAGTAAACGGACCTGGAGAAGCAAAGGAAGCTGACATTGGAATTGCGGCTTCAAAAGGAAAAGTATTTTTATTCAGAAAAGGGAAAATAGTCGGCAAATCAAATCCTAAAAATATTTTGGACTTGCTGATTTCAGAGATAAAGAAAATATGAGGGAGTATTAAAGCATGGAAAAACCTTTTGCAATAAATTCACTCAAGATAGAAAAAATAAAGTACTCGAGAAACAAAAAGAAACTTCATGTTCATATAAACGAACCTTTTGTATCGGAAAAAGCTGAAGTCGTTAAAACCCACCTTAAAAAAAAGTTGGGTTTTTTGAATGAAATCGAATTGCTTTGTATAAATGAGCAAAAAAAACCGTTCAACTCATTTAGGGGATTCGTCAACAGTTATAAAAGCAAGTATCCCTATTTGAATGGAATAATAGAAAAAATCGAATTGAAGGATGATTCGGAAAAATATCATGAAATGATTGTTTATTTAATAATTGACAATGAAATCAACAGAAACAGAATAAAACAGGTCATATTTAAAAGTTGCGAGGGTAGAGAACCTGTAATAAGCTTTAAGAACATTGCAGAAAAAAAGACATTTCTGACGGATGAAGCCAAAGAAATAGAAATAAAGGAAGCCCTTAGTGACTTTTCATACGGAAATAAAAACAAATCAAATAATCCAAATAAAAATTATAAATTAAAAGGAAAAGTCACGTCCATAAGCGATGCTATTCTTAATGAGGAAAGCACGGCCTTGGTCGAGGGCGTCGTTGTTAATAAAAACAGAAAAGTCCTAAAAAGCGGAAAAATACTTGAAATTGTTTATTTGACCGATTATACGAATACTTTGGCGGCAAAACAGTTCCTTCAACCGAATGAAAAAGGCTTTGCTGGAATTGAAAAAGGTGACCAGCTAAGAATAAAAGGCTATATGAGATACGACAAATTTGAAAGAGAAAACATTATGTTCACAAATTCTTTTGAAAAGATGCATGATAGAGACAAGAGGGTTGATAGCGAACAGACGAAGAGAATTGAACTGCATTGCCATACAAATATGAGCAGTATGGATGGAGTTTCTTCAACCGAATCGTTATTTCGAAGAGCATCTGAAATGGGACATGAGGCTTTGGCAATAACTGATCATGGGTGTGTACAAGCATTCCCTGAAGCTTATAAGTGCAGTTGCAAGTACAATATTAAAGCAATATATGGCATGGAGGGTTATCTTGTTGACGATGACATTAAAATTATTATTGCAAACCATAACGATGAAAAAACAATAAAAAAAGATGGCGAATTTATCGTTATTGACATAGAAACAACAGGACTTTCATTCAAGAATGACCGAATAACTGAAATTGGTGCTGTAAAAATTAAAAACGGGAACATAGTTGATTCAATAAATTGGTTAATAAATCCTCAAATGGAAATACCTCAGAAAATACAAGATTTGACCGGCATAACGAATGAAATGGTGAAAGACGCTCCGAAATTGAATTCTATCATTGAAGAAATTAAATTATATTTTGGAGAATATCCTATAGTTGCACATAATGCTGTTTTTGACTATACATTTATGAGAAATGCTTTTGAGGCTTATGGTGAATCAATTGAAAATACAGTTATAGACACTGTTGAAATGGCTAAACTAATACTTCCTGAATTTAAAAGATACAACCTTAAATCTCTATGCAAAAAATTGAAAATAGATCTTGAAAATCATCACCGTGCTTCGGATGATGCAAGGGCTGCAGCTGAAATATTCATAAACATGCTTGAAAAGCATGAGAGTGACGATTTGGGAATGATAAATGAAGAAGCAAAAAGTAAAATTGATTTTAAGAAATCAAAAACGCATCATGTGACCATGTATGCAAAGAACAGTGAAGGCTTGCGTAATTTATACGAACTTGTGACAATGTCCCACATCGATTATTTTTATAAGAAACCCAGGATTGTTAAGAGTGAGCTTACGAAAAAAAGAAAGGGGCTCTTAATTGGGACAGCATGTGAAGCCGGGGAACTTTTCCAGGCTGTTTTGGAGCAGAAAAAAGATGAGGAATTAAATGAAATCATATCATTTTATGATTTTACAGAGATACAACCGCTTGAAAATAATCAATTTTTAATTGAAAAAGGAATTGTTTCAGGTTTTGAAGATTTGATTTCAATAAACAATAAAATTGTCAAACTGAGTGAAGCAAACGGAAAAATGGTAGTTGCAACTGGAGATGTTCACTTTGTAGAACCTGAAAATGCAATAAACCGTGAAATATTGATGAGCGGGCAGGGGTTTCAAGACTCGGCAAACCAGCCGCCACTATACCTTAAAACAACAAATGAAATGCTTGAGGAATTCAAATATCTCGGGCATGAAAAAGCCGGGGAGGTTGTAATAGAAAATCCTGCCAAAATAAACGAAATGATTGAAGATATTTTGCCAATTCCATTGGAAACATTTCCGCCTGAAATTCCGGGTTCAGAAGAGAAACTCAGAGATTTATGCTACGAAAAAGCGGAAAGGCTTTACGGGAAACCACTTCCCGAAATACTCGAAACAAGGCTCGAAAGAGAACTTCAGTCAATAATTGGCAACGGATACGCTGTCATGTATATTATAGCTCAAAAGCTGGTTTCAAAATCACTTGAAGACGGCTATCTTGTAGGTTCTAGGGGTTCGGTAGGCTCGTCTCTGGCTGCAACAATGAGCGATATTACAGAGGTCAATCCGCTACCGCCCCATTACTTGTGTGGAAAATGCAAATACAGCGAATTTTTTACTGACGGTTTTTACGGAAGTGGAATTGATCTTCCTCAGAAAAATTGTCCCATATGTGGCGAAATATTGAAAAAAGATGGACAGGATATACCGTTTGAAGTATTTCTGGGTTTTGAAGGAGACAAGGAACCCGATATTGATTTGAATTTTGCTGGTGAATATCAAGCTGTGGCCCATAAATACACCGAAGAACTTTTCGGCTCAGGAAAGGTTTACAAGGCTGGAACAATCGGCACAATAGCAACAAAAACAGCATATGGCTTTGTAAAAAAGTTTGTTGAGGAAAACGAAAAACATGTTTCAAAATATGAGATAAACAGGCTTGTTGATGGTTGTACGGGTGTAAAACGGACAACAGGACAACACCCTGGGGGGATAATGGTTGTTCCGCAAAATAAAGACATACACGAATTTACACCGGTTCAAAAACCAGCCAATGACAAGAATACAGATGTAATAACAACTCATTTTGATTACCATGCAATAAGTGGAAGATTGCTCAAGCTTGATATTTTGGGACACGATGCGCCGTCCACTTTGAAGTTTTTACAGGAATTGACCGGAATTGATCCGGTGGGAATACCTCTTGACGAAAAGAAAACAATGAGTCTTTTTACTGGGGCTGGTGCTTTGAATTTATTGGATAATGAGGAATACTTTGATATAGGATCAATAGGAATTCCGGAATTTGGGACCAAATTCGTAAGACAAATGCTTGCGGATACAAAACCAACGACTTTTGCTGAATTGGTGAGAATAAGCGGTTTGTCACACGGGACTGATGTATGGATAAATAATGCGCAGGAACTTGTCAGATCGGGTATTGCTGAACTCAAGGATGTAATATCGACTCGTGACGATATTATGAATTATCTTATACAGAAAGGCTTGCCGGATAAGAATGCCTTTAAAATAATGGAAAATGTCAGAAAAGGCAGGGGGCTTAGAGAAGAAGATATTGATTTAATGAAAAATTCCAATGTGCCGAAATGGTATATAGAGTCTTGCAATAAAATCAAATACATGTTCCCCAAAGCCCATGCCTCGGCATATGTTATGATGTCTTACAGGATTGCGTATTTTAAAGTGCATTATCCTTTGGCTTTTTATGCAAGTTATTTTACAAATAAAGTTGTAGATTTCGACTCCGAGCTTATTTGCCAAGGACCCGCAAAAATAAGAAGAAGAATCAAAGAATTATACGGCAATTCAAATAAACTGAAGCAGAAGGAAAAAGATCAGCTTACAGTTTTAGAGGTTGCATATGAAATGTATAGTCGTGGATATTCGTTTGAAAAAATTGATATTTACAGATCTGAGCCAAAACGATTCACGATTGATGACGGAAAATTATTGTGTCCATTGTTGAGTCTTCAAGGGCTTGGTGAAACAGCAGCATTAAGCTTGGCGGAAGAAAGGTTGAAAACAAGTTTTTTATCGATTGAAGATATGTCTTCAAGGACGAAATTGTCAAAAAAAATCATTGTAAAATTAATGGAAAACTGTTGCATGGAAGCACTTCCGGAGACAAATCAATTGGAAATGTTTAGTTTGCAATAATTTTGGGAATATGCTAAAATAAGCTAGAATAATATGTGTGCTTTAAAGAGTGGGTTGCCCACTCTTTATTCTGTTTATAAGGAGGGAATAAAATGGCAAAGAAAAAAGTGAGTGAGCTGACAAGAGGAATTTTGTTGCCTTTTATTGAAAAAAACGACTATGAATTGGTTGGAATTGAATTTGTAAAAGAAGGAAAAGAACGCTACTTGCGCGTATATATTGATAAGCCTTCGGGAATTGGCATTACCGATTGTCAGAAGGTGAGTGAATACTTGAGTAATCGTCTTGATAAAATGGATCCAATAGAAGAAAATTATTTTTTGGAAGTATCGTCCCCTGGAGTTGAAAGAGTTTTAAAAACAGACTCTGAATTTAAAAAATATTCAGGCGAAATTATCGAAGTAAAACTTTTCCAACCCATAGGCGGCAAAAAAATCTTAAAGGGAAAATTGCTGGGAACAGTAGATAATCAATTAGAAATCGATGTGGAGGGAACCAAAACTTCCATTCCAAGAGATAAAATCGCAAAAGTGAAAAAAATATTTGAATTTTGATGGGAGGGAAAACAGTGAAGAATGATTTGATTGAAGCAATTAAACAAATTGAAAAAGACAAGGGGATAGATCAGCAAATTCTGATTGATGCAATCGAGGTGGCATTGATTACAGCCTACAAAAAATATTTTGGTTCATCGCAAAATGTAAGAGTGAATATTAATAATGAAAACGGTAAAGTAATAGTGTATTCCCAAATTTCAGTAGTAGAAAAAGTAGAAGACGAGACGAGTGAAATCCAATTGGAAGAAGCAAGAAAAATTAACGATTCATTCGAGATAGGTGATGTGGTGGAAAAAGAAGTTACTCCTAAGGATTTTGGCAGAATAGCGGCTCAAACAGCAAAACAGGTAGTTGTACAGCGAATAAGGGAAGCCGAACGAAATGTAATATTCAATGAGTTTGTAAACCGTGAATCTGAAATTGTAACAGGAGTGATTCAAAGATTCAGCAAAGGTGTAATATTCATAAACCTTGGCAAAATAGAGGCTCTCTTGCTTCAAAGCGAACAGGTGCAAAGAGAGGAATATAACCAGGGAGATAGAATAAAGACATTAATAACAGAAGTTAAAAACACTACAAAAGGTCCTCAGGTACTCGTGTCAAGAACTCACCCCGGTTTGGTCAAAAGACTTTTTGAATTGGAAGTTCCTGAAATACACGATGGGGTCGTAGAAGTTAAAAGCATATCGAGGGAAGCTGGTTCAAGAGCTAAAATAGCAGTATATTCATCTGACGAAAACGTAGATTCGGTTGGCGCTTGTGTTGGCCAAAGAGGAGCAAGAGTTCAAAACATTGTAGATGAATTGAATGGTGAGAAAATAGATATTATAAAATGGAATGAAGATCCGAGGGAATTTATTGCAAATTCATTGAGTCCTTCAAAAGTAACTAAAGTTACAGTTGAAGAAGGGGGAAGATCGGCAACTGTTGTTGTTCCCGATTATCAGCTTTCATTGGCAATTGGAAAAGAGGGTCAAAATGCAAGGCTTGCGGCAAAGCTTACAGGGTGGAAAATTGACATAAAGAGCGAATCTCAATACAATGAATCTGAAGAATGCGAGGATAATGAAGCCAAAGCTGATGAGCCGGAAAAAGATGCAATAGATTCAGCAGAAACAGAAAATAATGGCTCGATTTCTGAAGACGAAGAGTAAAATGTGGCGAGATAAAGAATTATAACTGCTTAATGCAATTGATTATAATAAAGCAGAAATACAAGGAGGTGCGCTCCCGTGAAAAAGAAAAAAGCGCCATTAAGGAAATGCATAGGATGCGGCCAACAATTCTCAAAAAAAGAACTTATAAGAATTGTTAAAGACAAGGAAAACAATATAAAAGTTGATTTTCTGGGAAAAGCTCATGGGCGGGGAGCATATGTTTGCCCTAAGGAAGATTGCATTGAAAAACTGAGGAAAAGCAAGGCTTTAAACAGGGCTTTCTCAATGGAAGTTAAAAATGAAATATATGATATAATTATCAGTGAGATAAAAAACAATGTCGCAAAGTAGACAAAGAGACACATACTGGCATAAGATTGTTTCATATATTCGCTTTGCTAGAAAATCAGGAAGCCTGATTGCAGGTTTCGATGCTTGCGTAAGTGAGAGCC
>CAZXWC010000012.1:0-34473 GCA_964644525.1 uncultured Peptostreptococcaceae bacterium
AACAGTATGCGCCTGATTGACTTTTATCATAATCCGTGTTATATTTCTTGAAATGGGAATATCTTTAATCTGGTTCCGAGAGACTGGAAAGGTAGCTATAATCAATAAGTTTTTACAGGACAACTATGCCTTTCCGCGTTTGCGGAGAGGCTTTTTTAAAATCAACTTTAATTTGGCACTGTGATGCCAGGAAGGAAGGCAAAAATGCTTAAGGACAGACACTTGATCCAACCGGGGGACTTCACTGTGGAGGAGCTTAAGGGACTTTTTGAACTGGGCGAGAAGATTGTTGAAAATCCTGAAAAGTACAGCGAAGCATGCAGGGGAAAACTTTTGGCCAGCCTCTTCTATGAGCCGTCGACAAGAACCCGATTCAGTTTTGAGGCTGCAATGCTCAGACTTGGAGGAGAAACGATAGGATTTTCAGAGCCGGGGTCTTCATCCGTATCTAAAGGTGAGAGCATAGGAGACACGATTCGGACAATAGGATGCTATGCCGACATAGCTGTGATGCGGCATCCAAAAGAGGGTGCGCCGCTTCTTGCATCTAAGAAATCCGTGATTCCGCTCATAAATGCAGGAGACGGAGGTCACCAGCATCCGACGCAGACGCTAACTGACCTTATGACAATCAGGAGCTACAAAAAGCGTCTGGACAATCTTGTCATAGGCCTTTGCGGAGACTTGAAATTCGGAAGAACGGTTCATTCCCTTGTGAAGGCGCTTTCGAGATATGAGAATATAAAATTTGTATTTATATCTCCAAATGAACTCGAAATCCCATCTCATATAACAGACAAGCTTGACAGTAAGCAGTTTGAAATGACCCAAAACCTTGAAGGAAGCTTGGGGAAACTAGACATACTTTATATGACAAGAGTCCAGCGGGAAAGGTTTTTCAGTGAAGACGAGTATCTCAGGCTTAAGGATTTTTTCCTTCTAAACGCCAGGAAGATGGAAAAAGCTAAAAAAGACATGATTGTAATGCATCCGCTTCCAAGGGTGAATGAGATATCAACGGACATGGATACTGACGAGCGTGCGGTTTATTTTGAACAGGCCAAAATGGGTATGTACATACGCATGGCGCTTATAATGCAGCTTTTGGGGGTGGAATAGATGATTAAAATAGACAGCATAAAAAAGGGAATTGTAATAGACCACATCAAGCCGGGTTGCGGACATAAAATATTCAAGGACTTGGGCTTGCACAAGGTTGACTATACAGTTGTTCTCATAAAGAACATACCTTCCGAAAAAATGGGTAAAAAAGACCTTATAAAAATTGAAAACGAAATAGATTTGGACATGACCATGCTTGGGCTGTTAGACCCAAACCTGACAGTGAATATTGTTGAAAACGGAAAACTTACTGAAAAAATAAAACTCAAGCTTCCTGAAAAAGTCAAGGGCATATTGAAATGCAAAAATCCAAGATGCGTTTCAACAATCGAGAATATACCCGACATAGAATTCACACTTACCGATGCTGAAAACAAGATATACACTTGTGAATACTGTGACACCCCAGTGAAGGCGTAGGTGGTAAAATGGCAGTCCTTATAAAAAATGTCAGACTGGTTGACTCACGCCTCGATGCCATGGGAGCCGTTCTGATAAAAAAAGGGAAGATAGAAAAGGTGATTAAGCGGGGGAATCCTAGTCAAATAAAGCAAGCTCAAGAAGAATGCGCGAAAGTGATTGACGGACTGGGTCTTTGCCTCATGCCTGCATTCACGGACATGCATTTTCATATGCGCTATCCGGGCCAAGAGAGCAAAGAGACTATGGAAACCGGAGAGGCGGCGGCTGTAAAGGGCGGATATACGGCACTTTGCACAATGGCAAATACCTCTCCTGTATGCGACAATCAGGAGATTTTCGAAAAAATAATGAAGAGACATGAAAAAGTCGGTCTGTGCGACATTTTCCAGATTTCTGCAGTGACAAAAGGACTGCAAGGAAAGGAAACGGTTGATTTCGGGGCCATGAAAAAGCTGACAAGCCTTTTCTCTGATGACGGCAAAACTCTTGCCGATTCAGAATTGGCAAAAGAGGCTTTCCAAAAGTCCAGGGATCTTGATTTTATAGTAATGGCCCATTGCCAACCGGAGTCGAAGACTGTCCGCAGGCATCTGGGAACAATGGCCGAAGTGCCTGGAAGGCTTCATATATGCCACATAAGCAAGAGGAAGACGGTGGAGCTTATAAGGACAGGCAAGGCGGCTTTCGGAGACCTGCTCACATGTGAAGTCACCCCGCACCACCTTTTTGCCGATGAGCTGGATTACAAGGTCAATCCTCCTTTTGGCACATCGACCGACAGGGAATCGCTTTTGGACGCGGCAAGGAGCGGGCTGATAGACCTTATAGGAACAGACCATGCGCCCCACAGCAGGCAAGACAAGATAAAGGGAAGTCCCGGAATATCGAATGTGGAAATAGCATTTGAAATGGTGCATACTGTTTTCGAAAGGGAAAACATAGGAATTTCAAGGCTTGTTGAAATGATGGCTGAGAAGCCGGCAAAACTGCTCGGACTTTCAAAGGGGCGACTTGAAAATGGAATGGATGCAGATTTGGTTTTGGCTGATTTGGATATTGTAAAGGAAATTTCGTCTAAAACCTTTTTATCCAAAGGAAAGAACACTCCTTTCGACGGCTGGAAAACAAAAGGAGAAATAGTACTGACAATGAAAGAGGGGAGAGTAATTTATGATAATAGACAAATTGCACGATGAAGTTCTTTCAAAGGGAATGATTTGCGTAGGGCTGGACACAAGGATGGATTACATTCCAGGCTTTATTAAAAACAAATACAATAGGAAAAGCCAAAGGATTTTTGCCTTCAACCGTTTGGTCATTGATGCTGCCAAGGACAGGGCGGCATGCTTCAAGCTGCAGATAGCATGTTATGAAGCAGAGGGAATTGAGGGGCTGGAGGCTTATGGAAGAACCCTTGATTACTTAAGGGGCAAAGGTATTATATCCATTGCGGATGTAAAAAGGGGAGACATATCGTCAACTGCCGGCCTTTATGCCAAAGCACATTTCAGTGGCGAGTTCGAGGCCGACTTCATGACGGTGAATCCATACATGGGCCAGGATGCAATATCCCCCTATTACGACTATGTCAAGAACAGAAACAAGGGTCTGTTTGTTCTTGTAAAGACATCGAATCCATCCGCAACCGATTTTCAGGAAAAGATTTTATCAAACGGCAATCCCCTTTATATTGAAACGGCAAAAAAAGTAGGCCAATGGGGAGAGGCTTTTAAAGGAAGCAGCGGATACAGCTCCATAGGCGGAGTCGTTGGAATAAAAAACACCAGGGAGTTTCATGAAGTCAGAAAGGCATGCCCGGGAATGTTCTTCCTTGTTCCCGGATACGGAGCCCAGGGAGGAAGAGGCAAAGACATAAGGGAAGCCATAAGCGACCCTTGCGCAGTGGTCAACTCGTCAAGGGGAATAATTTCGCATACCGGGGAAGCCGCAAATGAAAACGATTTTATGGACACCATAAGCGGGCGTGTTGAGATGATGGGAAAGGACCTGGCAAATGAGTAGAATTCTGTACAACAACCGCCTTGCGGAAAACATATATGAAATCGGGGTGGAAGGAAGCTTCGAAGGAAGCATGGGACAGTTCTACATGGTCCGTGCCTGGGACCAATACCCTGTTCTTTCAAGGCCACTTAGCATACACGATCTCGAAGAAGGAAAAATAGCATTCCTTTACAGAATATGCGGGGAAGGGACAAAAATAATTTCCCGAAAGAAAGCGGGAGATGAAATAAGCCTGCAAGGTCCATACGGCAACGGATTTCCGAC
Organism: uncultured Peptostreptococcaceae bacterium; assembly: GCA_964644525.1. Taxonomy (GTDB): domain Bacteria; phylum Bacillota; class Clostridia; order Peptostreptococcales; family BM714; genus BM714. Next base: position 3,832 of record CAZXWC010000012.1, read on the forward strand.
GGCACAAGGCCGTATCGCCCTTGTTGGGGGAGGCCTTGGTACTGCTCCTCTCAGATTTGCCGCTAAAACTCTTTGTGAGCTGAACCCGGAAAAATTGGACATATATCTTGGATATGCGGAAGAGGACATAAATTCCAACCGGTTTTCAAAATATGCCAATTCTATGAAAATAGACATAGGCGGTTATGTAACCGATATGATCGATCCCTTGGATTATGACACAATTTTTGCCTGCGGGCCCGAACCAATGATGCAGGCATTGACAATGAAGGCCAAAGGGACTGGGGCCAAGGTTTTCATATCAATGGAAAAGCGCATGGCCTGCGGAATAGGGGCATGCCTTGTATGCACATGCAGGACTAAGAACGGAAACAGAAAAACATGCAAGGACGGCCCCGTTTTTGCCGGAGAGGATGTGTTCCCATATGAGTTCAAGCAAAGTTGATTTTGGAAAACTGGGTTTCAAAAATCCGGTGGTTATGGCTTCCGGAACATTCGGCTTTGGCAAGGAATACGGAGAGATATACGATATATCAAAGCTTGGGGGCATATCCACCAAAGGCATAACACTGGAGAAAAGGGCCGGAAACAAGGGCATACGCGTATGGGAAACCCCGTCTGGAATGATGAACAGCGTCGGATTGGAAAACCCCGGAGTCGAGGGATTCCTTGAGGAAGAAGCGGCTTTTCTTTCGGAGCTGGACACCAGAGTAATTGTCAATGTGAGCGGTTCCAGGATGGAAGACTATTCGGAGGCAGTCAAAAGGATCGAGAATACTTCTTTTGATATAGTCGAGCTCAACATATCATGTCCCAACCTAAAGAGCGGGGGCATGGCTTTTGGCACAAATGCGGATTCGGCATACGAAATAGTAAAAGAAATCAGAAAGAATACCCAGAAGATGCTTATGGTGAAATTGTCGCCAAACGTGGGCGACATAGCCGAAATAGCTTCAGCCTGCGTCTCAGCTGGGGCCGACGCCATATCTCTCATAAATACTATTCAGGCAATGGCGGTAGACATATACAGACGAAAAATCATTTTTGACAACACATATGCGGGCTTGTCGGGACCGGCTGTCCGTCCTATAGCACTCAGGATGGTTCACCAGGTGGCAAAGGCAGTCAACGTGCCCATAATGGGAATGGGCGGAATAACAAGCGGAGAAGACGCAATTTCATTCATTATGGCGGGCGCATCTTGTGTGCAGATTGGAACCGCAAATTTTATGGATTTAAGGGCAGGGACAAGGATAGTTGAAGAAATAGAAGCCTTCATGGACAGGGAAAATGTGAAGAGCCTGTCGGAGATAAGGGCATATTGTAAAGGAGAAAAAAATGGATCAAAAGGAACTTATGCAAATATTCAAAGAGACAGGAGCTATTCTGGAGGGACACTTTCTGCTTTCATCAGGAAAACACAGCGGGGGCTACGTCCAATGCGCAAAGGTTTTGGCTCACCCAGAAAAAGCCGAATTGGTGGTGTCAGAGCTTGTGGAAAAAATAAAAAACCTGGAATTCGATTATTTTGTGGGACCTGCAATGGGAGGAGTAATACCTGCCTATGAATTTGGAAGGCAGATGAAAAGGAAAGCGATTTTCACAGAGCGGAAAGACAATGAAATGTGCCTGAGAAGAGGCTTTGAAATTACGCCCGGCGACAGAATCATAATCGCCGAGGACGTAATAACAACAGGAAAGTCCACGATGGAAGTTAAAAATCTCATAGAGAGCATGGGAGCCGAGGTTGTGGCTGCGGTATGCCTTGTTGACCGCGGAGGAAGCCAAGCATTGGACTTTGAAGTCTACAGCGCCGTAAAGGCCGATATAAGCGCATATGAACCCGATGAGTGCCCCATGTGCAAAAAAGGCATCCCTTGGGAAAAGCCGGGCTCGAGGAAAATAACATAATCCGGCTTGTAAAAGCGCCCTGTATGCTGTACAATCGACATAAATACCGTGTGGGGGTATATCGATGAAAAACAAGGCTAAAGGGTGGCTTTTCTTCGGAGGGGTTTTCACAATCGTATGCGTTTTGCGCATATGGTATGGGATATTTTTGATTTTTGCTTATGCATTGATTGAAACGGCATTGAAGAAAAAGAGAAGCTTTTGCTATGACACCTGCCCGATCGGGAACGTACTCGATTATGCGGGTGGAGATTCGCCAGGCAGGCTCAAGAAGTATTCGAAAAAAGCAAATCTTGCCGGATGGCTGTTTTTCTTGGCTTATGCCGCATTCATTGTATTTGTGCTTGCCGCCTTTTGGGACAGTTCCGGAATCAAATGGTACAATTTTTTCAGGCTGATGGCAGGAAGCGTTATACTTGCCATTATTGCGGAAATGGTTTTCGGCAAACGATTCTGGTGCATATACATGTGTCCCTTGTCGAGGCTTATGAAGCTGGTGTTGCGTTTTGTCTTGTCATAGGCAAGCGCCTATGACAAGACTGTAAAATATAAATGTACGAGGAGAAAGGCAATGAAAAAAATACTTCATGTGATTGCCCAGCAGCCCGGAAAGACGGGAAGCGGCATTTTTGCCAAAAACATTTTGCATCAAGCAGACAAAAGAGGTTACAATCAAACACTCATTGCCGGAATGCCGCTTTATGAAAATGAAAAGGCTTATTGCCTACCGGAGGGCATATGTTTTGAACCGGTTATTTTTGAAAGCGGCCAATTGCCTTTTCCGGTTGTTGGAATGAGCGACGAAATGCCTTACCAAAGCACGCGTTACGAAGAACTCACAGGAAAGAAATTCGAGCTATGGGAGGAGAATTTCAGCCGTAGCTTGAAAGAAGCTGTCGAATATTTTGAGCCGGATGTAGTACTTACACACCATCTTTGGCTGCTTACAGCGCTTGTAAGAGAATCGTTTCCAAAGCTTCCAGTGTTTGCATTTTCTCATGGCAGCGATTTGAGGCAGATGGAGAAAAACCGGAAACACAGGCTGAAAGTCATAAATTCATGCAAGAAACTGGACGGAATCTTCGCACTCAATGATTACCAGAAGAGCAGGATTTGCGAATTCTACGACGTATCCCCGGAAATGATAAAAATAACAGGGGCCGGATATGACAAGAATTGTTTCAACGAAAACAGTTTGGAGGCATCCAGGAAACCGGGACAAATAGTCTATGCCGGAAAAATAAGCAAAGCTAAAGGCGTAAAGAGCCTTCTCGACGCATTTGAAATTGTATCATCCAGACGGCCGGGCACGGTGCTTTGTCTTGCGGGATCGGGTAAGGGAATGGAATACGAGAGCCTTGCAGCAAGGGCAGGCAAAATTAAAGGGGTAAAGCTGATGGGGAATATGGACCAGTGCGAGCTTGCAAAGCTTTTCAGGCAAAGCGAAGTTTTCGCTCTTCCGTCCTTTTACGAAGGGCTTCCCCTAGTCTTGGCTGAAGCCGCCGCATGTGGGATGAAACTTGTCGTTTCCGAACTTGGGGGGCTAAAAGAGTGGTTTGGCCAAGACATGATTGCTTGTCAAAACGCCATTACAGTTCCTTTGCCGAGAATGATTTCGGTAGATGAACCCATCGAGGAAGATGAAGATGACTACGTCCAAAGATTTGCAGATGCCCTTTCAGCACAAATCGACCGTGTTGAGGGAAGCTGGGAAAGGGCGGCAAGAAAAGAATTTGTTAAAAGGAAATCTTGGGAAAACGTTTTTGAAGCAATAGAAAAGTACATATAAGCAAAGAATAAAAGGTGAAAAGGGGTCAGGCATCAATAAATCATTAATTCAGATATCTCTTTTTCATATTTTTTCCTTATATTTTCTTTAGACAGCATCATTGACACACTGTTTTGATTAATGTTAAACCTTTCTGCTATTTCCTTTTGCTTGATTTTCGGATTTTTAGAAGCTATGAATGCAATAAGTTGTCTTGCATTTGCAATTTCCCTTTTTCTCGTTTTCGCGGATATCTGATCCACTTCAAGATTCAACACCGCACAGACTCTAGCTACTATTGTTTCTAAATCCAAAGTCGTTGCTTTACCATTATCCTTATTAATTTCTTTATATTCATCAATATTCTCTGAAAATTCTCGAATAGATACCTTCTTGATTTCAGTCTCTTCTTCATTCATGAATTTAACAAATCGATCCAGTCGATTTTTAAACAAGGCCAATGGAAATTCAACATCACACAAATCATTTTTTGTTTCATCAAGGTATTCGATATAGCTGCTCCAATTGTAATTAAACCCACTAATGATCCCTGCCCTTAATGGATTTTGATGAATGTATCTTATGAGCATCAGCAAGTACTGATCTTTTTCGCATAGGATAGCTTTATAACGTTGCTCAAAAACGTGACCTGTCCGGTTGTCTTTTCGGTTGTATGTCTGTGTAAATACTTGCTGGATGCATTGCATTATTTTTGACAAAGGGACATTATTGACTTCAATCAGCATATGGGCATGGTTATCCATTAAGACATATGCATAAAGTTTAAATCCGTATTTGTATTTATATCGTTTGATTGTTTCCAGGTATTTTCGCTTCCAAGTATCTTCTTTAAAGATAAATTCACGATTATTACCCCGGACAATCACATGATACAATGCTCCTTCAAAGTGTATACGAGGTTTTCGAGCCATATTAAGCCTCCATCAGTGTTTGATAAAACTATTGTATCACATAAAAGAGATATAATGATGCCTGACCCCGTGATGCGTGACCCCGTGATGCGCACATGGGGAAGCTCCTTTATTTTTTTATAGTATAGAAATACCCATTTTTTCAAACGGGTATGGGAAGTCGATTTAAAGACACAGGCATTAGCAGAAATTGAGGTTTTCATCAGTCTGGCTGCTTTTCTAAAGTGGTTTTTAAGGTTATACTGTAACAAATGAGATAAATCCAAAAGGGGTGGCGAAATGGTTTTTTTTAAAAAGCATTCAAAGATCCATGACAGTATTATGGAGCATCTTGACAAATGCCTGCTTTGCCATGAGAAGTTTACCGATTATGTGGAGGAAATTCTGGAAGGGGACAAAGAGGAAAAGGCTTTTGATTATGTAAACGACATAAGCGCCATAGAAACAGAGGCGGATGAAATAAGAAGGCGAATTGTTGTGGAGCTTCTAAAGGGAGACCTTTTGCCCCAGTCAAGGAGAGAGGTGCTCTACCTGATTGAAAAAATTGATGAAATAGCAAATGCTTCCGAAGACATAATAAGGTCGATATATTTGCAGGCTGTTGATATAGGAGACGAGTACGTAGACAGATTGAAATCCATAAACAATGAAACGGCCATGCAGCTCAAGGAGGTAAGAATAGCAGTAGATAAGATTTTTTCTGACATATGGAGCGAAAATCTTGATTTGCATGAACTGTGCATGAAAATAGACTCCCATGAAAGCGCAGTGGACCTTATTGAACAGTCTATAATAAGGGATATCTACCGGAGTGGAATTTCACTTGCTGAAAAGAACCAATTGAGATATTTTACAAGAAAATTTGCTGATATTTCCGACCTGGCGGAGGATATTTCGGACCTTCTCGAAAAAATAATAGTCATCAGAAAGGTTTGATTCAATCATGTATTTTTATTTGATATCAGCTGTGTTCCTGGGTTGGGCGCTTGGAGCCAATGATTCGGCCAATTGTTTCGGCACAGCTGTTGCAACACGTGTGCTTAAATACAGTCAAGCCGTAACGCTGACGGCTATTTTGGTTGTTTCGGGTGCTTTTATGGAAGGAGCCGCCGGAATGGAAAAATTGGGAGGCTATGCCGCTATTAACGGAGTTGTTACAGGCCGTCAAGCCTTTATTGTTATTACTGCCGCAGCGCTTTCGGTGGGCTCACTCACATTTTTCAAGATTCCAATTTCAACATCCCAGGCAGTCATAGGTGCCATCATAGGATCGGGAATTGCAGGAGGCAGGTTTGTTATTAGGGAAACATTACCGTTCTTTGGGGCATGGTTGGCCACTCCCTTGGGTGCTATGGCAATAGGGTATATATTGTACAGTTTCATGAGCAAGCATGTGCAAAAGAGAATAAACAACATCGAGATATTCGACCGTATAGTAAAAATAGGATTTATAATTTCGGGAGCATTTTCCGCATATGCTTTGGGAGCTAATAATGTCGCTAATATCACTGCTCTTTTTGTAGGCAAACTGGATTTTTTTGATGCAGAACAGGCTGTGATTCTAGGGGGGATTTCTATTGCATTCGGGGTGTTGACGCATTCAAGGCCTGTAATGATGACGGTAGGAAAAGGAATTGTTCCACTCAATCCCGTTTCGGGGTTTATATCGGTTTTATCTGCGGGCCTGGTTGTCTATTTTTATGCTCAGGTTGGAATCCCTGTTTCGACGTCTCAGGCTATTGTAGGGGCTGTTTTTGGCATAGGGCTTGTAAAGGGTATTCAAACTGTTAATCTTAAAGTAATAAGGAATATTGTTTTGGCTTGGATTGGAACTCCTTCAATCGCAGGACTTGTAAGTTTTTTGCTTTTGAAAGCGGCCGGATAGAGAAGGATAAAAGAAGATTGCAGGTATACCGAAAAGAGGTGTTGGTATGGAGGGATTATTCGAGAAATATGAATATAATGAAAAATTCTGGAGAAAAAAGCGTTCTGACAATTTTGAAGAGCTTGAGATAGGGCAGGGTGCGATAACATGGATTAATGTTAACGATATGAAGAAGGTTGACGCTGTTGAAAAAGCTCTTGGATGCTTAAAGAGGCGGCACAGGCTTGTCAAAAGGAATATAGTAACCAAGGGGCAAAGGCCCAAAATTTATGTGTACCCGGGGTTTGTGTTTGTAGTGGCGAAAATGCCCACATACGACAGCTCAAAAAACAGTATAACAAACGAGCAGGTGAGTTTCGTGCTTGCAGAAAACAAATTGCTTTCTTTCCAGCAGAGGAAGGGAGATGTTTTCAACGAGGTAAGGAAGGCCATTGAAACGAAAGACTCATTTGTGCGAAAGAACGGGTCCGACTACCTGCTACAGCTTCTGCTGGAATCGATAATCAATAACTATTTTGACTTGATAGAAAAAATGGACATAAAAATTGAAACACTTGAGGAGCGCTTGATAAAAGCGGGAACCGAGGATGTGCTGGAGGAAATTCACAAGCTTAGAAAGAATATACTGATTTTAAGAAATTCAGTATGGCCGCTCAAGGATGTTTTCAATATACTGTCCAGGGATGAAATTGAAGTTGTAAAGCCGGAAACGAGAATTTATTTCAGGGACTCATACGAGCATGTTTTTCATATAATAGATTCTCTGTCTATTTACAGGGAAATGGTTACAGGCATGTCCGACACCTATTTGTCCAATATGAGCAACAGAATGAACAAGATAATGACCACCCTTACTGTATTCGCTACGATATTCATACCATTGACATTCTTAACAGGTATATATGGAATGAATTTCAAGTATATGCCGGAAATAGGATGGCGCCAAGCCTATCCCACGTTTTGGGCAATAACTTTAGCGACCGTTTTTTTTATGATAAGGTATTTCAAGAATAAAAAAATGCTCTAGGAGGATGCAGGGAATGAATTATGTTGTCATAGCCATCTTGCTTTTAATGTCTGCGGTTTTTTCGGGCTTGACGCTGGGTCTTTTCAGCCTCAATGTTTCGGAATTGAAAAGAAAAATTCGCCTTGGGGACAAGAAGGCAAAAAAGGTATACAAGGTCAGAAAAAATGGGAATCTGCTTCTGTGCACATTGCTTATTGGAAATGTTGCTGTAAATTCCGCCATGGCGATATTTTTGGGCAGCATTGCAAGGGGCCTGCTTGCCGGAATAATTTCCACGGGTTTGATTCTGGTGTTTGGAGAAATTCTGCCGCAGGCTATATTTTCAAGAAATGCGCTAAAAATAGGGGCTAAGACAGCAGGGTTTGTTCAGATGATTATTTATATCTTTTTTCCCGTATGTTATCCCTTGTCAAGGGTTTTGGATTTTATGCTTGGAAAAGAACTACCTACAATCTGGTCCAAAAGCGAACTGGGCGAAATAATAAAGGAACACGAGGATTCTCCCGATTCGAACATAGACGAGGACGAGGAAAGAATAATTTTGGGAGCTTTGTCTTTTTCTGAAAAAAAAGCATTTGACATAATGACGCCGAAAACAGTTTCATATTTGCTTGATTCAACAAGACTGGTTGACGGAAGCCTTCTTGAGGAAATAAGGAAAAAAGGATTTTCGAGAATTCCGGTATATGAAGGAAAACAAGAAAATATAATAGGAATATTGTATGTAAAGAAATTGATAGGCTTTTGTGGCGCCATGAAAGCATCAGTGGGTGATGCTTGCGAAAAAAGGGGAGTCATTTTTGCAGATGTCGACACAAGGCTGGACAGCCTTCTCAATGTATTCATAAAAAACAGAAGCCACATGGCATTGGTTTATGATGAGTATGGAATGTTCAACGGGATAGTTACCCTTGAGGATATTGTGGAAGAAATACTTAAAGTTGAAATAGTTGACGAACAGGACAAGATCGAGGACATGCAGAAGCTTGCAATAATGAGGCACAAGAACCGGCTTGCAAAAGAGGGGACCAGGCTGCAAGCGGAAAATGAAATCGATCAGAAAGAATAGAGGGGAAATTAATTATGCTGAGAACAATATATTTTTACATACTCCTTTGGGTGGGACTTTTTCTGACTTTGCCGGCAATGGCTGCAGTAGAAATAATAAATATCTTTTCAAAAGATCGAAGTAAAGTTTTTTCTCAAAGGATAGCCAGAATATGGGGCAGGTCGGTCCTTTCAATAAGCGGCAGCAGAGTCGAAATAAGAGGGCTTGAAAATATTCCCGAAAAGGGACCGGTGCTTTTGGTTTCAAATCATCAAAGCAATTTTGACATACCGCTTATTTTGGGATATGTAAACCGGCCTGTGGGATTTTTGGCCAAAGAAGAATTGAGAAAAGTTCCCATAGTCGGACGATGGATGAGGCATTTGAATTGCGTGTTCATGGACAGAAAAAACCCCAGAGCGGCGCTGAAGTCTATAGGAAAAGCCGCCGAAGCTGTTAAAAAAGGGGATTCGCTGTGTGTGTTTCCAGAAGGGACAAGAAGCGGTGAGGAATCAATGGGTGAATTCAAGCCGGGTGCTTTCAAAATATACACAAAATCCAAGGTTGCTCTGCTGCCCCTGGCGATTGATGGAACATGGAGAATACAAGGCAGGGATACATTGAAAGTAAAACCGGCCAAGGTGAAGGTTTCTGTTTTGAAAGCGGTCAATCCGGAAAGCTTACCAGGCAGGGATACATCGAAAATGGCTGAAATAGTCAAGGACCAAATAGAAAGGGAAGGTCAAAATTTGCGGGAAGATTGATTATTCAGCAAGCAAAGGGGTATAAAAAACTAGGTTAAGCCTTTAAATTAAGCGAGGGGTTGAGGTGGTTTTTTGTATAGAGAAGCTGATTATGAATTCTATTCCGGGGAATTGCTAAGGCAATTGCCAAAGGGCGTTTTTTTAAGCACTAAAAATGGAAGAACCGTCAACACAATGACAATAGCATGGGCTAGCATAGGCATAATTTGGGACAGGCCTGTAATTACGGTCTTGCTTAGGCCTTCAAGGTTTTCGTGTGGACTGATAGAAAAAACCGGAGAGTTTACAATAAGCATTCCCATTGGTATGGACTTTGGAGACGAATTGCTTTTGTGCGGGCAGACATCGGGTGAAAACATAGATAAATTTTTAGAGTGCGGTTTAACCGCAATGAAATCAAAAACGTTGGAAACATATATAGTGGGTGACTGCGAATTGCATCTTGATTGCAGAGTTCTTATGAAAAATAAAATAGAGAGGGATTCTATTCCCGGAAAAATCAAGGATGACCACTACAAAAGCGGCAATTTCCATAATCTTTATTATGCTGAAATTGTATCTGCCTATATTCTTGAAAAAGAGTAAAAGGCTTCGATTTTAATCGAGGCCTTTTACTCTTTTATTTTAGTCTTCATACCGGGAAAAACTTTTGGCGAATGAATATTTTGCAATGAATTTTATGGGTATAAGGGATATAAAAGAAATAGGGAGGTGTTGGCATGAAAGGAGTCGTTTACATTGATCAAAATTTTGCTGAATTCATTCCGCAATTTATCATTGACAGGAAGAAAGATGTTGCTGACATAAGGGGATTCATTGAAAGAGGGAATTTTGAAGCTACGCACGAAATATTTAAGATGATAAGGGAAACAGCAAACATATTCGGTTTCAAGGCCTTAACTTCAATGTCTTCCCATGCCTTGACCCTTGCTAAGAAGGCGAAGGGAGAGCAAGCAATTGAATTGGTAGAAAAGATGGAAAAGCATCTTGAAAAGATAAAAGTTGTATACGTACAATATGATGAAGAAAACCTGGCCTCGTATATGTACAGTGACAAAGAATTTTGACCGATGGGCAATAAAGATGTACTATTGTTGTATTAAGAACAGCAGAAAAGAATTTCTAGCATGACAAACAACAAATGGAAACAAGGGCTTAATAGAAAAGGGCAAAATGAAGTAAGGCGATTTGAGTAATTCATTAAATAGAGGGTATTAATGAAAGACGGAAGAAATAATACGAAGGAGGAAAAATTATGAGTTTGATGGATAAGATAAAAAACACCACAAAAGATACCGCTTCAACGATAGGCGCAAAATCGGCTGAACTGGTGGAGACGGGGAAAATGAAAATCAACAAGGCTCAGCTTGAAGCCGAAATCAAAGTTAAGAAGAGGGAGATTGGCGACTTGGTATATGAAGCGCATAAAATTGATTCGGAAGTTGATGCTGAGAAATTGACGCTTATTTTTAATGAAATAGGAGATTTGGAAAACAAAATAGAAGAATTGGCATAAAAAACAAAAGGAATCCATATCTTGCTATGGATTCCTTTTTTATTCTGCCTAATATATAATAAATAAAAAGAGACAAGGGGAGGATTCATGAAAATTGTATGTTTAGGGGATAGTTTGACATATGGATACGGGGTCAGGCGCGGAGATGTTTGGACAAGCATCGCATCAGGACAGAGTGGAGATGAATACATAAACAAAGGGGTTAATGGGGACACTACAGGAGGAATGTTATCGCGCTTCAATGAGGATGTTTTAAAGGAAAAACCAAAAGCGGTTGTTTTGATGGGTGGAGCCAATGATTTTATTGTTGGGGAACCCACAAGCAGGGTCAAGGCAAACATTTCTTCAATGGCCTACCAGTCGCTTGCCCGGGGCATATTGCCGGTAATAGGAATTGAAGTTGACATATTGGTTGAAATGGTCAGAGATGAATGGCTTAGATTTACAGATTTCAACCTGGTACGTGAAAAAATTCTTGACTACAGGCAATGGGTAAAGTTGTATTCCGAAATATTCGGAATCGCCTATATAGACCTGTACGGGCATTTCAAGGAAAAGTATTCAGATGGAGGCAGGAAGATGTATTCTGACGGATTGCACCTTAATGCTTGCGGCAACAAGGCTATGGCGTCAATAATGACCAAAGAGATGGAAAAAATAATAAAATAATCATATTGGAGGCGAACTATGCAGACATTTATAGGTTTTGCGGCAGCTACATTTTTTGCAGTATACATCTATTTAAGGATTTTCGGGTATGGGACCAGGAAAAAATAGAATTTTAATTCTATTTTTTGATGTAAATGTGACTTAAAATAATCAGGCAATACGTATCCTTTATACAATGGGGGAATATTATTGTGTCAAGAAGAACAGACAGCAAGGGCTCTCAAGTTCTTGAAAGAAGAATAACATCTATAAAAAATGGGAACAAACAGGAAAAAGAGGCCTTTATTCGCGATTATATTCCATTTATTGTAAAAAGCGTATCAAAATGTATTGATGCTTATTTGGATTCAACGGAAAGTGATGAATTTTCAATAGGGCTCAAAGCTTTTGATGAAGCATTGAAAAGGTATGACTCGGAAAAAGGAAATTTTATTTCATACGCAGACATGGTAATTTCAAGCAGGGTAAAGGACTATATAAAAAAGGAAAGCAGGAACAAATCGATTCCTTTGTCTTCTTTTGACACTGGAAATGGCAATGTATTGGAAAAGGAATTCAGCACAGGGGATTTTACTCCGAGACTAGACATAAAAGAGCAGTTGAAAGAATTCAAATTGAAATTGTGCGAGTTCAATATAAGTTTGGAAGAGTTGCTTGAAGAGTCTCCCAAGCATAAGGATACTAGAACAAAGGCGCTTCGTGTTGCAAACATGGTCAGCGCAAATGCAATTTTGAAAAATGAATTTTTGTTGAAAAAGAAATTACCGTATAGCCATATAAGAAAAGAAATGCAAATAAGCCAAAAGGCGATTCGCAGAAGTAATAAATTCATAATGGCGGCAGTGCTTATATTGATAAATGACTGGCCGGACATTAAGAATCAATTGCCTGGATTTGACAAGGAAGGGGGGGAGCTTATTGATAAGTAAGGGAGTAGTAATGGAAGTTAAAAAAGATTACGGAATTGTACTTAGTGATCAGGGCATGTATGAAAAGGTTGTAAAGAAAGGTTCTCTTTCTGAAGGGGACAGAATCATCTATACCAGGGAAGATATCTATGTGGAAAGAAATACAGGGAGCAATATAATCTTCAAGGCCTTGATGTCGGCTGCGATGCTAATTTTTGCTATCGGAATTGCCTTCGGATTTGAACATTTGCCGTCTCAAAATGTTTATGCTGTGGTCAGCATGGATATAAATCCAAGTATTCAATATTACCTGGACAAAGAAGATTTTGTTATTAGGACACAAGCCATGAACGAGGACGGACAGAAAATCTCGGATTGCGGGCTTGAGGGGCTGAGCATAGAAAAAGCCATAAACAGGACGTTGGAAGAGGCGGAAAAAACGCATTACTTGAAAGCTGATTCAAAGCTTATAGTTTCGGCAGTGGATTTGAAATCCGGCAAGGCGGATTATGCTGAAAAAATAGCCGGAAAGATTTTTGAAGAGCCCATGATAGTTCAAAAGCAAATAGAGGTTTTTGTACTTGAAGTCGACAGCGGAGACTATGAAGAAAGCAGGAATATGGAAACCAGCTTGGGCAAATACAAGATATATGAACTTTGTGAAAATGATTCTGCATTCAGTATGGAAGAAATCAATAAAATGAAGGCTACTGAAATAATAGAAAAAAGAATCATAGATGAAGAAAAAGTGCATGTTTACAAAAATCTTGAAAAAGACGAACAAAGCGGAGTATTGCGACAATCGAAGCACATGAAAGAGGTACCCGAAAAAACAGAAACTTCGAGAGAGACGGAACATAAAAGGGAAAAGGCTTCAGTGAAAAATATTGCTATTAAAAGGGAAAACCAAGATAAAGGCAATGAAAGTGAAGTGAACAATGTAAAAACCGCACTTTCTAAAAACATGGAAATAAAAGATATGCCTGCTGAAAACAAGCTGGTGGAAGAGGGGGATACGCTTGTTGGAATGAAAAATACCAGCAAGGGGGAAAAGGCCGATGTCAGTTCGAACTGCGGAAAAGGAATTAAGGAAAACAAAGAAGATCCGATGAAATTAGCTAAAGAAGATTTTAACAGCGGACATGAAAAGCAGGCAAAGGTAAAAGTAGCCAAGAATGATAGGGTGGCCGGGACTTTGAATATTCCGGATAAAGGAAAGGATGAAGTGTCGCCAAACAAAGAAAAAAGAAGTGGGGACAAAAGAGAAGAAAAGGTAAGAGCGACTATTGAGGATGATGCCAACGGACAGGAAAATCAGGCAAAGGAAAAAGCGGCGCGGAATAAAGAAGACGTTTCTTCGCAAGGGGTGGAAAAGTCGGCTTTGTCAAAGAATCAAGGGATGAAGGAAAAAAAATCCGGCGAAAATGCAAAAGAGACTGAGCCAGGAGGAAAGAGCAATAGAGAAACAGGAAAAAAGGATAAATCTAAAAACACAGAAGCTGAAAGCGGAAAGGATGTTGAAATACTGGCATTCAATTATAAAAACATGTAAACTTTAAAAAAATATAAAGAAATCTAAGAAAAGTGCCCCAAAAATAAATCAAATTCGTATTCTATAGGCAAACGGAATAAGATAAATTTCTAAGCATACCGATAATGGCAAACCGGTTGAAAGGCCGGGACGCAAAACCACAGACCTAAAGGTTTAAACCAAGGGTGGCTGGGTCCTCGAAAATGCTGAAACTGATTTTTTGGGGAGAAAAAGGTTTAATGACCCGTATCGTATGCGATACGGGTTTGTTTTATTGAGGGGGTGAATGTCTATAAAAAAATTGATCGCTTTGTTGTTCATGACTTTCATACTGGTTTTCAACGGGATTGGCAATTTCGGCTTTTGCGAGGAAAACAATCTCGTTGAGCGAAGCAGGCAGGCTAAAGAACTGTATTCTTCAGAGGAAATGGCTTTGCTCAAGCAAAAGTCGGAATTTATAACAGGTAATTACCAGAATGTTTTTCCCTTGGGAGTAGAATGCATATTAAACGAGTCTATGAATTTCAAATTCGATACCCCGCCTGTTATAAAGGAAGGAAGGACAATGGTTCCCGTAAGGACTGTTGCGGAGGCATTCGAAGCATCTGTTCATTGGGATCCTCTTGAAAGAAAAGTGACGGTCAGAAAAGACAAAAAAGAAATTCTCATCTGGGTCGGTGGAAAAAGGGTGAGCGTCAATGGGAAAACAAACGAAATTGACGTGCCGGCATTGATACTGAACGGAAGGGCTATGGTTCCACTGAGGTTTATAACAGAGAACCTGGGTTTGACTATTTTGTATCACGCAAATTATGGAATTGTGGAAATAATTGATTGACGGTAAATAATGATGATGGAGCAATTTCCGCTTGGAAGTATTTCGGAATACCGATAAAAGCAAACTTTCTGAAAGGAAAGGACGCAAAGTGACGGGCCTTGGGAAATTTCTATGGCAGCCGAGCCGCCGAAGTATTATTAAGCCTTCGAAAGAAGACTTTGTCATCGGGATAATTCAAAGGAGGATAAAAAATGTTTGCATACTTGACACAAATGCTTGGATTAGTAAGGAACGAAGAGGGACAGGGAATGGTTGAATACGCACTGATAATCGGCGGAATAGCGTTGATTGCAATGGTTGGAATAAACCTTCTTGGACCGGGACTGGATTCTTTATTTGACAGCATTACTACAGCTATAACACCTGCAGCGTCGTAATGTGTGCTTCCCGGAATTTGCCAGGTAAAAGAATAGAATTGCGGGTTGAACGATTTATGCTAAAAATGATTAATGATAAGGGACAAGGCATGGTGGAATATGTGCTGGCGATAACGAGCATAAGCATGGTCGCTTTACTCAATCTTGGCTTGATTGCTAGATGGCTCGATTCGTTTATTGGCAGTTTGACAATGTTGGTATAAAAGTAAAGGGGGCGACCTGAAGCGGGGAGTCCCCTTTAAATCTATAATGGAGGGAAGAAGAATGATCGGAAAAATAAAAAACCAAAAAGGGCAGGCTGTGGTTGAAATGGCTTTGCTTCTTCCGATTCTTCTTCTGCTTTTCATGGGAATCTTCGAATTCGGAAGAGTAATGAACGCTTATCTGATTGTAAACAATGCGGCAAGGGAAGGTGCCAGGAACACGGCTCTTGGAGCGAGTACCTTTCAGGCTGTACAAAGAGTAGAGGATTCGTTTTCAGGATTGGACATGGAAAGGGTGGGAGTTTCAATTAGCCCTGAAGAAACCGCAAGAAGTAGAGGAGAGACCGTACTGGTAACTGTGTCTTACGACATAGACCTGGTTACACCCGTAATAAGAGCATTTGTAGACAACCCGCACCATATTGAAATAACAACATCAATGAGGATGGAGTAGGGACAAAGAGGTGATTTATGTGGCAAAAAGACTTGATCAAAAGGGAAATATTATGGTCATGACTGCAATAGCCCTTTCTGCAATTATTGGAATGTCGGCCCTGGTCATAGATGTCGGCTCTGTAATGATAGAAAAGCACAGGCTCCTTAATGCCGTAGACTCTGCCGCATTGGCCGGAGGGCAGGAACTTCCCATCTACCCGGATGCGGCAAGAAACATAGCCATTGAATATGCTGAGGCAAATGGGGCGGTGCCGGGGAGGATTCTGGTGGAAATAGATGAGGACTCATGCGGAATAAGAGTTACAGCAGAACAAACGGTCAATTACAGATTTGCAGGGATTTTCGGGCTTTTCAGCAAGGAGGTCAGCCAAAGCGCCTATGTAAAGCTCGGAGTGGCCGGTTCGGTTTATGAGGGTCTCAGGCCTTTTGCAGTGGAATGGGACGGATTCAGTTATGGAGAAAGCGTTACGCTGAAGGAAGGAGCCGGCGACGGCAAAACAGGCAACTACGGAGCGGTTGCCCTTGGGCTTAGAGGGGCCGACAGCTTTAAGGATAATGTCAAGTTTGGATATAGCGGTAAAATATCGGTCGGCGACCAAATTGACACAGAGCCGGGAAACATGAGCGGACCGACTGTGGACGGAATAAACTATATTCTCGGAAAGGACAGTGCTACTTTTGAAGATTTCACAAAAACTTCGCTCAGGCTTTGGACAATACCGGTTGTGGATTCTTTCGACGCCCTTGGCCGGGACCAGATCGAGGTTAGCGGTTTTGCAGTATTCTTTGTAGAGGAGACAAGAGAAGAAGATAAATCGGCGGTAGTTGTAGGAAGGTTCATTGAATATGTGGCAAGCGGAGACACAGACGATACAGCAAACAATTATGGGGCATACGGACTTAGGCTGATGCAATGAGGAGGGAATGGAAATGAAAGCGAAAAAGAAAATACTGCTGGCAGCTCTTTTGTTTGCGATTGCTGCGGCCTATCTGACATATCAGTTTTTGGGCAGCGTCAATACTAGTGAATCACCAAAAAATGAAAAAACAATTCTTGTGGCGAAAAAGGCCTTGATGCCGGGTAGCAGAATAAACGGATCCGACATAGATTCGATGGAAGTGGGGGAGGATTCCTACATTCCAGCTTCAGCCCTAACCGACAGGAATGAAATAGTGGGCATGGTAACAAAGGAACGCATACTTGAAGGGGAAATATTCGCAAGAGAGCGAATGATAGAAAGCGACGAAAACGAGTTGTCCTTTATGGTTCCGACGGGAAAGCGGGCGATTTCGGTCAATATAGATCAATTTAGCGGAGTAGGAGACTTGATACGGCCAAACGATTATGTGGACATTTATATAACCGCATACGAAAAAACGATAGAAACAGCAAGCTCAAAGATTTATATGCCAGAAACATCGATTTTGTTGCTTCAGGATATACAGGTGCTTGCAGTAAGCAAGGAAATATTGAATGTTGAGGGAGAAGAGAGAAAGGAAATCCCCAACAATTACGCAGTAACTGTTGCTGTCTCAGCTGAAGAGGGTGAAAAACTTGTGCTTGGAGAGGAAATGGGAAGCATAAAACTGGCGCTCAGGCCTTTCGGAGACGATTCGGAATATTTCACTCCGGGTGTTGTAAGGAATGATCTTGTAACCGACAAGGGCAAGATAGTGATTCCCAAATAAGGAGGGGAAGAAATGGGTAAAAAAATAAGTGTTCTGATAGCCGAAAACAGGAGGGACACACGCGAACTCATAAAACGGTATCTTATGACAGAAAAAGCCATTGAAGTAATTGGGGAGGCGGATACCGGCCCTGCAGCTGTGGAATTGGCCGAAAGGCTTATGCCCGATATAGTGCTTATATATTCTGAAATGCAGCAAATGGACGGATACCAGGCATGCGAAAAAATAGCTGAAACATGCAGAAACACATCGGTCATAATAATGGCCAGGGAAATAGGGGCCCAGCAGGTCAGAAAGGCAATGGTAAGCGGGGCAAAGGACTATGTGACGCTTCCGCTTGACATCAACAGGTTGATAAGCACAATACGCTTGACATACAAAAAAAGTATCAAGTTTGAAATTCCCAAGGAGACCCAAGAAAGGAAAGACAAAAAAGATGGGCGAACAATAGGAATATTCAGCACAAAAGGTGGAGTGGGGAAAACGACCATAGCCTTGAATCTTGCTGTAGACATGGCAAAAAAAAGCAGTGGGAGAATAGCGCTTGTGGATTTAGACTTGCAGTTTGGAGATGTAGCACTGATGGCGAATCTTGAGCCCGAAATGACTATCGCGGACATAATGGAGGAGACAGCCAGCATAGATCCTTTGACAATAAATAGCTTGATGACAAAATACATGGAAAACCTTATGGTCTTGGCATCTCCGCCAAGTCCTGAATATGCAGAGTATATAGGGGGGGAAGCCATAAGGGAGATTCTCGCTTTTTTAAGGCAGACATACGATTATGTTGTAATAGACATGGCAAGCAGTTTCAGTGACGCCACTCTTGCCGCTCTTGATTTTGCGGATGAAATATTAATGGTGTCGGCGATGGACATAGTTTCTGTTAAGAATGTAAAAATAGGAATTGAAATAATGAAATCACTTGAATATCCCGATGAAAAAATCAAGATACTTGCTAATATGGCAAATCCAAAGTTGGGAATCGGATATGCCGATTTGGAACGGATTTTTGAAAGAAAAATAGATTATAAAATTCCTGAAGCGAAAAAATCCCTTGTAAAAGCAGTGAATAAGGGCCTTCCCCATATAAATGCAAGGGGAATAAACAAGACAAACAAGGCTCTCGGCAGGATAAGTAAAGACATAATTAGAGGATAGGAGGTGTTGGCGTGACGCTTAAAGAAAGACTTGGGAAAAACCAAAAATCAGCGGGAGAAACAAAAAAAACGCCAGCAGGCCGGAAAAGCTTTGAAAAATCGGAATATGCCCGGCTCATAGAAAAAGTGCAAAACAGGATAGTGGAGGAATACAACCTTAACTTCGAGAAAATGGAAGAGGAAGAGGAGCAGCTTGAGCAAGAGATAGAAAAACTGCTGCAAAATGTTCTCGATGAGGAAGGCCTGGAAATAGACCAGAAAGTATTTTTTGACATATTCCAGGAACTGGTAGATGAAATAATGGGATTCGGCCCAATAACAGCCTATCTGAGAGACGAGGATGTAACCGAAATAATGGTAAACAGATATGATAGGATCTTTGTTGAAAAGAAAGGCAAGCTTATTTTGGCCGACAAGGAATTCAAGGACAATGCCCATGTCAACCACATAATAGAAAAAATAGTTGCACCCCTGGGCAGGCGCATAGATGAAAGTTCTCCAATGGTTGATGCCAGGCTTCCCAACGGATCACGCGTAAATGCCATAATTCCCCCGCTTGCCATCGACGGATCGTCAATGACCATAAGAAAATTTTCAGAGGAACCTTTCCAAATCAAGGATCTGGTTTCCTTTGGAACACTTACTCCAAAGATGGCGGAATTCATAAAAGCATGCGTGCATGCAAGGATGAACATAATAGTATCGGGAGGAACCGGGAGCGGAAAGACAACGACGCTGAATGTCATCTCATCCTTTATTCCAAACGAGGAAAGAATAGTTACTATAGAGGATGCCGCTGAACTGAGGCTTAACCAGGCCAATGTAGTCAGGCTTGAAACTCGGCCGGCCAACATAGAGGGAAGCGGATCTGTTTCAATAAGGGATCTTGTAAAGAACAGCCTCAGGATGCGACCTGACCGGATAGTTGTAGGCGAAGTTAGGTCAGGAGAGGCTCTTGACATGCTGCAGGCAATGAATACAGGCCATGACGGATCAATAACCACAGGCCATGCCAATTCTCCCAGGGACATGCTTTCGAGACTCGAGACAATGGTATTGATGGCGGGGATGGAACTTCCGGTCCGTGCAATAAGGGAACAGATAGGCTCAGCCCTGCATCTTGTCATACACCAATCCAGAATGAAAGACGGAAGCAGAAAAATCACCCACATATCAGAGGTTCAGGGAATGGAGGGAGACATTGTAATAATGCAGGATATTTTCAGATTTGTTCAGCAGGGCATGACCCAGGAGGGGAAAGTGAAAGGTCATTTTGAATTCACTAACATAATGCCGAGCTTTATAGGTGAAATGGAATCCAAGGGAATCACCAACCCCCTTGTTTAAGGAGTTGAAAAGATGATTGCATTAATTTCCATATTTGCAGCATTGTCGGTTTTTTTCATGGTCTATCATTTGTTGTACCGGTCGGTTTTCAACGACCGAATAATCGATCGCGTAAATTTTTATGTCGCCAATAAGGAAAGAAAAGCGAATGTAAGGAAAAAAAGAAAAAGAAAAAGGATTACAGACATAAAAAGCCTGGGAATCTACAGGGTATGGTACAAGATTGTCAAGTCATTGAAAATCGGCAAGCGTTACTCTGCATATCTTCAAAAGGAGGCATTGAGTGCGGGGCTTTTCTTGAGAGGCGAAGAAATAATGGTTTTTCAAATGTTTTCAGCAGGTATTTTAGCTGTTCTATTCAAATTGGCTGGAGGATTGAATGCCTTCGCTTTTACTGCAGGAGTTTTTGGTTTTTTTCTTCCTCCCATTCTTATTACGAGAAAGAAAAACAAACGCTACAAGGAATTCAACAACCAGCTTGGAGACACTATAGCACTTGTATCAAATTCTCTTAAAGTCGGACACAGTTTCATGCAGGCAGTAGATTCGGTAGTAAAGGAAATGCCTGATCCAATGGCCGACGAGTTCGGGAAACTTTTGAGGGAGATGCGTCTGGGAGTGCAGACCGAGGAAGCCTTGCACAATCTATCCGAAAGGGTGGTCAGCAAGGACCTGGAATTGATGGTGACGGCAATAATGATCCAACGACAGACGGGTGGAAATCTTTCTGGAATACTTGACCAGATAACAAGCACAATAAGGGACAGGGTGAGAATAAAGACGGAAGTGAAAACGCTGACGGCACAAGGACGATTTTCGGGGATAATAGTTGCCATGCTTCCTGTTTTGCTGGGCATTGCAATCTTGTTCATCGATGGGGATTATATGCGTCTCCTTATAGAAAATCCTTTGGGCAGAATAATGCTGGCAGGTGCGGTTGTAAGCGAAATTTTGGGATACACGGTTATAAAGAAAATAGTGGATATAAAACTGTAGGAGGCGTATTATTGTGACTCAAGCCATAGCGGTATCGACAGGAATAAGTGTATTTTTCATCATGCAATTGATTTTGTCGGGATTGGGTAAAGATGGAATAAGAATTGAAGAGCGGCTCGATGCCTTGGCTAAGAATTCAGGGGGCGATAAAGAAAACAGCGAATTGGAAAGTCCCTTCCGCGAAAGGATAATCAAACCTGCGATTGCAAGGCTCAACCGCTTAATAGAGAATATAACTCCCAAGAAAATGATAAAGATAATCGGACTGGATATTGCCCGTGCAGGAAATCCATGGGGAATGACCCATGGCCGATGGATAAGCATAAGACTTGGAACAGGATTAATTCTTCCGGTTGCTTTTGGAATTTACATGACAACAGCATTTGAAAATCCTGTAAAAGCATATTCATCCGCACTAGCGCTAGTGTTTTTGGGGAATGCTTTTCCAAGGGCAATGTTGTCGCGTATTGCAAAGGAAAGAAAACTTCAGCTTGAGCATGAAATACCTGATGCTTTGGATTTGATTACGGTTTGTGTTGAAGCGGGGATTTCCTTTGATGGAGCTTTGGGAAAAATCGTTGAAAAAATGGATGGGCCGCTTTCGGAAGAATTCAAAAAGACAATTGGAGAAATGAAGCTTGGGGCCAATAGAAAAAAAGCTCTTTCAAACATGGCGGACCGATGCGATGTTTCCGAGCTTACCGCTTTTCTTGCGGCTGTAATACAGGCTGAAGAGCTAGGTGTCCCCATAACAAATGTTTTAAGGGTTCAGTCGGCGCAACTTAGGGAAAAACGAAAGCAAAAGGCACAGGAAAAAGCAATGAAAGCGCCTATAAAAATATTGTTTCCCCTGGTAATGTTCATTTTCCCGGCTATTTTTGTTGTGATACTGGGACCGTCAGTAATCAGGTTGATTGATATTTTCGGGAGATAAAAATGAAAAAAATGGTGATTTATTCTGAAAAACGAAAAGAGATCATACTGAATGACATCAATATGACTGAGACTTTCAAAGAAAGGTTTCTAGGGCTCATGTGGAAATCCCATATAGGGGCAGAGGCTCTTATTATAAAACCATGCAATTCGATACACATGTTTTTCATGAAGATACCGATCGATGCGGTCTTTCTAGATAAAAAGGGCAGAATAATTGCTTTAGAGAAGAATTTAAGGCCATGGGCAGTAAGCGGAATATATAAAAATAGCCGGGCGGTAATGGAAATGCCATCAGGAAGCGCGGACAGGCTGGGACTTGAATGCGGTCAAATCCTGGATTTTTACGAAACATCAAAAGTTGATTGAACAATTTAAAAAAATGGCTGTTTTTTAAACAGCCATTTTGCGTTGTGACAATTTTACGGGGTAAATATCAAAAGAAAGTACATATTTGTTGCCTTAGCTGAAGGCTTTCATATAGAAAAGGAAACTGTTGTGGATCATATTGATCAGAGCATCCTCTTCTTCTTTTGAAATTTCAGGATTTTCAGGTCTTAAGACTTTTTCATAAAACAGTTTGCACCAATTTGAAGCGAAGGTAGAAAAGTCAAGCGCCGACTGGCTTGCGAAATGTTTACCAAGCTTTCTTTCCTCTGAATTGAATTCAAGCTCATTGTAAAGTTCTCCCAAAAGCGTGGGCTTTGAAAGGTTAATCTTTTTTAGCATTTTGACATTTTCTTTCCGCGATGTCATTGCAATTGTAAAGTAGAGCGCAGTCAAATCCACAAAGGTTTTAGACCTTTCGTCATCGAGGCTTATAATGCTGCCGGCATTATTGTCATTTGATGAATAAAGCAAATCTGCAAATTGATGAACAGCCCGGCGCATATGTTTGAAATAGTTGCGCAAGAAAGTTTTTCTGGGGTATTGTTGGGATATCTTCGTGAATTTCGATGTTTTATCTCCCAGCGCTGCGCTTATCAGGTAGTGTTTTTTGGAAAAATTATAAAATCCCATTTATTTCAGCTCCTTTGTAATCAAGTAGTTTAATTATATATCATCAAATTACAAATTCAAGACCGATCCGGCCGCATCTTGTTAGCTTAGGGGTAATATGGTAATATAAAGCAGAAAGACTACTTTGAAAGGAATCGATAATGATGAAAAAAATTGCTATTGTTACAGATTCGACAAGCGATCTTTCCACTGAACAAATGGAGGAATACAACATAGAGATGCTTCCTCTCAGGGTTATTTACAGGGAAAAAGAGTATAGGGATCGTTTGGACATAAGACCTCAGCAAATATATGACAATTTGGAAAAAGAGGTTCCCAAAAGCTCTTTGCCTTTGCCAGGAGATGTAATAAAGCTTCTTGATCGTTTGAAGGAAGAGGCTTATACCGATGTGGTCATAAGCTTGATTTCATCTGGACTAAGCGGTACATACAATATGGTAAGGCAAGTGGCGGAAAGTTATTCTGGACTCAACATAGAAGTGGTGGACTCAAAATCGCTGTCCTTCGGTCTTGGATTCCTTTCTATAGAAGCCGCAAAGGAAAGGGACAGAAGCAACGACTTGGAAAAAATAATGGAAAAAATTCGCAAAACAAAAGAAGACACATACTTGACTTTTGTGGTAAAGACCCTTGAATATCTTAAACTTGGGGGAAGAATAGGTCTGGTAGAGGGCACTATGGGGGAAATGCTCGGAATTAAGCCCATAATAGGAATCAATGATAATGGAGTTTACCACACTATTTCCAAGGTTAGAGGCAGAAAAAGATCCATAAACAAAATGTTCGAACTCATGAAGGCCAAATACGCCGGAAAGTCTTTCAATCTTGCGGTGATAAGCGCTGATGCAGATGAAGAGGCACTTAAGCTTATGGATAAAATAAGGGGAATAGGGAAAGTTCAGGAAAGTTTTTTTGCTCAGCTTGGGCCTGTAATGGGAGTTTATACGGGTCCGGGACTTATAGGCATCGTTGCCTACGAGGCATGAAGATAACAAAGCTCGGGCAGGCATGCCCGGGCTTTGTTTAATTTTATTAGAGCTTGGCGCAGGTGGCAATTGCCACTTTATGTTCATGGAGGAATGATTATGAAAAGAACAGATTATTATATGAAGAGTCTTGCTGAAATTTTTCAAATTCTAGAAACCGCAGCCGGGGGGCTTGATTCAAAGGATGCTTCCAAAAGACTGGAGAGCTTTGGAAAAAATGAATTGACGGCAAAGGCAAGAATACCCAAATGGCTCATGTTCCTTTATCAGTTTAAGGATGTGCTGGTGATTCTCCTTATGGTTGCTGCATTTATGTCGGTTCTCATAGGCAATTTCAATGATGCCATAATAATGGGAATAATCGTTATGGTCAACGCCTTCATAGGATACTTCCAGGAAAACAAGGCTGAAAATATAATGGATTCCCTCAAGAAACTGGTTCAATCGCCTTCCAAAGCATACAGGGACGGGGAGCTGAAGGAAATTCCGCAGTCGGACCTGGTGCCCGGAGATCTTATTTACATGGAGGAAGGCGACAAGATTCCTGCCGACATACGCATAATGGAAGCCTTCAACTTCAGGACAAATGACTTTTCTTTGACAGGAGAGTCCATGCCCCAGGAAAAAAATTCGGATACCATAAAAAAAGAGGCGGGGCTTGCAGACAGGGACAACATGGCATACCTGGGCACCACAGTGGCTTCCGGCAACGCAAAAGGAATAGTGGTTGCAACCGGAATGGAAACCGAACTCGGCAAAATTGCTGACATGACCCAGGAGGAGGAAACTTCATCCTCTCCCCTCCAATTGGAGATGAGAGTTATAGCCAACAGGATAGCCATTTTTGCTGTTTTAATAGGTTTTATTCTGTTCGGCATAAGCATAAGCCAGGGATTGGGAATGAATTTTGCCCTGGTATACGGACTAGGAATAGCCGTTGCGGTTGTTCCCCAGGCCTTGCCTATGCAGGTTACGGTGGCTCTTTCAAACGGAGTCGGACGTTTGGCGTCTAAAAACGCCGTAATAAGGAAGCTGTCGTCAGTCGAGACACTGGGCTCCACAAATGTGATTTCCACCGACAAGACCGGCACCCTCACCAAAAATGAGATGACTGTGAAAAATCTTTGGTTTGACGGAAAAGAATACCAGCTGACAGGAATAGGCTACCAGCCCAAGGGCGGTATAAAGGATTCCGAGGGAAGAGAACTTGGCAAGGATCAAATTGGAGAGATAGAAATAATGCTCGATGCCGCTACAATGGCGTCGAATGCTGAGATACACCAGCCCGACGACAATCATCCTGGATGGTATGCCATAGGAGATCCAACCGAAGCCGCAATGGTCGCGGCTTCAACCAAGCTCGGCACGCGGTCTCCCAAGGAGGACGAGGAAAACCCCGAGCTGCACGAGTTCAGCTTCGATTCGGTAAGAAAACGAATGAGTTCGGTAAGGCAATTCGGGGACAAGAAGGTTCTCACCATGAAGGGAGCCATGGACAGCGTTCTCGATGTGAGCAAGTCCATATACAGAAACGGTCAATCGGTTCCGATAAGTGAAGCCGACATCGAAGAACTTAAAATGCTGAATGTCGAGTATTCCCAAAAGGCGATGAGGGTTCTGGCTATTGCCTACAGAGAATTGGGAAAAGACGAAAGCGATTATGTGATTGAAGACATTGAAAGAAATGTAGTGTTCCTGGGTTTGATGGCTATGACCGACCCTCCCAAGGAAGGAGTCAGGGAAGCCATGGAGAAAGCCCACGATGCTCATATAAGAACATTCATAATGACTGGCGACCATGCCATAACCGCACAGGCCATAGGAAAGCAGATTTCGCTTTCAAAGGACGGAAGCCCGGTTGAAGTCGTTACCGGCCGGGAACTCGACGGAATGGACGACGATTCACTCAAATTTTTGATGGGGAAAAGCGAGTCTCTAATATTCTCCAGGGTGTCACCGGAGAACAAGCTTAGGATTGTTAAAATCCTAAAGAGCCAGGACCAGATAGTGGCAGTCACAGGAGACGGAGTCAACGACGCTCCCGCTCTCAAAAGCGCACACATAGGTGTCGCAATGGGGGGCATCGGAACCGATGTTTCCAAGGAGGCGGCGGAGCTGATTCTTCTGGACGACAGTTATTCCACGATGGTATATGCAATAAGGGAAGGGCGCACAATATACAACAACCTAAAGAAGACAATACTGGCATCGCTGACAAGCAACGGGGCTGAGCTGTCGGTGGTTCTTTTGGGACTCATGGGAGTTGCCATTTTTGGATGGCCCATACCCATACTTGCAATTCAAATATTGGCGATAGACCTTTTGGCGGAGATTTTGCCGCTGACGGCCCTCACCTTTGACCCGGGTTCTGAAGACATAATGACTTCTCCGCCCAGAAGCCGAAGCGACCACATACTAAGCAAGGGGTCCATGGCCGAAATACTGTCTCTCGGCTTTATAATGGGGCTTTTGGCTTTTATAAACTTCGGACTTTTCATAAAACGGACAGGAGTATTAATGACGCCTCAACATGTGCTGTATGCAAGGGCTACAACCCTTAGCTACGCCACCATAGTCGTCTGCCAGTTCATGAACGTCCTTTCAAGAAGGTACACATACGAAAGCTTTTTCAGCAGGACACTTTTCACAAACAGTAAAATACTCCTTTCAATTGTATTTTCAATAGGGCTTACATTTATGGCAATATACACTCCATTCATAAATTCGTTCATAGGATTCGCACCCCTTTCGGTATTGGACTGGGGATTCGTAGGCGGAGCCGCATTGATTTTCCTTTCAGTCCACGAAGGCATAAAGGCATTCAAACGAAGCCACCGAATTATTCCGGATTAAGAATAGAAAAAAAGCAAATAAAATCTACTATAGAAAGAAGAAAAAGGGGAAAGGTAAAATGAGTACAAAGGGGGGTGTTTGATGTATGAGAGAATTTAAAATAACTGATGAAAACGGTTTTCGCATAGCCTGCAGGGCTTGGGACAGGGAAGGCGAAGCGCCTATGGCTGTTTTGCAGATTGTCCACGGAATGGCAGAGCATGGAGGCCGATATGGGGCCTTGGCCGAATTTCTGCTTGAAAGGGGCATATTCACATTCGCATCCGATCACAGGGGGCACGGTCTTACCGCCATGGAAAACGGAAGCATAGGATATTTCGCTGATAAAAAAGGCTGGGGCAAAGTTGTAAATGACATAGGGTTTGTAAACAGTCATATAAAGAAAACATATTCGGGAGTGCCGGTCTTCATGCTGGGTCACAGCATGGGGTCATTCATTGTCAGGGACTACATGCACAAAAACGAAACAAGCGGAGTCATTCTTTCGGGCTCGGCATATAAAAGCGGGCTTGAACTTGTTCCCGCAAAGATTATTGCGGATGCGCAAAAAATTTTTGCCGGGAAAAGAAATCCTGGAAAATTGATGGACAAACTTTCATTCGGAAGCTTCAACGATTCTTTTTCTCCCAACAGGACATCTTTCGACTGGCTGAGCAGAGACCAGTCAGAAGTAGACAAGTATGTGGAGGATCCGCTTTGCGGATATGTATGTACGGTAGGATTTTTCGGCGACTTGCTTGAAGGATTAATCAAAATAAACAGCAAGAGGCATATTGAAACGGGCATGAAGAAAATCCCTGTCTTTTTCATTTCGGGAGACAAGGACCCTGTGGGGAGAAATGGCGAGGACATTGAAACGCTTTTCGGATTTTACAAAGGTTATGGATACGAGGATGTGTCCAAGAAACTTGTAGAAGGCGCACGCCATGAAATTTTAAACGAAACAAACAGGGACGAAACCTTTGAAACAATATATGAATGGATCAAGGAAAGGAGCTGACGGTATTGAAAAAATACATATTGGCTTTGGACCAGGGGACTACAAGCTCAAGGGCCATCCTTTTCGACAAGTCCGGCAAAATTGTATCATTGGCGCAAAAGGAGTTCAGGCAATACTATCCCAAGCCCGGATGGGTTGAGCACGACCCAATGGAGATTTGGGGGAGTCAAAGCGGAGTGGCCAAGGAAGCAATAGAAACGGCCGGAATAGACTGTGGGGAAATAGAGGCCATAGGCATAACAAACCAAAGGGAAACAACTGTGGTTTGGGACAAAATAAGCGGCAAACCCATATGCAATGCGATAGTCTGGCAGTGCAAACGTACTGCGTCCATATGCGAAAAATTGGTGGAAGCAGGTTACGGAAAAATGATACGCGAAAAAACAGGGCTTGTCGTTGACGCGTATTTTTCGGGAAGCAAAATAAAATGGATACTGGACAATGTGGATGGAGCGCGCGAGAGAGCAGAACGGGGAGAATTGCTTTTTGGCACTGTAGACACATGGCTCTTGTGGAAGCTGACGAGGGGGAAAGTTCATGCCACAGATGCGTCCAACGCTTCCAGGACTATGCTTTTCAACATAAACAGCCTTGAATGGGACTGCGAGCTGCTTGAAAGCTTTGGAATACCGGCCTCCATGCTGCCTGAAATAGTGGATTCGTCGGGAGTGGCGGGATATGCCGACCCCAATCTTTTCGGAGGTGCCCAAATCCCCATTGCCGGCATGGCTGGCGACCAACAGGCGGCCCTCTTCGGACAGGGATGCTTCAGTATGGGAATGGCGAAAAATACATACGGCACGGGTTGCTTCATGCTTATGAACACAGGCGAGAAAATTGTTAGTTCCGACAAGGGGCTGCTTACCACCGTTGCGTGGAGAAAAGGGGGCAAAACGCATTATGCTCTTGAAGGCAGTGTTTTCATGGCGGGAGCCATAGTTCAGTGGCTCAGGGACGAGATGAGGCTTATAGAAAATGCCTCAGAAAGTGAAAATGCGGCTTCAAAGCTTGATGACAACGGAGGGGTGTATATGGTTCCGGCATTTGTGGGGCTTGGCGCTCCGCATTGGGACATGTATGCAAGAGGCATAATAGTCGGACTCACAAGAGGAAGCGGCAGGGACCATATAATAAGAAGCGCCCTTGAGTCCATAGCCTACCAGTCAAAGGATGTCCTCGAGGCCATGCAGTCCGATGCCGGGCTTGTGTTGAGGGAGCTCAGAGTCGACGGGGGAGCGGTCCAAAACGGATTTTTGATGCAGTTTCAGGCGGATGTGCTTTCGAGGAATGTAGTGAAAGCTCAAATAAGCGAGGCCACGGCTTTTGGCGCGGCGGCTCTTGCGGGGCTTGCCACAGGATTTTGGGAAAGCGAGGAAGCCATAGGCCAAATGATCAAGGCGGAAAAAATTTATTTGCCGGCCATGGAAACAGAAAAAGTCGAAAAGATCTACAGGGGATGGACAAAAGCGGTCGAAAGGGCCAAGCATTGGGAAGGGTCTTGAGCATTGCACAAATAAATGTTTCCATATGCCTTTTGGTGGTTATAATGAATAAGGCAGCATGAATTCTTTTGCGGCCGTAAAATTTCAACTTTGGGATTGCCGTTTCAAACGCTGCAACGGCAGGTGGACATGAAAGGGAGGTTTGCATGAAAATTAAAGTTCTGGACATAGTGTCCGATGTGCACAACGAAGGCTATATTGACAACACGCTTGTCGATTTCCTTGGCGAAATAGAAGAAAAGACCGGAAGGGAATTTGAACATGTAAAGCCACTTGATTTTGACGGAGAGGGTTTCCATTTCATATTCATTAAGTCCGGAGGGACAGAAGGCGTTTTCAGGCAACTTTACCCGAGGCTCAAGCCTCCTTTTGTGCTTTTGACGAGTGGAATGCACAACTCGCTTGCGGCATCCATGGAAATAGCATCCTTTCTTAGGGACAAGGAGCAGGGTGTGGAGATAATCCACGGAGATGTTTCTTATATAGCAAGACGCATGGAAAACATATTCAAGATAATGTCGGCGACTGAAAAGCTTGGAAATATGCGTCTTGGTGTTGTCGGAAAACCATCTGACTGGCTTATAGCAAGTGATGTCGACTACGGCCAAATAAAGGACGCCCTCGGAATAACATTGGTTGACATAGGCATAGACGAGCTTCTTGAAAACATAGAAAAAGCTGACAGTTTTGCTGACGATGCTTATGCAGACATACGAAAAAAGTCCTTTGATAAAAACATTACAGACGGGGCGCTTGCAATATATTCGGGCCTGAAGTTTATTGTGGAAAAATATAATCTGGACGGATTCACCCTCAGGTGCTTCGACCTTCTCGACCCTCTCGAAAACACAGGATGCCTGGCCCTTTCGCTCTTTAACGACGAGGGCGTGCCGGCGGGATGCGAGGGAGACATACCGGCGCTCCTTTCAATGGCGATACTCAAATGTCTGGTGGACCAGCCGTCCTTTGTCGCCAATCCCTCGAGAATTGATGCTGACAAAAATGAAATGGTTTTGGCCCACTGCACAGTGCCTATGAGCATAACAGAAGGATACGAACTGGAAACCCATTTCGAGTCAGGAATAGGAATAGGAATAAGGGGAAAGATTCCGGAAAAGGATGTTACGGTCTTCAAGCTTTCGAGAAAGGCGGACAGATATTTTGTGTCCAGGGGAGAGGTTTTGAAAAACCTGAGAGACCCGAATTTGTGCAGGACCCAGATCCATGTCAAGCTGGAAGAGGATGTAAACTACTTTCTCACAGCCCCGCTTGGAAACCATCATTTGGTTTGTATGGGAGATCATGTTGATTTGATAAACG
>CAZXWC010000013.1:0-32270 GCA_964644525.1 uncultured Peptostreptococcaceae bacterium
TTTTCTTGTTTTCTCTCAGCTTTTCCAATTTGTTTATTGCCATTCCTGCCCCTCCCGTTAATTATGTGTCAAATTTACCTTTCCGTAAGCTCAAGCAGTATTCCGTTTGTACTCTTAGGATGAACAAAAGCTATCTTTGCTCCACCGGCTCCATATCTTGGCTTTTGGTCTATCATGCGAACGCCTTTTTCTATAAGATCGGCGATTGCCTCTTCAATATTTTCCACTCTGAGAGCCAAATGTTGAATGCCTTCTCCTTTTTTTTCAATATGCCTTGCAATCGGTCCGTCTTCAGAAGTCGATTCCAGAAGCTCAATTTCCGAATCACCGGTTGGAAGAAATGCAACTTTGACCTTTTGCTCTTCAACCACTTCAGTTCCATCAGCTTTCATGCCGAGCGCCTCATAAAATTCTAAAGACTTTTCCAAATCCTTTACTGCAATTCCTATATGGTCTATCTTAAGAGCTTTCATCTTTTTTTCCTCCTTTTTCCTATTGTTGTTTTTTTCGTCTGCAAGCAAAAGCTTTATTCAACAATCTTTTCAATAACCTACTTTATATAATTAAAAATCGTTTCTTGCGCCGTATAAGGATCCATTTCCCTCGATGCCACCATGCCTGACAATTCATTTATTTTCTTTTCTCTTTTCGAATTATCCAACAATGCATTCATAAGGCGCTGCCTGACCAAGTCTATTATTTCAAACTTGCTGTTGGCGATTCTTCTTTCTTTGAATTCTCCTGTTTCTTTCATATGGTCCATATGATTATTTATGCTTTTCAGTATATCGTCTATGCCTTCATTGTTTATTGCAATCGCTGGAATTACCGGTGGTCTCCAATTCTCGTTGTTGAAGTCAAGCATCATATTGATTTCAGTAATCGTTCTTCTTGCGCCGTCTCTGTCCGCTTTGTTCACGGCAAAAACATCTCCTATTTCCATTATTCCAGCCTTTATGGTCTGTATGTCGTCTCCTAATCCAGGAACCATAACCATAAGTGTTGTATCGCAAGTTTTCACTATATCAATTTCGGATTGACCTACCCCGACTGTCTCGATGAATATGTAGTCGGCTCCATAGACATCAAGCACTTTTACTGCTGCTCTTGTCGCTTCAGACAGTCCGCCCAGCCTTCCCCTGGCACCCATGCTTCTGATGAAGACATTCGAATCTGTGTTCAAGTCACCCATTCGAACCC
The DNA here is from genome assembly GCA_964644525.1 of uncultured Peptostreptococcaceae bacterium. Taxonomy (GTDB): domain Bacteria; phylum Bacillota; class Clostridia; order Peptostreptococcales; family BM714; genus BM714. The sequence continues at coordinate 1,201 of CAZXWC010000013.1, forward strand.
TGTCCCCAAGAATCGCGCCGCCTGTAAAAGGGCTGGTGGGATCTACCGCTATTATAGCTATTTTTTTGTTTTGTTTCCTTAGATGTTTTACAAGCTTGTCGGTAAGAGTGCTTTTACCCGCTCCCGGAGGCCCTGTTATTCCTATTACATATGCATTGCCTGTATATTTGTACAAGTCCTTCAGTATTTCAACGGCTTCGGCTTCATTGTTTTCTATCATTGTTATAAGCCTTGCAGCAGCCCTTTTATCTCCTTTTAACAATCGCTCTCGTATTTTCACTATTTCACCACCCGCCTGATTCACGAATTTATTCCGCAAATCCAGTAAACAATCTCATTGGCCGCTTCCGCGGCCAATGCTTGTTGTTTATTTTCTTTTTATATTCTTCCTTATATATTCAATGGTTGTATCTGTAGTAGTACCGGGTGTGAATATTTCAGATATGCCCTTTTCCTTAAGAAAAGGAATGTCTTCTCCCGGAATCACGCCTCCTCCTACAACAAGTATGTCGGATGCGTCCTCTTCTCTTAGCAATTCCACAACCTTTGGGAAAAGCGTATTGTGCGCCCCCGAAAGTATGCTCATGGCAACGCAGTCAACATCTTCTTGAATTGCCGCGTTCACTATTTGTTTGGGTGTTTGTCTAAGTCCAGTATAAATTACTTCCATTCCTGCGTCCCTCAAAGCTCTGGCAATGACTTTTGCTCCTCTGTCATGTCCGTCAAGCCCGGGTTTTGCCACTAACACTCTAATGGTTCTTTTCATTTTAAATATCCTCCCGCTTTCTATATTCGAACCGACTGTTGATATTCACCAAAAACTTCCCTCATTACTCCACAGATTTCGCCAAGTGTCGCATAGGCTTTAACCGCTTCTAAAATGAATGGCATAACATTTTCATCGCCTTGGCAGGCTTTTTTCAATGCTTTAAGATTGGATTCAACCGCCTCATTGTCCCTCTCGGCTTTAAGCTTTTGCAATTTTTTCTTTTGGCCTTCTCCAACAGACATGTCGACTCTCAAAAGATCTTTTGGCATTTCTTCGTCAACAGTAAACTTGTTCATTCCAACCACAATGGCTCTTTCCGTCTCTATGTCCTTTTGACATCTATATGCGGCATCCATTATTTCCTGTTGTATATATCCATTATCAATTGCTTTTGGCGCTCCTCCCAGCTCATCAATTTTCTTGATATAAGCATAGGCTTGTTCCTCAATGTCTTTTGTCTTGCTTTCAATGAAATATGATCCGGCAAGAGGATCTATTGTATTTGTTACGCCACTTTCATGAGCAACTATCTGTTGGGTTCTAAGGGCTATTCTTACCGAATCCTCTGTAGGAAGCGCAAGTGCTTCATCCCTTGAGTTGGTGTGCAAAGACTGTGTTCCTCCCAAAACTGCCGCCAATGTTTGAATAGCCACACGAACAATATTGTTGTCCGGCTGCTGTGCAGTGAGTGTTGACCCTCCTGTTTGCGTATGGAACTTGAGCATCATTGATTTGGGATTCTTTGCATTGAATCTCTCCTTCATTATTCTTGCCCACAGTCTTCTTGCGGCTCTAAACTTTGACACTTCCTCAAGCAAGTCATTATGCGAATTGAAGAAGAATGATAGTCTCGGCGCAAATGAATCAACATCCAAACCTGCGGCTATGGCAGCTTCAACATAGGCAATTCCGTCCGCCAATGTGAACCCGACCTCCTGGGCCGCTGTCGAACCCGCCTCTCTTATGTGGTAACCCGAAATGCTTATTGTATTCCATTTCGGTACATTTACCGAACAATATTCAAATATATTTGTAATAAGCCTCATTGAAGGCTCTGTGGGGAATATATATGTTCCTCTTGCAATATACTCTTTCAATATGTCATTCTGTATTGTTCCCCTTAGCTTGTCCATAGATACGCCCTGCTTCTCGGCAACAGCTATGTACATGGCCAAAAGCACAGACGCAGGAGCATTTATCGTCATCGATGTGCTGACTTTGTCAAGAGGAATTCCTCCAAACAGTATTTCCATGTCTTTAAGGGAATCTATCGCAACCCCGACTTTGCCAACTTCCCCTTCAGCTAAGGAATGGTCCGAATCATAACCTATTTGGGTTGGAAGGTCGAATGCCACTGAAAGTCCGCTTCCTCCCTGAGCCAAAAGCAGTTTGTATCTCTCATTCGATTCTTCAGCCGTTGCAAATCCAGCGTACATTCTCATTGTCCACAAGCGGCCTCTGTACATAGTCGGTTGAACTCCCCTTGTATATGGATACTGTCCCGGGAAATTCAATTCATCCATGTAGTCGATTTCATCCAGATCAGCAGGTGAATAAAGTCTTCCTACTTCATCCCCTGATGCGGATATGAAATTTTCTTTCCGTTCGGGGCGCTTCTCCATGGCCTTTTGTGTTGATTCATCAAACGATTCAACCCCTTTTTTTATTTCATCAAGCTTATCTCTGTCAAACATGATGTTCCTCCTTTGGACTTTGAAACGGTATATTTTTATTTCTGCAAGATTCTATGTGTGTCGATTATAATATATCATAAAAATAATTGCGTTTTTTCTCTCCACTGTAAAATATACTTGTATACATACTTATTTTGAAGGATTTTATTCAAAAAGTCCTGTGTATAATTACACATTTGTATACAATCTTAACATGGCTGAATTCATTGCAATCAGTGATGTACTATAATCAAATCCATATTGTTTCGATTATCAAACCTTTGTAGAACAGTATATCTTCTTTGAGGTTTGCATGCAATAATCATTTTAACCTGAAATTTTGCATGATTTATTTCATTTCTATGCATTTTACACAAATAGGAGTATGATTATACAGCATTTGACAAAATAATAAAAAAACATTCTCATAGGTGCAAAGGGATATGTCTCTCCATAAACTGTGGCCGGGTCATCGCTCTTTGTCGCATCTACAGCTGCTTTAAGGCCGAACTTGATGTCATCCCGACGCATATGGCTACTAACAACATAATCCGATTAGGTTACTATTATAGCTATTGATATAAATTCAAGACCATATTACAACAGTACTGCAGCCATGTCCCTGGATGCAATAATCCCAACAGCCGCTACAAAAAAATCAGAAGAAGATTAAAAAAAACCCTAACTGTAAGGAAGGGGTTTAGAATCCATGAATTGCAGTCGAATTGCAAAGTGACCAACTCATCTTTTATATTTGCTTATATCTTGAATTCAAAAATAAAACGGCATGCAGTCGAATTGCAAAGTGACCAACTCATCTTTTATATTTGCTTATATCTTGAATTCAAAAATAAAACGGCATGAAAATTTTGCTTCCATGCCGCATTAAAAATTTCTATTTAGAGGATGCCTTCTCCTCTGTCATTTTAATGAATTTCTTCTTTTCTATTATAAATCGGCTATGCGTTCCTTCTCCAATCTTGTCTTTTTCATCAAAAGCCTCGACTTTAAAAACAAGTTTCTTCCTGTCTATTTCAATAAGCTCAGCTCTGGCTGACACTCTCATACCGACAGGCGTTGCAGCCAAATGCTTTACATCCAAATGTGTTCCTACCGTCGCATAACCTTCAGGTAAAAAAGGGTCAACAGCGTTAAGCGACGTGTTTTCTATGAGTCCTATCATCGCCGGAGTAGCGTATACATTCACCCCGCCACTGCCGTAACTTGCCGCAGTCTCGCTTTCTTTTACGATTATTTCCATTTTCGCATTCATTCCGGTCTTGAGATTAAAATTCATGACGACCTCCTTATTATTTTCTTTACAAACAACTCCGGCATGTAATCCATGCCGGAGACGTATTTAAGCTTCTTCACCGTCCACTTCTTCCGTTTCAGGCTTTGCTTCTTCTTTTGGCTGTTCTTGGTTTTCCACATTTTTCATTGCCTTTCGGCTCGTTTCAGGGTTTTTTATGATTTCAGCTATTTTTCCATTTTCGTTCTCTTCGCCGAACAATTCCCGAAATTCCTTTCTTCGTTCATCCTCTATTTCTTTTGCCGCTTCCTCCGGCTTGGCTATAAATGATTCATAATCGTTGCGGAAAATGTATTCGAATTCTTCAGAATTAATTGTTTCCCTTTCAAGCAAAGCTTTAGCAATGCTGTGCAGCTTTTCAACATTTTCCTGAAGCATATTCATTGCCTGGTCATATGATTCATCCATGATTCTTCGGATTTCCTTGTCTATTTCATAAGCGACTTCCTCTGAGTAATTTTTCATTGTTGTCAAATCCCTGCCGAGAAAGACTTCGTCTCCGTTTCCATAAGTCATAGTCCCAAGTTTTTCGCTCATTCCATAATGGGTAACCATCGCTCTTGAAATTTCAGTTGCACGTTTCAGGTCATTCTGTGCACCAGTGCTTATGTCATGGAGTATCAAGGCTTCAGCTACACGACCACCCAGGAGTATAATGAGCCTTTTTTCCATTTCGGACTTTGTCGCATAATATTTGTCTTCCTTTGGCAATTGCATAGTGAATCCGCCTGCTCTGCCTCTTGGAATAATTGTAACTTGGTGGACAGTGTCTGTATCAGGCAACAGTCTTGCCAAAACAGCATGGCCACCTTCATGATAAGCCGTGAGCCTTTTTTCCTTGTCGCTTATTACCCTGCTTCTTTTTTCCGGTCCGGCTATCACTTTCGTTATTGCTTCTTCTATAGTATCCATTTTTATTGTCTTATTATCTATCCTTGCTGAAAGCAATGCCGCCTCGTTCAATAAATTTTCCAAATCTGCCGGTGTAAACCCGGGTGTTCTTCTGGCAAGAACTTTCAAATTGACATCCTCATCGAGAGGTTTGTTTTTTGCGTGGATTTTCAGTATAGCTTCTCGGCCGCTTATATCAGGTATCCCAACACTTACCTGCCTGTCGAACCTTCCCGGTCTGAGGAGTGCAGGGTCTAGGATATCCGGTCTGTTTGTCGCGGCTATGATTATTATTCCCTCGTGGTCTCCAAATCCGTCCATTTCAACAAGAAGCTGATTAAGCGTCTGCTCCCTCTCGTCGTGTCCTCCGCCCAGGCCAGCGCCTCTTTTTCTTCCGACAGCATCTATTTCATCAATAAAAACTATGCATGGCGAACTCTTCTTTGCCTGTTCGAAAAGGTCTCTGACTCTAGAGGCCCCGACACCTACAAACATTTCAACAAAATCGGATCCGCTTATGCTGAAAAATGGAACTCCCGCTTCTCCCGCTACGGCTCTAGTCAAGTATGTCTTTCCTGTTCCAGGAGGACCGACCATCAGTACTCCCTTGGGAATTCTAGCCCCTAATTCAACATATTTTCTTGGATTCTTTAAAAAATCCACTATTTCCTTTAGCTCTTCCTTTTCTTCGTCAAGTCCTGCGACATCGCCAAAATTTATCTGCTTTCTTTCATCTTCCTTATGCAGTTTGGCTTTGCTTTTACCAAAGGACATAACTTTCCCGCCCCCGCCTTGCGATTGGTTCATGAAAACAAACCAGAAAACAACAAAAATCAGAACCATGAAAACCGATGGAAGAATATCTATAAACCATGGCGTCTGAACAGGAGGTTCCCCTGTCAATTTAATCTGTCCGTTTTCCAAGCCCGGCAGGATGTATCTTGCAACGAACGAATCCGTGGCAATGACTTTTGGTATATAGGCGGCGAAAGTCGAACCGTCGCTCTTCAGAACGCCTATTATTTGATTTTCGTTAAAATTGATCTCTTGTACATTGCCATTCTCGAGTTCGCTTATAAGACCCGACATGTCCAAAGTTTTTTGCTCCTGCGGCGCTCTTCCGTAAAACTGGACAATCATTATTATTATGATAAATACTAGTATATAGAAACTGGCACCTTTAAAATATTTTCTCAAAAGTAAACCTCCTTTTGCCTTCTTAAAACTTGCGTCTTTTTATTCTAACACATTTCATTTTTCATAACAAGCAGGTCCAACCGTTATTTTAAGCACGGTTTCAGTGCCTGAATCAAGCTTGCAAATATCACTCATTCTGTATCCCGCAACCCATAATATATCATCTCCATCACATACAAGCAATACAGAATCTCTTTTCTCTTTATCAATTTTCAAGTCAATCATAAAATCCTTTAATTTCTTGCTGCCCTTCATCCCCAATGGGAGAAATCTGTCCCCATTCCTCCTGTTTCTTACTTTCAATGTTTTATTTTCAACTTTTTCCGCATCTATGAAAACTGTCCAAGGATTACTTCTTGATGAAAGCCCTTTCGAGTACTGCATTTTCTCGACCCTTATGTGTTTTCCTGTTTCCTCCACAAATAAAGTCTCCCCTATTTTCAAGGGATATTCAAACTCGATCTTTTGAAAACCTGTTCTCCTTTTATCCACCAAAATAAAGTCGCCTTCTATCAATATATTGATAAAGCCCGGGAATTCAATAGTCTTTTTATCATAAGCCCTCTCTATGGCATTAAGCGCTGCAGAAACACGTTCCCATGTAATGTTTGTCAAATCGCCTTTTAACTCTTCCAATGCGAGCCTCAGAATTCTGCTTTTCAAGGACTTGTGTATTTTGTTGAATTTGTCTCGGTTAATTACAAGCCCGCCTTCTTTTTTAATTTCAACAATTTTTTCGAATTCTTTTTCCGCCGCGCATTCAATAAAGTCACTGTCTTCCCTTAGCATATCACCCATGCGAAAAAGAGCTTCGCTTATCCTTGCATTGAAATTTTTTCCAATGTAAGGCAAAAGCTCAAGTCTTATTTTGTTTCTTGTGTAAACAGGTTCAAGATTGGTCAAGTCTGTACGGGGATTCAAGTCATTTTTTTTGCAATAATTTTCGATTTCACTGCGCTTGAAAATCAATATGGGCCTTATGAATATTTCCTCTCTAATATGTTCTATGCCTGAAAGACCCTTAAGACCTGTTCCTCTCATTATGCGCATAAATATGGTTTCGGCCTGGTCGTTCAAGTTCTGCCCAAGAGCTATTCTCCTGCAACCATTTTCCTTTGCTGCCGATGTGAACAAATCATATCTAACTCTGCGTCCGGCCTCTTCAAGTGAAATTTTCCATTTTTTAGACAAACTTGAAATATCCACTTCATGAAAAATGCATTCCAAACCTTTTTGCCTGCAAAATTCAGAAACAAACAGGGCGTCATTTTGGGAGTCTTCTCCCCTTAGCATATGGTTCAAATGCACCGGAACAAGCTTTAAGCCCCATTCGCGCTTTAGTCTTATGAAAAGCGAAAGCATGCAAATAGAGTCAGGCCCGCCAGATATGCCCAATACAAGTCCATCGCCCTTTTCAAGCAATCCCTTTTCGATTATGTTTTTCTTGAATCTCTCATACATTTCCATTTTCATTCTCCTGAAATATCAAGTTTCCCTATTAAAATGCTAGGCGATCCAACGTGTCCAGAACCCGGCATTATGAACTTGAGGTCCTTGCATATGCCTTCTATGTCCATAAGCATATCAAAATAATTTCCTGCAAGGGTTATCTGATGAACTGCTTCCGCCATTTTCCCTCCGCGAACCACAAAACCCGAAGCCGAAAGCGAAAAATCGCCGGAAACAACATTAAGACCCGCATGAAGCCCTTGAACATCTGTGATGTATACGCCATCTTTCATACTCTCCATAGCTTGGGAAAGCGAAAATGTTCCCGGACTTATGAAAAAATTCGTTGGAGCTATCGACACGGGCGATTTGTATGAAGCCTTGAATGCATTTCCCGTCGATGAAACGCCTGCTTTTTTGCCTGTTTTCTTATTATGAAGGAATGTCTTTAATACTCCATTTTTAATAACATATTTTTTTGATGTGCATGTTCCTTCATCGTCAAAACTTCTCGAACCGGCCTTGTTTAACAATAGAGGATCATCTATTATGGTAAGATCCTTGACCCCTATGTTTCCTCCCAGCCTTCCCTTTAGCATAGAAAGATTCCTTTGGACATTTTCCGCCGAAAATGCCGAAGAAAAGGCCTGTAGCAAATCCGCCGACACCTCGTTTGACAAAAGAGTCTTTTGCGGGCCCGAAGCCATCGATTCTGCTTCAAGTTGCAGAAGAGCCTTGCTGGCTGCCTCTTTCGCCAAAGATTCGGCATTGAAATCCTCGAATCTGCTTGACACGGTGTATGCACTTCCTGTCTTAACCTTTTCTCCTTCTTTTGCAATTACGGATAAAAATGCATATGCTATATTATTTTCTTCGCACAGGTCAAGCCCTTTTGAATTCATTATCATCCTGCCGCCCGAACTCTCTCCAAAAAGGCAATAATTTACAGCATCTATTTTTCTATCAATCGAAAATGCAGATCTTTCCATCTCAAGTGCGAATGCTATCTTTTCTTCTTCGGAAATTTTTTCGATTGCACTATTCTTTAGTTCTATTGACTTGCATTTTTTATTGTCAAAATGGATTTCCTCTTTTTCAGAAGCCTCCATTATTTCGGCGTTTTCCTTCAAGGCCGATATCAATTTTTCCCGGTCTATGGCCTTTAGATTTTCCGTGTATATATAACCCATTGAGCCATTGCTTATACCCCTCGCTGAAAGACCCCTGTTCTCTTCCAAAGCAAAATGTTCCACTTTTCCTTTATAAACCCTTACATTGAATGATTTGCTTTCTCCAATATAGACTTCAATTTCCTCAATTCCTTGCTTTTTCGCCAATTCGAAGAGGGTTTGTGTTTTGATTTTTTCCATTTTTACCGCTCCTTCCTGCCACCTACGGTTATTGATTCAACTCTCAAAGCAGGCTGCCCTACATTCACAGGTATGCTTCCGCTCACAGATCCGCACATTCCCTGGCCGAATGACAAATTATCAGCAACCATGTCTATCTTTGTCAAAATCGACAAACCGTTTCCTATAAGTGTCGCTCCCCTTACAGGTTTCCTTATCTTGCCGTTTTCAATCAAATATCCTTCCATCACAGCAAAATTGAATTCACCTGTAGCCGGATCAACGGACCCTCCCCCCATTTTTTTTGCATACAAACCCCTCGGGGTGTTTGATAACAGATCATCAAAACTGCTTTTTCCGGGAGCTATATATGTGTTGGTCATTCTCGATGTAGGTGCATGCTTGTATGATTGGCGCCTTCCTGAGCCAGTAGGGGCCATTCCCATTTTCTTTCCGTTTAGCCTGTCAACCATGTATCCTTTCAGTATACCCTTTTCAATCAAAACATTCCTTCGAGTTTTTAAGCCCTCATCATCGAATCCTGCAGAACCCCATTGGCCCGGCATGCTCCCGTCATCGATTGCGGTCAAAACGCCTGAAGCTATTTTTTCCCCTAGCTTTTCAGCAAAAACGGATGTTCCTTTTGCAACCGAAGTAGCCTCTAGTCCATGTCCGCACGCTTCGTGAAAAATAACTCCGCCAAAACCGTTTTCTATCACTACCGGCATCTTGCCGCTTGGAGCAAAGTCGGCATGAAGCATTTTTGCCGCCATTTCGGAAGCGTCCCTTGCATATTTATCGAGGTCTATTGTGTCATAAAATTCAAATCCCATAGATGCTCCCGGTGCAAAGTGCCCTGTCTGCATTTCTCCTCCGGACTCAGCTACAGACTGTATTGAAGTTCTTGTTCTTACTCTTTCGTCTTCGACCCAAAGGCCCTCGGAGTTTGCAATCAAAACATTTTGAACGATATCAAGATAATTTATTCTAACCTGGGTTATTTCATCCGAAAAACCGTACGCGGACTCATGGGCCCCTTTCAGCATGCGAACCTTTTCTTTTTTTCCTACATCGCCCGGATATTTCAATATTTCCATCAAAGGAATACCGACGCGTCTTCTGAAATCAAGCACCCTCTCTTTTTCTTTTCCCTCAAGAGCCAAAGCCGCCTTCTTTGCAACATTTTTAAGATGTTCAGTTGAAGTATCGTTTGTATAGGCATAAACGCTTTCCAGGCCCCTTATTATTCTGATGCCTACCCCGTAATCCTGTCCTGAAACCGTATTCTCAACAAGCCCCCCGACCAATCCTATTGTTTGATTGCTCCTTTTTTCTACAAATATTTCCGAAAAATCGGCTCCATTACTTAAAGCCGCATCCAATGTTTCCATTACCACGTTTTGTTTCAGCATCATCTTCCTCCCTTCGGGAAAATATTAAAAGCATGGGCAAAACCATGCTTTTAACGGGATTTCACCCCTGTTTGTATTTTGCTTTCTTAGCTGCATCTTGTCATAAGATAACCTTCAAGATTGTCATAGTCGCTTACTATTATATCCTTGCAGCCGAAAAAATCCATAACCTCATGCAAGATTATGCTTCCAGCATATATTATATCGGCTCTTTCACTGTCAAGCCCAATTATATTTCTTCGGCTTTCAAGTGGACACTCAGCAAACTCGCTTATCATTTCACCTATCTCGTCCAACCCGATTCTTGACAAATGAATCTTTCCCCGATTGTAATTTTCCATCTTAAGTTTTATTGCTCCCAGAGTGGTTATTGTTCCACCAATCCCCACTGCAATTCCTTTTTCAAATGATGAAATATTTCCAAGTTCGCTCTCAATGGTGTTCCTGACATGTTTTTTCAATCTGCGAGATTCATCGAGATCTACAGGATCTGATTTTACAAATTGCTCAGTCATCCTTACCGCCCCAATATCAAGGCTCCTTTTGTAAAAAATTTTTTCTTTGTTTCCCACTGCAAATTCAGTGCTTCCCCCGCCTATGTCAAACATTATGAAAAGGCCTTGCCCGGGAAAGCTTGAAAGAATACCGAAATATCCCATTTCAGCCTCCTCGTCACCTGAGAGAATATCTACTTCAATCGGAAAAGATGCTTGAATCCTCCTGACAATTTCATCCCTGTTGCCGGCATCCCTGACAGCACTTGTAGCCAGGGCCTTTATGTTTTCCACCCCTTCATCCAATGCTATTTTCACTAATTCATCCAATGCGTCCATGCATCTTTCAAGCGCCTTTTCACCAATTTCTCTGGACTGATCGACCATCTCCCCCAGTCTTATCATCCGAACATACTTTTTGCCGCTCATTATTACGCCTTTTTCCATATCGGCAACAAGCAACCTCAACGAATTAGTTCCTATATCTATTACAGCACGCTTCATAACCCCACTCCGTCTCTACTCGGCATTTTCATCTTCTTCTCCGTTTTCCTTGAACCGGTAGACAATGTCGTTGTCTTTAACCAAATCCAGTTCCTCTCTGGCTATCTGCTCCACATAAGCATCTGTACCCGCTTCTTCGATTTCATTTTCTATCTCGGCCAGTTCCTGCTTCTTTTTTGCAAGTTCCAGCAAGACACGGGCCTCTTCTGCTTTCAGTTCTTTATACATTCTGTGCTGTTTTATGAGAACAGTCGAAAAATACGACCCCAAAACAAGAAGTATGGCAATTGCAATAAAATTTCTCTTTATGAAATTTCCCCTCTTTTTCTTTTTTTCATTAGCCATGTCGCCACCTCTTATTATAACTATTCTATTGTATTATTTCTTCATACAAATCAGTTGCCTCTTCCTTCTTTACATGTTCCTTTATGTCTCTGATTTTGAATTTCATCACTCGGTTTCCCATTTCAATTGAAACTATATCACCAATAGACACTTCAGCCCCCGGTTTTACTTCTTTACCGTTTATTTTGATTCGGCCTTTGCCGCAAGCTTCCTTAGCTACAGTCCTTCTCTTTATCAATCTGGACACCTTTAAAAACTTATCTATTCTCAAAACTTTTTTCCTCCCGATTTGTTTCCTAATTAAAAAAGCAGCCATAGGCTGCTTTCAGAATGACGAAAATCAAATTTCCCTGCAGCCTTCAAACCTGACCGCGGTACATTTCCATACCCCGGAATCACAATAGAACAGCTCCTCGAAATACCCAATTCCCATCATTCCTTTTTTAGAAACTTTGACAACAACCTCAAAGCGGTTACAGCCATCTTTTTTTTATTTGTTAACCAAATCTTTAAGGGCTTTACCCGCCTTGAATACCGGAGCCTTTGACGCCGGAATTTCAATTACCTGCTCAGGATTTCTTGGGTTTCTTCCCTGTCTAGCTTTTCTCTCTTTTACATCAAATGTTCCAAATCCAACGAGTTGAACCTTTTCCCCCGCCAACAATGATTCCTCTATACTTGTAACAAAAGAGTTCAAGGCCATCTCGGTATCTTTCTTAGTAAGCCCGGCTTTTTCAGCCATGCTGGCAATCAATTCAGATTTGTTCATAATTTATTCCCTCCTGTAATATAATTGTCTTTCGTATAACCTATTTCTATGAAAGTGTGCAATTTCCTTTTTTTATAGCTCTTTTTTTTTTAAAATCAGCCATTTTTTAATGTTTTAGCCTCTTCCCACAATAAATCCATCTCCTCAAGACTCATTTTATTCATATCCATTCCCCTTTCAATCGATTTGCTTTCGATGTATGCAAATCGTTCAACAAATTTATCGACGGTTGAATTCAATGCCTCTTCAGGGTCAATCTTGAGAAATCTTGCAACGTTTACGGCTGCAAAAATCAAGTCTCCTATTTCCTCCTTGGCCCGTCTGCCTGAAAGCACAGGTTCCTTCAGCACTTCAAGAAGTTCGTCAGTCTCTTCCCTTATTTTGTCGAATGCCGGTTCTACATCATCCCAATCAAAACCCACCTTTGCGGCTTTCTTCTGTATCTTTGCGCTTTTCAAAAGGGCCGGCAGGGACATGGGAACTCTTTTCATCGATTCGGAATGGGTTTTTTCAAGTTTTTCTTCCCTTTTGATTTCATCCCACTTTTCTTTCACTTTATTGGCTGTATCTATGTCTTCATCACCAAAAACATGTGGATGTCGTCTGATCAGCTTTGTTGATATTCCTTCTATGACATCCCCTATGTCGAAAATCCCTTTTTCCTCAGCCATTCTGCTGTGAAAAACAACCTGCAAAAGAACATCTCCAAGTTCTTCAGTCATAAGCAAGTAGTCCTTTTTATCAATAGCGTCCACAACCTCGTAAGCTTCTTCTATCATGCAGTTTCTAATGCTTTCATGTGTCTGCTTTCGGTCCCACGGACATCCATTTTCGTCCCTCAGCCGCACCATTATATCAAGAAGATCGAAAAAATCATGCTTGTCTTTTTTTTCGCTTGCAAGAGCCGGCACATAGACACTTGTAAGGTGGTCGAGAAAATCGAGATGGTCTAGTTGGTATATCGGTATCTCTTCGATTCGCTCCATCTTATCTATACCAGCCGCCCTGACAACCAAAATCAAGTGTTCGTCTCCAAAAAGCTCTGAAATGGCAAGCTTGACCTCCGATGCCGTATATCTGTCATATACTTGCGTTATTAGAGTGTCCATCCTTGTGTCCGAAAGCTGGTCCTGTATTTGGAGGCCGTCAACTATTTTTACGCCCATAACGGGATCTTTCTTTACAGCAGCAAGAACAGCATCCACAAAACTGGCCGCCGGAAGAAAATCCAACTCGAACAAGCCGCCTTTTGACTTTTCAATCAAAAATTGCACTGTTTTTTCAGCCACAAAAGGACTTCCGGGAACTGCATAGACCAAATCCCCTTTTTCCGCCTCGCGGGCCAAATCCTCTACAATATTCTCATACACGCCTTCGAATGTATCACCTTTGTCATAGTAAGCATCGAAAGTATTGAAGGTCAGACCTTTTTCTTTCAGCCAATCCACCGTTGGATGCTTTTCCGTTCTGAAGAAAAGCCTTTCTTTTGATGTATTGCTGATTTTTTCATATGCATTGAAAGACAGATAGTCAACGCTTCCAGGACCTAGTCCTACAACTGTTATTTTACTCTTCATGACTGCCACTTCCCTATTTTCATTTTATTTAATATTCCATAAATTCTTTTCCCTTTGGGAACAAGTTCAAAATCTTCAGATGTTACTGCTCCGGTATTTATTAACATCCATCCATAAACAAGTGCTCCAAGCAATATTGAAGCCACCGTTGAAATTCCACCTCCAAGCAAAGGGGTCATTGCCCTGTGTCCCCAAAACGCTACAGTTCCCATTACCGCTGCCGAAATCAAGGGCTTTGCCGAAAGGCTCCAAATCGGAAGATCCATTTTAGGAACCCTTTTGATGTATGACACGTTTAAAGCCGCCGCAAGGGCATATCCGAAAACAGTTCCAATCGCTGCGCCTCTTACGTTCAAGGCAGGAATTCCGACAAGTGCATATGTCAATACTATTTTAAGCAAGGCTCCTGCAGCCAAATTCCACACCGGCACGATAGGTTTACCCATTCCTTGCAAAATACCTGTAAGTGTCTGGAAAATGGATAGAAAAATTATTCCAAATCCAAGTACAGAAAGAATCGCGCTCGCGCTTACAGCACTCTCGATTTTAAAGGGATATAGGAGCCTCATTATAGGCTCTGCCAGCACAACCAGTCCAAATGCCGCAGGAAGGGCAATTATAAGCGTAACTCTCGCTCCCGATTTTACGGTTGATCCCAACATATTGAAATCTTTTTTTGCCATCATATGAGAAACTGCCGGGACAAGGCTTATCTGTATTGCTGCTGTCACTATCTGGGGCAGATTCATGAGGGGTGTCGCCATTCCTGCCAGCTGACCGTAAAGCCCGTTAGCCGACGCCTCGCTGTATCCTATTTCCTGTAGCCTCCTAAGAACAATTCCAACATCTATTGAATTCATTACCGGCAAAACCGATGCGCCAACGGTTATAGGCACAGCTATCAAGAGGAGAGCCTTAACTATTTCCTTTACTTTTTCAGGATTTTCAGGCCTTTTAATGTTCATTACCGCCTTGTGCCTGAAGTAAATTGCAGCCATAACCATTGCACTTACAAACGCACCGGCTCCGGCTCCAAAAGTCGCGCCTGCCGCGGAAATCTCAAGTCCTCTTCCAAGAAGCGCATACGCAAGAGCAAGTCCTGTCGCCACTCTTACAAGTTGTTCAATTATTTGAGAAACAGCTGTAGGCCTCATATCACGGAGACCTTGAAAATAACCCCTGAATGAAGACATCAGCGGAACAAAGAAAAGAGCCGGAGCTATTGCAATTATAGAATAGTAGGCCTTTGCATTTTTGATAACTTCCGAATAATATCTTGCTCCTAAAAAAAGAGCGCATGATGTGACAATTCCCAAACCCGCAAGTATAAGAAATGAAACCTTGAAAACACGGTCGGCACCGTAAGGGTCTCCCTTTGCCGTTTTTTCAGAAACCAATTTTGCTATCGCCGTTGGGAAGCCAGCAGTCGAAGCAACAACAAGAATCAAGTATATGGGGTATGCACTTTGGTAATACCCCATTCCTTCGTCACCTATTATGTTGCCGAGCGGTATTCTGAAGAAAGCCCCTATTATTTTGATTACGATTCCTGCGGCTCCAAGTATCGCCGCCCCCTTAAGGAATGAATTGTCTTTCTTGTGATCGTTCATTATTCCTCCAGCCATTTCACAGGCGAGTCTCCAATAAATTCATTATACATAAAAACCCATAAATCAATCAACAATAAAAAAAGGCCCGAAAACGGGCCTTTTCGTTTCTACTTGATATTATCCTCATACCTTACGATTTCCGCCGCTTCCATCAAATTGTCAATCTCTTCTACTATTTTGGCTTCCATGAGATTGTTCCTTATGGCTTCCTTCTCCATTTCAAGCTCTTCTTCACTCATTTCACTTTTGAGGTCTGAAAGAGTCTTTCTGTCTTCAACCTTTATCAAGTGATAACCGTAATCGGATTTCACAGCATCCCCTACAACGCCTACCGGTTGAGAAAATGATGCTTCTTCAAATTCAGGAACCATCGCCCCCCTTGCAAAATAACCGAGGTTTCCACCATTTACAGCAGATGCAGTATCAATTGAATATTCCTCAGCCAGCTCTCCAAAGTCGGCTCCCTGGTCCAGTTTTGCCTGAACTTCCTGAAGCGCTTCTTCATTTTCGACCAATATGTGGCTTGCACTTACATTTACAACATATTCATCGTATATATCTTCAAGCCGCATTTCATCAAAGCCGAGTTTTTCCAATGTCTGTTGCTTGAACATGGAAATATACCCCTCCATCTCCAGTTGCTTCCTTATAAAATCTTTCCCTATTTCATTTTCTTCATAAAAAGTCTTCATTTCCTCGCTGTTTTCAAGTTCTTTTTCAAATTCGCCGTATGTTTTGTCGATTTCATCGAAATCCGGTTCAACTTCCTGGTCTATCATATGCTGACGAATCAGTTCCTCTGTAATCATTTTTTCCATTATTTGTTCTTTTGTTATTTGAGTTATCGTTTTCCCCTGGATTTCCTGTGACCAAATCTGTTCTCCATAAAGCTGCGTATAATTTTTTTCAAAAATTGTGAAATTTTTGTTGAATTCATCAAGTAAAACATCCTGCCCGTTTACTTCGGCAATCAATGCGCTTTCAGGCAATTCATCTTCCTGCTTGCTGCAAGCAGCAAAGGATGTCGCTATCAATGCAATTATCAAAACCAATGTTAAAGCTGTTTTCTTATTGTTCATACGAGTCTCCCTCTCCCTGTCATTTTTACATATTTACATTTGTAACTTCAATTATAACTTAATCGGTCGGTCTTTGAAACTGTTTATTTTTTCCATGAATAAAATAGCTTCCTTCAGTTTCTTTTCCGGATTCATTTTGACGCCCTTGAATCTATACATAATGCTGGGTATCTCCCCGGCATGAATATGCACATTAGATCTGTATTTGTCTAGTATTTTCGCCGCCATTTCCGGTTCAAGAGTCTTGCCTTTTTGCATTTCCATACGATAAAAGTCGCCGTTCTCCCTTATTTCCGATACTCCAAACTTGCCCGCTAAAGCTTTAAGATAAGAGACATCGAGCAAATTGTATACCTCTTGGGGAGGAGTGCCAAACCGGTCTTCAATTTCTTCCTGTATTTCATGATAGTCTCTTTTGTTTTCTATTGATGAAATTCGTTTGTAGGCCTCTAGTTTCAATATTTCGTTTTCTACGTATTCATCAGATATATACGCCCCTATTTTTATCTCTATCGCGGTATCGACTGCTGCTTTCGATTTGCCCCCTTTTATTCTTTGGACCGCTTCTTCCATCATTTTGACATATAAATCATATCCCACCGATTCCATTTGTCCATGCTGCTGGGGTCCAAGCAGATTCCCTGTTCCCCTTATTTCCAAATCTCTCATTGCTATTTTGAATCCCGAACCCAGTTCGGTGAATTCCCTTATTGCCTTGAGCCTTTCTTCAGCAACTGAACTTACAATCTTGTTCTTTTCATACATAAGATATGCTCTTGCGACACGATTGCTCCTTCCAACCCGGCCTCGCAGTTGATATAGCTGCGACAGGCCCATATGGTCAGAATCATCAATAAATATCGTATTAACATTCGGTATATCCAGTCCCGTTTCAATTATTGTTGTGCAAACTAGCAAGTCGATTTCGCCGTTGAGAAAGTCCACCATTATGTCCTCAAGCTTTCGCTCGTTCATTTGCCCATGGGCATAGGCCACCCTTGCACAAGGAACAAGATTGGAGATTTTTTTTGCCGTCCTTTCTATATCTCTTATCTTGTTGTGTACAAAATAAGCTTGCCCCCCGCGTGAAATTTCCTTGATTACGGCTTCCCTTATTATTGCCTCATCCTTTTCCACCACAAAAGTCTCAACCGGGTGCCTTTCATCTGGAGGGTCTTCAATAACGCTTATGTCCCTTATTCCGACAAGGGACATGTGAAGAGTCCTTGGAATCGGGGTTGCGGAAAGCGAAAGAACATCTATACCGTTCCTCAATTCTTTCAGTTTTTCCTTATGCTTTACTCCAAAACGCTGTTCCTCGTCAATTATCAGCAGACCAAGATCCTTGAATTTGATGTCATTGGACAAAAGCCTGTGGGTTCCTATTATCAAATCCACTCCTCCCCTTCTGATTTCGTCCAATATCTTTTCCTGCTTGGCTTTGCTTCTGAAGCGGCTTAGCATTTCAACTGAAATCGGAAACGGATTCATCCTCTTTTGCGCAGTGTTATAATGCTGTTGGGCCAGAATTGTTGTAGGAACCAGTATTGCAACCTGCTTGCCGTCGTTTATAGCCTTGAATGCTGCCCTGAGCGCAACCTCTGTCTTTCCGTAGCCTACATCTCCGCACAAAAGTCTGTCCATGGGTTTGGGTCTTGCCATGTCTTTCTTTATTTCTTCAATTACTTTTATCTGGTCAGGCGTTTCATCGTATTCAAACATATCCTCAAATTCTCTTTGCCAGTTGGAATCCGGCATGAAAGCATATCCTGACTCCGTCTTTCTTTTTGCATAAAGCTCCAGAAGTCCTTGCGTGAGGTCTTCAATCGATTTTATTGCCCTCTGCTTTGTCTTTTGCCATTCGCTTCCGCCGAGACCGTTCAGTTTGGGATTTGCATTGTTTGAACCAAGATACTTTTGAATAAGGCCCATCTGACTAACAGGAACATACAAAAAATCCCCCTTTTTATATGCGAGTTGCAGATAATCTTTCTTCATTTTTTCAACTTCCAGTTGCTTGATTGCGATAAATCGCCCTATTCCATGATTCTCATGTACGACATAATCACCCGGTTTCAAATCCGTAAAACTCGATATAGCCCTTTTGTTTGATTTCTGCAAATTTTTTTTATGCTTCTTTTCGACCCCGAAAACATCCATTTCAGAAAAAACATTCAGCCTTCCCTTTCCATAAACAAAGCCTTTCGAGAGGTGTTTTTTTGAAACTGTTATTGAGTCAGATTCCAGAACTTTTATTTCACCTTCCGATTCGTATGCTTGCAGGCCCCTGTTGAAAAGCTCTGAACAAAGCCTCGTGGCCTTACCTTTGCCCCCGGCGAAAATAAGCGTTTTGTATCCCTTGTGTTTCGCATCCTCAAGCTCTAACACCATGGAATCCAGCCTTCCCTTAAAGGTCATCTGGGGCTTGACCGAAAAATCCATTGTTCTGTACATTTCATTTCGGCTTGCTATTGCCTTGTCCAGGTAAAGGCATTTCATTTTAAGGCCTTTTGGGTCGTAGTCTTTTACCAGGGAATGTTGCCCCGGCAGCACGCTGTTTTTCTCAAGATACATTTTGAGCCGTTCAATAAAATTATGTTTATAGCTTTTAGCTCTTTGCTTTATTCTCTTCTCGTCAATTAATGCAAAAACTGATCCTTCTTTAAAATAGGCCTGCAAATCAGAATTCGGCATATAACAGCTAAGATTGAAAACGTCACCCGCAACTATTCCGCTTTTCAATCCACCAAGTATTTCTGAGTACTTTTGCCTCAAGTCTAGAGACGCATTTTCATCCAAGGAATCCATTTCTTTTTCAATTTCAGCTGCGGCTTGGTCTATGGATTCTATATCGCGCGTAAATTCCCTGGCCGGAAACAAAATCGCTTCTTTCTTCTTTTCTATTGACACCTGGGACAAGACATCAAAAAGGCGTATTGAGTCGACCTCATCATCAAAAAATTCCAATCTGTATGGTTTCTCATTTTGCGGAGAAAATATATCCAGTATTCCCCCTCTCCGGCTGAACTGCCCCTTGTTTCTTATCTGGTCTACAGATTCATATCCCGATTTTACCAGAAACCCGGTAAGATTATCCAGGGGATACCGCCCACCCCACTTGACAGTCTTAATGGACTTTGCATAATCCTCGGGCTTTCTTAAGGGAATAAGCAAATTTTCTACGGAAGATGTAACAATTAGTGGCTTGCCGCCAATTACATGGCCCAAAACCCTGACCCTTTCAGACTCTATATCCCTGCTGTGTGCATAAGCCTCATAAAAATTAATTTCTCTTCCAGGCAAAAAAAACACCGGCCCATAGCTAAAAGATTCTATATCCTCAGCCATTTTTTTAGCCTGTGCTTCAGTTTCCGTTATGACCAGCATTTGCCTTTCATGTGAATTGGACAATATAAACGCCGCAAACGAATCCGTAATTCCAGTGCCTGCAAAATCTCCATTTCCTGATTCAAACCATTCATTGATTTTTTTTATCTGATTATCCCTGCCGGTTCTAGCTGCCATCTTCTCCTCCAGGTTCGCAACTCATAGCGTTGTATTTGTTCATCGCCTTGTCTATATCTTCCGATACAATGGTTTCAAGAGCCTCAGAAGCCCATGACACGGTCTTTTGTATTGACTCGATTTCATTTTCCTTGAAAGCACCCAAAACATGTCCGACAAGCTTTTTTTTGCCTGAGGATCCTATTCCAACCCTTATTCTGGGGAATTGATCGGTCTGTATATTGTATATTATATCCTTCATTCCATTATGGCTCCCGGAGCTCCCTTTTTTTCGTATTCGTATTTTACCCAAAGGCGTGTCTATGTCATCATACACAACAATAAGCCTGTCTATTTCCACTTTATAAAACTCAAATATTTCCCTGACGCTTCTTCCGCTTAAATTCATGAATGTTTGCGGTTTTAAAAGAAGCACTTTTTCTCCTTTCAGTGTTCCTTCCCCAAAAAGCCCCTTGAATTTTATTTTATTTATTTTGATTCCGTGCCTTTTTGCAAAATGGTCCAAAACTTCGAAACCCGCATTATGTCTTGTTCCGGCATATTTCTTGCCTGGATTCCCCAATCCTACAATTACGTGCATTTGAAAGCACCCCCTTTATATATAAAAATTTAAATTGATTTGAAACAAAAGCTCCCAATTCAGGGAGCTTTTGTTTCAATGTCTTAAACAAAAAGATTGCTTACCGATTCATTCTTGTAAACGCGTTTCATTACCTCAGCGAAAAGAGGAGCCGCTGAAAGGATAGTCATTTTGTCTAAAATCTTGTCTTCTTCCAAATCTATGGTATCCAAAACAATAAGTTCTTTAATTACCGAATTCTCAATTCTCTCGAGTGCGGGTCCCGAAAGAACAGGATGGGTGCAACATGCATACACATCTTTTGCCCCAAGATCTTTTAAGGCTTTTGCCCCCTGCGTTATTGTCCCTGCCGTATCTATCATATCGTCTATAAGAATTACATTCTTGCCGTCTATATCCCCAATTATATTCATCACTTCCGCAACATTGGCCTTTGGCCGCCTCTTGTCTATTATTGCAATGGCAGAGTCCAATTGATCCGCAAATTTTCTCGACCTTGCAACACTTCCCAGGTCGGGTGACACAACAACCAAGTCTTCGATATCCTTGCTATTGAAATATTCCGCCAAAATGGGAACACCCATCAGATGATCAACCGGAATATTGAAATACCCCTGTATCTGAGCAGCATGCAAGTCCATTGAAAGGACCCTGTCCGCTCCGGCTTTTTCAAGCAAGTCCGCAACAAGCTTTGCCGAAATCGGATCCCTGGCTTTCGCCTTGCGATCCTGCCTTGCATAGCCATAATACGGAATCACGGCTGATATACTTTTTGCAGAAGCTCTCTTGCATGCATCTATCATTATCAACAATTCCATCAAATAACGATTCACCAAAGGAGGGCTGACTGATTGTATCAAGTATACATCCTTGCCTCTTACTGATTCATTGAAAGTTACAGTTATTTCCCCATCGCTGAAAGACCCCACCTTGGCATCCCCCAATGGCAGATTAAGCTCATCACAGATTTTTTCAGCCAGTTTTCGATTTGAGTTGCCAGAAAAAATCTTCACCATATTACTTGCCTCTTGCATTTAAAGAAACCCTCCTCTAGATTGTACATACTGTTATTTGTCTGCATTATATTCGGCGGGCCATTTTCGCTCCACCCATTTTTCTTTGTTCTCCTGCCTGCTTCTGCCTATGCAAAGGGCTCCTTCTGGCACAGCTTCCGTTACAGTCGTTCCAGCCGCCACATATGACTTGTTATTTAAAATTACAGGTGCTACAAGATTGGCATTGCAGCCTATGAAAACATCGTCTCCAACCCTGGTCCTGTGTTTGTTTTTCCCATCATAATTAACAAAGACGACTCCGCAGCTTATATTCACCCTTTTCCCTATATCAGCATCCCCTATATACGCAAGATGCGAAGCCTTGCTGCCTTCACCTATGGTTGAATTCTTTACTTCTACAAAATCACCAAGTTTCACATTGTTTTCAATTCTGCTTCCGGGACGAAGATATGCGTATGGTCCTATCTTGGCATCTTTTCCCACAAAACTGTTTAAAACAGTAGACTGGCTGATTTTGGCGCCTCTTTCTATTTCGGCATTTTCCAAAATCGCGAATGGTCCTATTTCGCAGTCAGAGGCAATTGAAGTTCTTCCTTTCAATTGGGAACCGGGCATAATAACCGTATCAGGTTCAATTTTAACATCTGCTCCAATTGCCGTGTCGTCCGGATTCATTATGGTGACTCCGGCAAGCATATGCCTGTTATTGATTCTTGATTTCATTATTTGCTCAGCTTTAGAAAGTTGAACCTTGTTGTTTACCCCCAGAATCTCCATATGGTCGTCTATTTCATGCGTTCCCGCCCGTTTGCCCAAGCCGCGCAAAATTCCTACTGTATCGGTCAAATAGTATTCACCTTGGCTGTTTTCATTTTCGAGACCTTTCAGGGCCTCTTTAAGCGATTCCGCATCAAAACAATAAATTCCTGAGTTTATTTCCTTTATACGCCTTTCTTCTTCATTTGCGTCCTTTTCCTCTACTATTCCAATCAAGCCCTCCGAATCATCCTTAATGATTCTTCCATACCCTAAAGGATCATCAAATGAAGTTGTCAACACCGTTACCGCATTTTTCTCTTCATTATGTTGCCTTATCAAGGCCAAGAGCGTTTCCCCCCGTACAAGAGGCGTGTCTCCACATAAAAGCAATACCGTTCCCTGGTCGGGCATCTTATCCACTGCCTGCATTGCTGCATGGCCGGTTCCAAGCCTTTCCATCTGAAGCGCGAATTGCAATTCCCTTCCTGAAAGCTTTTGCCGAACATCTTCGGCCATGTGCCCTATCACTACTGCAGAATCGGATACTCCTGCCGATTCGCAAGCCCTCAAAACATGTTCTATCATTGGGATCCCACACACCTCGTGGAGAACCTTGGGTTTTTTTGATTTCATTCTTGTCCCTGCTCCGGCTGCAAGAATTATGGCCTTCAGCATATTTGCACCCCTAACATATCCAGTCTTCCGTCTTCCGTCTTCCGCCATAGATTATAACATGCAAACGACATTATTTCCATGACAAATCAGATACATACATCCCCCTTTGGATGTATTACTATTCTTTTATCCCTTGTGATTTCATCAAGCGATATAAGAGAAATATAATCGTCAACCATCTTCTTCTCAGGCTCTTGAGTAGCAATCATCACCCCTATGCCGACAACTTTTGCATCGAATTCAGCCATCAGATCCACTAAGCCTTTAGCTGTTCCGCCCGCCCTCATAAAGTCATCTATTATGAGTACATTTGCGCCTGTCCTCACAGCACGCTTTGACACATACATTGTGCTGATGCTGCCCGTCGAGCCCGAAACGTAATTAATGCTGACTGTGGAACCTTCTGTTACCCTGTTGTCATCACGAGCTATGACAAGCGGAACATTAAGCGTATTTGCAGTCATAATCGCAAGCGGAATACCTTTTGTCTCAAGAGTAAGTATGTAGTCAACAGGCTTGTCGGCAAAAATTCTCCCGAAAATCTCACCGATTTTTTTAACATAGTAGGGATTGTAGATAATGTCGGCAGTATAAATGAAACCGCCTGAAATTATTCTGCTTTCATCTCTCAGTGTTTCACATATGTCGGACAATACTTTTTCGGTTTCCCTGCTGTTTATTTTGGGAATATACCTGACACCGCCGGCGGCTCCCGAAATTGTCTCAACAATTCCCAGTTCCAAATCCTCCATTACTTTTTTGACTATTACAATATCTTCGCTGATTGTTGATTTTGCAGCATTGAACATGGCGGTAAAATAGTTAAGCGTATAAATCTTGTTTGGCCTGTCGCAAAGAACCTTGACAATGCCACCAATTCTCTCATTTCTTTTAAATTTGCCCAAAGTCATCACCCATCCGAATATTTTTTATGTTTATTATTAATTTTATTCGTTTTTTAGCAAGATTTCAATAGTCAAGACCATTTTTTTAAATTAATGAAAGCGAAATCCCTCTTTGATGTGTTTTATGATATAATTCATTAAGCATGAAGACTACACAAAGAATGGAGCGATTATTATGAAGAATGCAAATTCAGGGTTCGATTTAATGCCCTACAGCAAAATTCACATGATTGGAATAGGCGGGATCGGTATGAGTGCCATAGCCGAGCTGCTTCTTTCAAGCGGTAAAAAAATCTCCGGCTCGGATATTAATTCATCAGAAATCACAAATAAATTGATAAAAAAAGGAATCGACGTATATATCGGTCACTCAGCCGAACACATAAAGGAAATGGATCTCGTTATATACACCTCCGCCGTCCACCCCGACAACCCCGAGTTTGCAAAAGCAAGGGAATTAAACATCCCCTTAATGGACCGGGCTGAAGCTCTGGGCTTGCTAATGAAAAACTACAAGGAAAGAATCGCAGTTTCAGGCGCACACGGAAAAACTACAACAACCTCGATGATTTCAATGATATTTGAAGCTTCGGGAGTAAATCCAACCATCCTGGTAGGAGGAATGATAGAAGAAATTAACGGTAATGTAAAAGTTGGCAAAAGCGATTACATGATAACCGAAGCCTGTGAATACAAGGAAAATTTTTTAAAATTCCATCCCACAATGGAAATAATACTTAATGTCGATGAAGACCATTTGGATTATTTCAAAGATTTAAAACACATTATTCATGCATTCGTCAAATTCACCCAATGTCTGCCTAAAAAAGGAACCATCATAGCAAATTTCGACGACTACAATGTACGAATTGCGTGCTCAAGTTCAGACAAAAATATACTCAGCTACGGAATAAACAGCGATTGCGATTATAAAGCCGTCAATATTGTTTACACAGACAACGGAAGCCCCAGCTTTGAAATTTTAAAAAACGGCAAACCCTATGGGCGTTTCGAACTTTCTATTCCCGGCAAACACAATATATACAATGCACTTGCGGCAATAACCGCAAGCGATGCCTGTGGAATAAAAATAAGCACTATTCAAAAACGCTTGAAATCATTCCAAAACCCTAAAAGACGTTTCGAGATCAAACACAAACAAAACGGAATCACGATAATTGACGACTACGCTCATCACCCTAGCGAAATCAAGGCAACTTTGGAAGCCGCCGGAAGATATCCCTACAGAAAAATATGGGGCATATTCCAACCCCATACTTTTTCACGAACCAAGACTCTCTTGTCCGATTTTGCATCCTCCTTCGGAGGAGCCGACCGCCTTGTGATAACTGACATCTACGCCGCCAGAGAAGATGATTTGGGCCAGGTGCACAGCAGCGAGTTGACTAAGCTGGTAAAAGAAGAAGGGGTAGACGTCAAATATATAAGCTCTTTCGAGGATGTGGCCCTGCATGTTGCAAACCTGGCCGAACCGGGAGATTTGATTCTCACAATGGGAGCCGGAGACGTATACAGGATAGGCGACCTTGTAGCAAAAAAACTGGAAATCAAAAAGTAATCAGGAATTTAATTAAATGCACAGCCAAAACCCCTTGGACACAAGTCCAAGGGGTTTTGGCTGCAGATTTTTTATTTTATATCAATCAAATTGTCCCCTAGGGGTTTTGTGTAAATGCTGTACTTGTGCATGATTTCAGTAGTTATGCTTCCAACCGCGCATGCTATAAGAGCCGGGAAAAGTATAGCATAGTTGTCTGTAAGCTCTACAACCATCAGGGATGCCGCTATTGGGGCTTCCGCAAATCCAGCAAACATCACTCCCACTCCTATTATGGAATAGGTGTCTCCTCCAAATATTTGTTCGGGGAAAAAACGTTCAAGCAGATTTCCGTATATCGATCCGAATGTTGCCCCTATGTAAAGTCCCGGCACGAATACCCCGCCTATGTTTCCACTTCCCAAAGTCATAAATGTCGCAATTAATTTTGCGACAAGCAACATCATCAACATCTTTATTCCAAACTCGCCCTGCACTATTCGCGGTATCGTGTTGAACTCTATGTCGTATATTAGGGGGAGAAAGTATCCTATTACGCCAACAACTGTTGCCCCTAAAAGCGGCTTGGCAAATTTAGGCATCTCGGTCATTTCCCTGAAGAATTTTTTTGTCTTTTCCAACCCGCAGATATACGCAAGCGATATGAAGCTCATCAATATGCCCAAAAGAACATAAAATCCTATTTCCCCATAATCTTTAATTCCATAAATTCCTTCAATGACCAGAAAAGGCGTATGTCCTATTATTACCCTTCCAATAAAAGCGGCTGTTATGGACGATATGAATATAGGTGTAAAATATTCGAAAAAATCCCTGTTCATCATGACTTCCAATACAAAAATCGTCGCAAAAACAGGGGTATCGAAAACGGCAGCCAAACTTCCGGCAACACCGCATCCTATTAGTATTCTTATCTTTCGCCTGGAAAAACCGGCCCTGTATCCTATATTCGAACCAATGGCTCCTCCTAGATGGACAATAGGACCGTGCCTGCCTGCTGACAAGCCCCCGGAAATTGTTATTATAGTAGCCAGCATTTTTATGATTACGCCTTTTGGCTTCATGAGGAACATATTTATGTGCTTTATTTCCTCTATAACCTCCGTCACTCCGCATCCCGTTTCATCATCTTCTATCAAATACATGTTAATAAGGCCTACTGAAAGTCCCGCCAACATTGGTATTATAATAAATCTGTTTTCGCTCATTGACAATAATCCGGATACCCCTTGATTGAGGAGCTTATGTGCGGCATCAAGAGACCAATTGAAAAACATGCCACCCAAGCCTGTCAGAACGCCCACTAAAACAGCCAAAAGCGAGATGCTCAGCCTGTCATACCTTCCGTTTTCATCTTTTGCGAAAGTTTTTCCTTTCATAATATTTTCAACTCACTAAAAAATATTTTAAAAAATGTTTATTTACCATATTAATGGTTATATATATTATATCTTAATCCCTACTCCCCCTATAATAATAGGGGCGGATAATTCCGCTCTTGTTATTCTTTTTTTTTTGAGCTTTTCACTTATTTTATTCTTGCGTATAAACTGATGTCATCAATTCTTCTGTGGCCATAGGGTCATGAAGAAAATATGAAAGACCCATATTGGTAACTCTGCCCGGTATTCGATAAGTGCTTATGTCATTTCGGGTCATTCCCACAGCGCTCTTTGCATAGTAAAGTATGTCGGGAAGGCTCATGCCTGTTTTTACATATTTGAAAATCGTGTTGGCGATAACTGGCAACTTGAAACTCAATATGTTTTTTGCTGCCGATTTAAGAAATGCCTGTTGCGCTTCTATCCTGCCCAAATCGCCATTTTGATATCCTGTGCCGTCATTATTCTTGCGAAACCTCAAATACTCAATCGCATTTTCCCCACGCAATGTCTGTGTGCCTTCTTCAAAGTGTATGTGCAGCTCTGGTTCGGCATAAATATCATCATAATCCATTTTTATGGGTACATTCACTTCTACTCCGCCTATAGAGTCAACTATTCTCTCAATTCCTGAGTAGGTGACTTTGACATATTCATGCACAGGAACGTCAAGTATGTCTGAAACCACAGCCATTATCTTTTCGGATCCACCATGGGAATAGGCGGCATTAATTTTCTTTTGGTCAGCCTCGTCAAATCCTTTTCTGTAATAATAAGTATCTCTTGGAACCGATACTATATCGAGCTTTCCTATATCCGGGTCAAAACTTGCAAGCATTATCGTGTCGGTTCTATAGCCTTCAAGACCCAAAAGCAATACATTGACACGCCGACTTTCCTTTACAGCTTTTTCCAAGGGGGTTTCAAGATCAACTTCCTTTTCAGCCTGTTCCGGGAAAGCTTCTTCTTGCGGAATTTCTTCGGCTTCCGCATTAGACGTGGGATCATAATACTTAAAGAAAGCAAATGTCCCAGATCCTATCAATATTGTGAAACAAAGAAAAGCCACTGCAAATACTTTAAAAAAGGTTTTCATAAAATCACTCCATAATCTAAATAAACATTCTCTCATTATTTTAAATCCGCAGGGGTGCAAATGTTGCCTTTCAATTCTAACATATATTGCTACAGGAATTTGATAAAATTAATTTACAATTCTGTTACCATTAACTGACATGGTAACAGAACACACCATCTCATTTTTATTTTACCACAAGCGGTTTGGATTATGCACACGGATTTGCCCCGACAGCCTTTGCTTGCCGTCGGGGCAATCAAGTTAATTTTATAAATCAAACACTTTCGCCACAGCATTAACTGCCTTTATCTTATCCTTGGGATTAATGGTATAGGATATTCGAATTTCCGAAGTTGTAACCTGCTTGAATTCAATATCGTTTTCAGCCAGTATTTTAAACATTTTTGCCGCAACGCCCGCATGCGTTCTCATCCCATTTCCAACTACAGAGAGTTTAGTGATTTCTTCATCAATTTCGGCTGCAACCCCTCTGTTTTCTTCTTTAAAAACAGATATGACTTCTTTTATAGAATTCAAATCCCCCTTGTTTGTTGTGAAAGAAATATTGATAAAACCGTCATAAGGCGCTGTCTGGCTTATCATGTCTATGTTTACATCCTTTTTTGCAAGTTTCTCAAACAAACCAGATACAACTTTGGCAGAATAAGGTATTTCATTGATTGTAATCATAATATCGTCATCGCTGACGGACAATCCCGTAATGACTTTTTCTTCCATTCTAGCATCACGCTCCTTTATATAGGTCCCCGGACGTTCTTCCGTACTTAAGGCGACATATATGGGAACGTTGAATTTCTGCCCTATTTCAACAGAACGCGTATGCATTACTCCGGCTCCCAAACTCGCCATTTCCATCATTTCTTCATAACTTATAGTCTTGAGTTTTTTTGCTTCCGTATACAATCTTGGATCTACCGTATAAATACCTTCCACATCTGTATAGATTTCACAGTCACACGAAAGCTTGGCGGCAAGCGCTACAGCCGTAGTATCCGATCCGCCCCTTCCAAGAGTAGTTATATTGCCATTTTCATTTACTCCCTGAAAACCGGCTACAACCACTATCTTTCCTTTGTCCAATTCCTCTCTTACATTCGATATTTCAATATTTGTTATTCTTGCGTTCGTGTGTCTTCCCCCCGTAAGTATACCAGCCTGAAATCCCGTCATGGATATGGAATCGAATCCAAGCTCTTTGAGCGCAATGGACAGAAGTGAAATCGATATTTGTTCACCCGTAGACATAAGCATATCCATTTCTCTTGTTGGAGGATTTTCCGATATCTCTTCAGCCATTCCAACAAGCATGTTGGTTGTCTTTCCCATGGCTGAAACAACCACTACAACCTGGTCTCCCGCCTGGCGTCTTTTAGCTACACGCCTCGCCACGTTTTTTATTTTCTCTATTGTTCCTACCGAGCTGCCTCCGTATTTCTGCACTACAAGCGCCATATCAAGATGCCTCCTTTCCTATATAATGTCGTTTCTTATCAAATCATCCAATGTTTCTCTTCTCACTGTCACTCTGGATTTCCCATCCGCCGCAAATACAACTGCCGGTCTTCCCAGCCTGTTATAATTGCTTGACATTGAATAATTGTAAGCTCCGGTCGTAAAAACAACTATAAGATCGTCCTTTCTGGCCTCCGGCAATTCTATGTCGCGAATTATAATATCTCCCGACTCGCAACATTTGCCGGCTATTGTATACCTTTCATGTCCGCTTTCGGTGATTCTGTTTGCAATCGCCGCCTCGTAGCAGGCATCGTATAGAGCCGTCCTTGGATTGTCCGCCATTCCACCATCTACAAAAATATAACTCTTTCCACCATAGGTTTCCTTTATTCCTCCAACGCTGTACAATGTGATTCCGGCATTTCCAACTATGGCTCTTCCAGGTTCTATGATAACCTTCTTGACAGACAAGTCATTTCGCTCGATTTTATTTTCAATATGCCCCACCAAGCTTTCCATGAAATCGGAAAGCTTTATCGGACTGTCTTCTCTTGAATAATAAACTCCGAACCCGCCTCCAAGATTAAGTTCACAAGCCTTGTATCCTGTCTTTTCCTCTACAACCTTGATAAAATCCGCCATTACCGATACAGCCTCAAAGAAAGGCTCCTCGTCATTGATTTGAGAGCCTATGTGACAATGGAATCCGTGAAGATTTATGCTTGGACATTCCATTATACTTCTTATAATCTCAAAGATTTTTCTTCCGTAAATCGATTCCCCAAACTTCGAATCATGCTTGGAAGTTTGAATGTATTGATGCGTATGTGCCGTCACTCCGGGGTTGAGCCTGACAAAAACATCCGCTTCAAGCTTTTTTTCTTCAGTTATGCGTTTAAGATTTTCCACTTCATCCAGATTATCAACAACAATTCTCCCCACACCTTCCGAAACAGCCATTTCAAGCTCTTGAATCGTTTTGTTGTTTCCATGCAAATATATGCTCTCCTTTGGGAATCCCGACTTTATTGCAGTATGGAGTTCCCCTGCTGAAACGGCATCTATTCCAAGGCCTTCTTCCATTGCAATCCTGCATATGGCCATATTAAGGAATGCTTTAGACGCATATACAACCCTGCAGTCCAGTTTTTCAGAGATAAAGTGTTTTTTGAAAAGTTTCATATTCTCCCTTATAAGGGTCTCATCCATAACATATAAGGGTGTTCCATGTTCTTTTGCAAGGTCAGCCACGTCACAACCGCCTATTTCCAAATGGTTCAATTCATTTATTTCCATAGTTCCAAATAATTTCAAAGCAACGCCCTCCATATCCAGATGATTTTACGCATTTTAGCAATGCACAAAAAATGCCATGAGCAAGGCTACATGACATCCATCATTTTCAACCCTGCAAATCAGCGCCTCATCAACGTCAATACCCCGATGACAGTAGCATGCCTGTTCGTACATGCTCCCAATATGCGAAATTCTTCAGGCAGATTCCCCACATTTCGGCGATTGCACCTTTCATGCCGCCATGCCTGATAAAAAAAGCGACCATTACTTATTGCACCCGCACCTCCAACTTACAATAGAAGTTATTCTATTCATATATTCGTATAGTCTACAACAAGCTTTGCCTGTTGTCAACTCGCGTACGATTGT
>CAZXWC010000014.1:0-32199 GCA_964644525.1 uncultured Peptostreptococcaceae bacterium
CCCAGGGCTTGATATTTGTTTTTGCATAGAAAAACGACAAATGTCTTTATTTTGTTGACAAAAGAGTATAAAAACTTATAATAAAAGGTGATTACATTTAAATAACATATGCCATGAAGGGGAATTGACATGGAAAACATTCATACAGAGAGGGACGGGATAGCTGAGACCGTTTCGAAACGATCCATGCCTTACTGCCCCCGAGCATCGGCCTTATTAGCATTTTGTGAAATGGCCGACGCAGAGATGCGTTAAAAGATTGAGAGGTTTCTTACAATCAGGGTGGAACCGCGGGTAAATGCTCGTCCCTTTCAGGGACGAATTTTTTATTTTTTGAAAAAAAAGGAGGATATTTCATGGAAAAGATTAGCATCATGTTAAAGGACGGCAAAGAAATAAAGGTGGAAAAAGGGACATCTCCTTATGAAATTGCAAAACAAATCAGCGGAAGGCTTGCAAAGGAAGCCCTTGCTGCCGATTTCAACGGAAAGACCATAGATATGAACAGGGAACTTGACCAGGACGGAGAACTTGAGCTGTTCACATTTGATTCTCCTGAAGGAAAGAATGTTTTCAGGCACACAGGGTCGCACATACTGGCTCAAGCGGTTCAAAGGCTTTACCCTGGAACAATGCTTGCAATAGGGCCGGCAATCAAAGATGGTTTTTATTACGACTTTGAATCGGCCCATGTTTTCGTTGCAGAGGATTTTGAGAAAATTGAAGCTGAAATGATGAAAATAGTTAAAGAGAACCAAAAGCTTGAGCGGTTCGAACTGCCAAGGGCGGAAGCAATAAAATTAATGGAAGAAAGAGGGGAAAAATACAAGGTAGAGCTGATAAACGATTTGCCTGAGGATGCGAAAATTTCATTCTATAGAATGTCGGACTGGTTGGACCTTTGCGCAGGACCTCATCTGTCATCCACCAAGCAGGTAAAAGCGGTAAAGGTAATGAGTGTTGCGGGAGCCTATTGGAGAGGCGATGAGAAGAACAAGATGCTGCAAAGAATTTACGCTACGGCCTTTCCTAAGAAGAAACTCCTTGAAGAATACCTGGAAAGAATTGAAGAGGCAAAGAGGCGAGACCACAGAAAGTTGGGTAAGGAACTCAAGTTGTTTGCCATGATGGAAGAAGGACCGGGTTTTCCTTTCTTTCTTCCAAAGGGAACACTTTTGAAGAATATGCTCCTTGATTATTGGAGGCAAGTCCACAAGAGATGGGACTATGTTGAAATCGAAACGCCGATAATACTCAACAGGGCTCTTTGGGAGACATCGGGCCATTGGGAAAATTATAAAGAGAACATGTATGCGCTTAAAATAGACGATGAAGACTATGCGATAAAGCCTATGAACTGCCCCGGCGGAATGCTTGTGTATGACATGGAGCCGCATTCGTACAGGGATTTCCCGATGCGAGTCGGAGAAATAGGAAGGGTGCACAGGCACGAACTTTCAGGAGCTTTGCATGGACTTATGAGAGTAAGGGCTTTCACCCAGGACGATGCCCACATATTCATGCTTCCAGAACAAATTAAGGATGAAATAAAGGGCGTGGCCGCTCTTTTTGATGAAGTATATTCAACTTTCGGTTTGAAATACTATGTTGAGCTTTCGACAAAGCCTGAAAAGGCCCTTGGTTCGGACGAAGAATGGAACATGGCAGAAACAGCTCTGGAAGGAGCGCTCAAGGAAATGGAACTTCCTTATGTGGTTAATGAGGGAGACGGAGCCTTTTACGGTCCCAAGATAGACTTCCATCTGCAGGACAGCCTGGGAAGGACTTGGCAGTGTGGAACAATACAGCTTGACTTCCAATTGCCTCAACGATTTGATTTGACGTATATAGGTAAAGACGGTGAAAAGCACAGGCCAATCGTAATTCATAGGGTTGCTTTCGGAAGTATAGAGAGATTTATAGGAATCATCATCGAGCATTTCGCAGGCAAGTTCCCTCTTTGGATTTCTCCGGAGCAGGTAAGGGTATTGACCATAAATGACAAGCATGCAGATTATGCGGAAGCAATCGTAAAACTAATGTCTGCAAAAGGCATAAGGGTTGAGATGGATGATAGAAATGAAAAAATAGGATATAAAATAAGGGAAGCCCAACTTGAAAAAGTACCATACATGATTATAATCGGAGACAAGGAAGTTGAATCCGAGACCCTTTCGGTTCGTTCAAGGGACAAAGGGGATCTTGGGAGCGCAAATGTTGAAGATTTTATAGAAGAGCTTACTAAAAATGTAGAAGGAAAGATTTTACCCGAGAGTTGACAAAAGCTTTGGCAAATGGTAGAATGCTTTAGTAAAACAAAGTAGAAGTTATCCGCTTCTCGCCTTGCGGAATGATTCGTTGGGGCTAATACGGACAGATTGAATGTTAAAATTCACATGTCTTTTTTGCGGATGCTTCGGCATCCGCTTTTATATTGTTTAAAAGTATATAAAATTTATCAGGAGGTGGACAACCATTAAGAATTTTGAGTTGAACGAATCAATCCGTGACAGGGAAGTAAGGTTGGTTGGAGAAGACGGTGAGCAGTTGGGAGTAGTATCCATAAATAAAGCATTGGATTTGGCTGCGGACAAGAAAATGGACCTCGTAAAAGTGGCTCCAAATGCCAAACCGCCTGTATGTAGAATCATGGATTATGGTAAGTTCAAGTATGAACAGCAGAAGAAACTCAAAGAAGCAAAAAAGAAGCAGAAGCAAATAACAGTCAAGGAAATCCGCTTGAGTCTTAATATCGAGCAGCATGACCTGGAAACAAAAGCCAAACGTGCCCGCAAATTTCTTGAAAACGGGGATCGCGTAAAGATTGCCTTGAGATTCAAGGGAAGGCAATTGGGTAATACCAAATTGGGATATGGAGTAATCGATAAATTTGTCGATATGGTCTCTGACAGCGGAACTATTGATAAAAGAGCAAAAATGGAAGGCAGGAGCATGGTGGCATTTATGGCACCGGTTGATAAATAAAGATTTTGGAAGGAGGAATCATAATGCCCAAAATGAAGACGCATAGAGGCGCCGCAAAGAGATTCAAGAAAACAGGTAATGGCAAATTGAAGAGATTCAAAGCCTATAAAAGTCATATCTTGAATAAAAAAACACAAAAGCGAAAAAGAAAACTCAGAAAAGCGGCTACTTTAACTAGTGCCGATTACAAAAGAATCTTAAAAGTATTGCCATATCTGTAAAATGAATTTGGCAGCAAGGGAGGTAGAGAAAAATGGCAAGAGTAAAAAAGGCTATCAACGCCAAGAAAAAGCATAAAAAGATATTAAAACTCGCCAAGGGTTATTATGGATCAAAGAGCAAGACTTTCAGAGCAGCCAATCCGGCAGTCATGAGAGCTCTCAGATCTGCATACACCGGCAGAAAATTGAGAAAGAGAGATTTCCGCAAATTGTGGATTTCAAGAATTAATGCTGGAGCAAGACAAAACGGAATGAGTTACAGCCGTTTTATGAATGGATTAAAGCTCGCAGACATCAGCATAAACCGAAAAATGCTTTCGGAGATGGCTATTAATGATGCAGAAGGCTTTGCCAAGCTTGTAGAGGTGGCAAAAGAAAAACTTCAATAAGTTCGGACGGAGAATGCAGCCTCGATTTCAGTGCACAAGCTTTCATTTTTACAAAAATGGGAGATGGCATTGGAATTGGGGTTTTATCTTTTTGCTTAGTAAATGATATAATGTCAGGGTAACTTATATTAAGAGAGGGGAAAAAATTCGATTATAATCGGCCTTTTCATGCCTGATTCGAGCTGAATGGAAATTTGAGAAACTTGAAAAGCATTTCAGGCGATGTGCTTGCTGTAATGCAGTTTCTTCGAACATAATTGATTATTTAGAATTGCCGCAATCTATAGCCTCTTTAAATACAAGCGCTTTCAGAATGGAAGGGAAAGAAGTTGGCTAAAACGAAAACATTGGAAGTCTAGGGGAAAGGTAAAAAATGAAAAAAATCAATTCCATACAAAATGAAACGATTAAAAGAATAAAATCACTTCAAAAAAGAAAATTCCGTGAAAAACATGCTGAAATCATTCTGGAGGGCTATAGGCTTATAAAGGATGCCTGGGAAAACGGCTTGAAAATTAAAAAAGTTTTGTTTTTAAGTTCAATTGACGGAAATAAAAATTCCCTTGTGGAAATACTTTTGGAGTCGGGGACAGAGGCGATTGAAACGGATTTGGCAGTGTTTGATCACATATCCGAAACGGTAGCTTCACAAGGCCTTTTGGCTGTTGCCGAAATGCCTTCAAAAGAGACTGATGAAATAATGGATGGTTTGCCTGAATTTATCATTTTCCTTGATTGTCTGCAAGATCCGGGGAATTTGGGTACGATAATAAGAACGGCTGATGCGGCTGGAGCCGGACTGGTAGCTCTTTCTTCTGGAAGTGTCGACGCTTACAATGGAAAAGTAATCAGAAGTGCGGCGGGATCGATTTTTCATATGCCTGTAATTCAGAAAGTTACTGGCAAAAAATTCATAGAAGATTTGAAGAGTCGTGGTTACAGGACACTGGCAGCCGATATAAATGGAGCCAAACCTTTTGGCGAAATGAGCTACGGAAAAAAAATATGCCTTGTTATTGGAAATGAGGGTTCAGGAATAAGAAGCGAAATACTTGACATTTGTCATGAATCCGTTAAAATACCTATTATAGGTCGTGCGGAGTCCCTGAATGCCGGGGTGGCCGCTGGAATTCTGATGTACGATATAGCGACCAGGAAGAATTGTTAGAAAATTTCAAAATCATCCGGTAATTGTCATTATTTTATTGTAAACAAATGGCCCCTGTGATATAATCTAATTGATAAAAATCAGTAATTCAAAGGGGTGCAGCCGTTATGAAGAGAAATCCAAGGTTCTTTTGGAATGTTTTTCTGATTACTGGAAATATCAATGCATACTTGATTTACAAGGATTTGCTTTCATAATATTGAATACATAGGCTTAGATGGAAAAAGTAAGTGGATTAATTCCAAAAAGAGAGTAGATGCCATGGGCTGTAAGCATTTGCGGGAAAATTGTTCGCCGAAGTTCGTTCCGGAGCTTTCGATTTGAATTTCAAGTAGAGTCGGACGTGTTATTGCGTTAAAAATATCGAGTGGCCGGTAAGCCGGTTATTAGGGTGGTACCGCGAAAAATTTCGTCCCTTGTCGGATGAGGTTTTTTTTATTTATAAAAAAGAACTTGCAAGCAAAATGAAAGGAGAAAAAAACAAGGGAAAATCCAGCAAATACTGAAAACTTAGACAAACTGTATTTTGAATAATGGATATTATGATTTTATGGTTGATGGTTATTATTTCGTTTTGACAGTGTGTAATTTGAGTAATTGAGACTTAATTATGGGAAACATGGAATAATACTGATAATGGAGGTAAATTAATGAAAGAGAAACTGAAAACTTTGCTCCACGAAGGTGAGAAGAAGATTGCAATGGCGCAAGATGAAATGAAATTGCAAGAGGTCAAGGCGTCTATTCTAGGAAAACAGGGATTACTAACAAAGATATTAAAAGAAATTCCAAAGCTTGATGTGTCAATCCGTCCTGAGATAGGAAGAGAAGCAAACAAATTGAAGAAAAGTTTTACCGCTTTAATAGAATCACGCAGGGAAGAATTGAAGCTTAAGGCTTCGGAAATTTCACCCGATTTTGATTGCAGTGTACCCGGGATATTGCCAAATAGTGGGGGTTTGCATCCGATTACTCAGATGTGCTACGACTTGAATGATGCTTTCCGCTCAATGGGATTTGAAATATTCCAAGAGAAAGATGTTACAAGTGAATTGTATGCATTTGATAAACTGAACTTTCCTCCTAATCATCCGGCAAGAGAAAGCATGGACACCTATTGGATCGACGGACATGATACAGGACGGGGCGGCGAAAGACTTTGTTTGCGGCCGCATCTTACCGGAGGCAGTGTTCGCTACATGCAGACTCATAAGCCACCTTACCGCTTTGTGTATCCGGGAAGAGTGTACCGCAATGAGACGACTGATGCCCGTCATGAGAGGGCTTTTTTCCAGTATGAGGCATTGATTGTGCAAGAAGATTTCACTTTTTCTTCGGGTAAAGTCATGATAAAAAGCATTCTGTCAAAAGTTTTTGGACGTGATGTGCCGGTAAGGATGCGCTTGGGATTTTTTCCCTTCGTTGAGCCTGGATTTGAGATTGATATGGGGTGCTTGGTGTGTGGCGGAAAGGGTTGCAGTGTTTGCAAAAATGTCGGGTGGATAGAAATAATGCCCGGCGGAGCGCCGCATCCAAATGTACTTCGTGCCGGGGGAATTGATCCTGAAAAATATACGGGCTTTTACGTAAACATCGGCTTGGATCGTTTGGTCATGATGCGTTACGGCGTGGATGATGTGAGGCTCTTTCACAGTGCGGACCTTAGATTTCTAAGTCAGTTTAAATAGGAGGAAAACAAATGAAATTATCATTGAATTGGATAAAGGAATATGTAAAGATCCCAAACGATATGGACCTGTCTCGTCTCGCTTACGATTTGACCATGTCCACAGTTGAAGTAGAGGATGTACTTGAATTGGCCGGTGAATTTGAAAATATGGTTGTCGGCCTGGTTAAAGAGGTTCAGCCCCATCCAAATGCCGACAAGCTGAGGGTATGCAAAACTGATATTGGAAGCGGCGAAGTGCGTGATATCGTGTGCGGAGGTATAAATTTGACCAAGGGCATGAAAGTGGCTGTTGCCAGGCCTGGGGCAATGGTCAGATGGCATGGAGAAGGAGAACTTGTTGAAATAGGCAATGTAAAATTACGTGGTGTAGAGAGTTACGGAATGATTTGCGCCGCATCGGAAATAGGGCTTAACGAATTGTTCCCCAGCGGTCATGAAGCGGAAATATTGGATTTGTCAACTTTTGAAGCCAAGGCTGGAGATTTGATTTCGGATGCCTTGGGTCTTGATGATGTTATTCTTGAAATAGACAATAAATCAATCTCAAACCGTCCTGACTTGTGGGGGCATTACGGAATTGCCCGTGAGCTTGCAGCGCTTTACAATCTTCCACTTATGGAATATGAAGCCTTTCTTCCACCAGAGACACCAGATTTCACAGTAAATGTGGAAGATGTTCAGAGATGTCCCAGATATCTTGCGGTCAGAATCGAAGGTCTTTCTGTCAAACCATCTCCATTTGAGATGCAAAGTCGTCTTTGGCGGGTCGGAATGAGGCCAATCAACGCATTGGTTGATATTACCAATTATGTTATGTTGGCTACAGGACAACCGACTCACGCTTTTGACTCAGACAACATTGAGGGGCATATTAGGGTCAGGCGGGCATCGGAAGCAGAGGAGCTCCTTTTGCTTAACGGGCAAAAGCTGGCGCTTTCATCGGATGATCTTGTAATAACAGACAAGAAGAGTGCAGTTGGTTTGGCAGGGGTAATGGGAGGAGTGAAAGACTCGGTTCTTCCTGAAACCAACAAGGTAATCCTGGAAATAGCCAATTTTGAAGCGACAAATATCAGGCGCACCGCTGCAAGGTATGAGACACGAACGGAAGCGGCGACGCGTTATGAAAAAGCCATCGATCCAGAGCGGGTTGATTTGGCCTTGTCAATGGCTATGGGGCTTTTCACAGAATTGTATCCGGAAATAGTAGTCACTGGCTTTAAAGATATCTATCCTCAGCCTCTCAAGAGGACTGAAATTGATCTTTCACTCAGCTGGTTGGAGAAGAGATTGGGTATACGTATTCCAAATGATTATATAAAGGATAAGCTTGGTCAACTCGGTTTTGATGTGAGTTTTGAAAAGGACACTCTGCATGTCGCAAGTCCGACATGGCGTTCAACCGGAGATATTTCCATTCCAGATGACATAATGGAGGAAATCGCAAGGATGTATGGTTATGAGAGGTTTGAAGCTAAACCTATAACCACATCATTTGATGGGGCGATAAATCAGATTAAGATGGATCTTGACAGGAAAATCAAAGAATATTTGGCATTCAGATGTGGTATGCAGGAAGTCTTTACCTATCCCTGGATGAGCGATCAATATGTCAATGCTGTTATTCAGAGCACAGAGGGCATGCTTTCTCTTTCGACGCCTCCGTCACCTGATGAGAGCCATATACGTTCAACGCTATTGCCAAATATATGCAAGGCGATTTCAAGTAATCTCAGATACTTCGATGAGTTTACAATATTCGAGACTGCGCAAGTGATGCATGACCATAGCTTCTCCTCGCCATATGATGAAAAAGAATACCTTCCCCTTGAGCGTACAAACACAGCCGGCGCCTTGGTCGGCAGCTCGGCAGATGTGAATCAGCTTTTCCGCAAAGCAAAGGGAATAATTGAGGCTATGAATGGTTATGTTCACATAGAGCCCTTGACTTTTGACAAGCTGGACAAGCCGGTGTGGGCTGATGGCGTTGTTTGGCTCAACATCATGCATCAAGGAGAAAAAGTGGGAGACCTTGCCTTGCTTTCGAAGAAAGCTTCACTAGACTGCGGAATTGACAACTCTGCCGTTTTGCTTTTCGAATTCAACATGGACTCCTTGAAAGCGCTTCCATCAAGAAGTAATAAATTTGCCCATCTACCAGAGTATCCTATGGTAGACTACGATGTTTCAATGTTATTTGATTCCTCGGTCAAGTGGGAAGAGATAAGGAATTCAATCGTTAAGAAAGCTGGAGCGGATGACTTGATTCAAGATGTGTCATTTGTGGATGAGTATAGGGGAAAGCAGATTCCGGCCAACAAAAAGTCTGTTACTTTCAGATTGGTGATAGGTTCACGCCAAAAGACATTGACATCTAAAGAGATAGACGGTAAGGCAAATGCAATTATCAAGCGTATCAAGAAATCTCTAGGCGGCGAACTCAGGAGTTAACGAGTCTGCAATAATGGATAGATTTTTTTGTAAAAGCTGACCTTTGTAATTAAAAAAAAGGATATGCCCCTTACTTATAGAATATTTAATCATGAATGTTATGGAAGGGGTTGTTGACAGTGGAAGGAAAAAACAAGGCGGTAGTGAAAATATATGGACATGAATATGCTATAGTAAGCGATAATGACAGAGAACACATTCAGAAAGTGTCCAACTTGGTAGATGACAAAATGAAGGAAATATCAGCAAAAAATAAAAAGCTCAGCACTGCAATGGTTGCGGTCTTGACTGCCCTTAATATGGCGGAAGAGTTTTATGGCGAGAAACAGAAGGTCGATGAATTCGCCGAAAGGAACCAGGTTCCGGATGAAGCTTTGAAGGAAAAAGAAAGCGAGATTGCTGAATTGAACGACTTGCTGAAGGAAAGAGCTTTTGAAATTGAACGAATTGAAAAAGTCGTGGAAGATGGCAAAAAAGCTTTAGCTGCAACAAAAAAGAACGAGGAGTACTTGAAGGAGGCCATAGCGGCAAGAGAAGCAAGCTTGGAGGAAAAAGAAGAAGAGAATACCATTCTCGAGAAAAAAATAGAAGAATTGAAAAACAAGCTCGTCGAAAGTGAAGTAAAGCTTGTTCAGACGAGAACCGAGTTGCAGGAATTCATGGAGGCTTTTGATAATTAGACCATATGTGAAATACTAAAAAAAAGTGGCTTAAAGCTACTTTTTTTTAGTTTAAATGGATTTGTTTATGTAATAGAATAGCCATATAAGGGTATATTAATTGAGGATAAAATGGAAACTGAAAAAATCGAATTGTTGTCGACTGAGGGAACATGAAACAGATTAAGTTGAAGAAAAACGGGTCAGGACGTATGACATACAAGAAGAAAAGCTACACACAGGATGGACAAGAAAAGGGCTGTTTGCTATTCTGAAAGAGAACCGGCTTAAATTTCGCCTGTGTGAAAATTTCCACATTAGAACTTCGATACAGCTTGGGGATGACACATTTTTAAAGGCTACAGCTTAAGACTGGAAATATCTGGACAAATTGAAACTGTCGTAATACACAAGAGGACACTTTATTAAAAACGGAACACAGAGGAGGCGCAATGTGAACAAACGCGTTCTTGCCACATTGGAATACAATAAAATACTGAATCATATCAAGACTTACTGCTTCTCGGAAATGGGAAGAGCAGAAATTGAAAAAATTGAGCCATGGTCTGACCCTGCAACAATCGAAAACAAGCAGAAGGAAACAAGCGAAGCGTTTTCTATGATTATTAGGCGCGGGCGTGTTCCCTTCGGTGCTTTTTATAATGTCGAAAAACATATGCAAACAGCCAAGATAGGTTCATACCTTGTGCCAAAGCAGCTTCTAGAGGTGGCGGATTCACTTCGCACATCGAGAAGGGTAAAGAAATACATACAGGAGGATGAGTTCGAAGGGGTCCATGAAATACTAGACGGCATAGCATTGGGAATAGTCGCGTCGCGTCAAATAGAGGATGAAATAGATAGGTGCATTGAGGGGGAAGACGAAATTTCAGACCACGCAAGCCCGAAACTTGCAAACATAAGAAGAGGAATCGAGGCCAAGAATGCATCGATAAGAAGTAAATTGCAAGGCATAATATCATCCCCGGGAATACAAAAGTATCTTCAGGATGCCCTTATAACAATAAGGGGCGACCGATTTTGCATTCCAGTCAAGCAGGAATACAGAAATCAGGTTAAGGGGATGATACACGACAGGTCCTCTAGCGGATCGACACTTTTTATTGAACCTATGGCAGTGGTAAACATAAACAATGAGTTGAAGGAATTGAAGCTAAAGGAGCATGCGGAAATTGAGCGAATACTGTATGAGCTTACAGCTCTTGTGGGTGAATTTGCCGATTCTATAATAAAAAACCAGTCACTGATGACAGAAGTGGATGTTATTTTTGCAAAGGCCAGGCATGCGTCGGAAATCGACGGGGTCGAACCTATAATATCAAACGAGGGTTTCACCCATATAAAAAAAGGCCGGCATCCACTGATACCAAGAAATGAAGTTGTACCGACGGATGTATGGATAGGCAAGGAGTTCAGAACTTTGCTTATAACAGGACCAAACACCGGCGGCAAGACCGTTACCCTTAAAACAGTTGGCCTTTTGACGCTTATGGCACAGGCGGGCTTTCATATACCGGCAAGCCATGGAACAAAAATAAATGCCTACAGGGAAATTTACGCGGACATAGGAGACGAGCAGTCAATTGAGCAAAGCCTCAGCACGTTTTCTTCGCACATGAAGAACCTCATCGGGATAATTGCAAGTGCCGGGGAGGGAGATCTTGTGCTTCTTGATGAGCTTGGAGCAGGCACAGATCCAACAGAAGGAGCTGCGCTTGCTGTTTCAATAATCGAGCATCTGTATGCAAGAACGGTAACTACAATGGCAACAACCCATTACAGTGAACTGAAGCACTATGCTCTTACAAAGGAAGGGGTGCAAAACGCTTCGGTTGAATTCGATGTCAAGACCCTAAGCCCGACATACAGGCTTTTGATAGGAATACCGGGGAAATCGAATGCATTTGATATTTCCAGCAAGTTGGGACTTTCAAACGATATAATAGAAAAAGCGAAGAAATATTTAAAAAGGGAAAACATTGAATTTGAAGAAATTTTGACTAAGATCCAATTGGACAGACAAGCTGCCGAAGAAGAACGCGACGAGGCTCTCAGGCTCAAGCTTGAAGCGGAAAAGATGAAAAAGAACTATAACAACAAATACGGCCGTCTTCAGGAGCAGAGGGAAAAGGAACTTAAAAAGGCAAAGGAAGAAGCCAGAAAAATAATAAAAGAAGCGAAGGTTTCAGCGGAATCCCTCATTAAGGAACTGAGAAAAACCGGTAAAGAGGGTGGAAAGGAAGCAAACCGTATTATCGATGGTACGAGGAAGACGCTAAAAAGCAAACTTGAGGAAACATACGAAGGCATGGACGAGCCACAGCTTAACACGGAAATCAAACCTGCAGACATAAAGGTTGGTATGTCGGTTCTTATTCTTACTCTTAATCAGGAAGGAACAGTTGTTACTGAACCGGATAGAAACGGAGAACTGACAGTACAGGCGGGCATAATGAAAATTAATGTCAACTACAAAAACTTGAAGCTTCTGCGTAAAACGAAAAACAAGATGGATTCGAGAATACAAAATCTTTCAAAAGCAAAGAGTTCTTCTATAAGTCCCGAAATAGACATTCG
Organism: uncultured Peptostreptococcaceae bacterium; assembly: GCA_964644525.1. Taxonomy (GTDB): domain Bacteria; phylum Bacillota; class Clostridia; order Peptostreptococcales; family BM714; genus BM714. The sequence goes on from CAZXWC010000014.1 coordinate 12,162, forward strand.
GGGAACAAATGTTGAAGAGGCTATATATATAGTTGACAAATATCTTGATGACGCAGCCCTCGCAAGGCTACAGAATGTAAGAATAATCCACGGAAAGGGCACCGGGCAGTTACGAAAAGGCTTGCATGTGCATTTTAGAAAGCATCCCCATGTAAAATCCTTTAAAGTCGGTGAATTCAATGAAGGCGGGATTGGAGTGACTGTTGTTGAAATCAAATAAAAAGAAGATAGCGGTGAGCGCATGCCTCTTGGGAGTCGCTTGCAGATACAACGGAAAAGCGTTTGGCGATAGCATTGCGCCGTTTTTGGATATTTATGACATTATCCCCATATGCCCTGAACAGATGGGAGGGCTCGCGACTCCGAGAACGCCTTGTGAAATCCAAGGCGGGGATGGTGACAAAGTTCTTTCAGGGGATGCATCAGTAGTTGACAAGGATGGAATAGACAGGACCGGATATTTTATAAAAGGAGCCTTGGACGCGCTTGAAGTCATGGAGGAAGAGGATATATCAATTGCGATTCTTAAATCGAGAAGCCCGTCATGCGGTTCGGGGGAAATATACTCGGGAGAGTTTGATGGGAAATTGAAACAAGGGGATGGAGTTGTTGCTGCCTTGTTTAAAAAAATGGGTATAATGATACATAACGAAGTCACTTGCCTTAATATAAAGGAGATGGATATCAATGAAAAAGCATAGTAAGTTTATTCTATTGATTTTGGTTTTAGCGCTTATGTCCGTTCTTGCAATCGGATGCTCTTGCGAGGAAGAAATGCCCGTGGAAGAACCTGGCGAATCGGAGGAAGCGGAAGTGGAAACTCCGGCGGTTCCAGATGAAAGAAAAATCTCATATGTTCTGTATCTAAAATATGCAGACAAGCCTTTTCTGTCGGCAGAAAGATTTCAAAAGACGCTTGAAGCAGACGAACTAAGGACACCTATGGAAGTTGCCCTCGACGAGTTGATTGCTTATGAAGGGGGCGGATTGCTTTTAAGCCCGATTCCGGAGGGCGTAAAGCTCAAATCGGTTTTCGCAAGCGGTGAAAACATTGAAGTGGATTTTTCCGGTGAATTTATGGATGCGGTTATGCCAAGTGAAGATGCAAAGGTTGTAGTTGCGGCCATAGTTAACACATTGCTATTTAATCAGGAAGAAGCGAAATTTGTTTCAATAAAGGTGGACGGAAAGCATGTGAAAGAGTTCAATGGATATTCCTTCCAGCCGCCTTTGGGATTTTTTGAAGAAGGAATTTTCCCGGATAAATAGACTTGAAGACAATTGGAGTATGTGATAAATTTATTAGGTCGAATACATAAAGAAAATTTGAAACACAGGCCTTGCAAGATTGGCCCAAAAGGGGAGTTCATCATGATTGATTTCAAAAATAAAATTGTAATTGCTTTGAGCGGATTGATTGAATCCGTCGAACCGAAAGAAATAGAAGGCATGATTGAAGTGCCTGACGATTCAAACATGGGGGATTATGCTTTTCCATGTTTTAAACTGGCAAGAATTTTTCGCAAGTCTCCAAATATTATTGCCGAGGACATAGCCGGAAGAATTGAGGATGAAGACTATCTTGAATCAGTCGAATCCGTTGGCGGATATGTTAATTTTAAGATTGACAAAGAAACGTATGTTTCGCATGTAATGGGAAATGTGATTGGAGAAAAGGACAGCTATGGCTCTTCAAGAGAAGGCATGGGCAAGAAGGTTGTTGTGGAATTTTCATCGCCAAACATTGCCAAGCCTTTCCATATAGGACATATAAGGACTACAGTTATAGGAAATTCAATAAACAGGATATACAAATTCTTGGGATATGATACCGTTTCGGTAAACCATTTAGGGGATTACGGAACCCAATTTGGCAAGTTGATTGTCGCTTTTTCATTATGGGGAGAACAGAAAACTGTTGAAAAGGAACCCATAAAGGAGCTTTTGAAACTGTATATTCGTTTTCACGAAGAGGCGGAAGAGGCACCTGAGCTTGATGACCAGGCAAGGGATTGGTTCAAAAGACTCGAGAACAAAGACCCTGAGGCTGTAGAAATGTGGCAATGGTTCTGTGATGTGAGTCTTAAGGAATTTTCAAGAGTCTACAGCCTGCTCGACATTGAATTTGATTCTTATGCAGGAGAAAGTTTTTACTCTGACAAAATGCCTGCAATAGTTGATGAAATGCGTGAAAAGAATCTTCTGGAAATGTCACAGGGAGCAGAAATAGTTAATTTGGAAGAGTATGGAATGCCGCCTGCGATTATAACCAAAAGGGACGGGTCTACACTTTACATTACGCGAGACATAGCCGCCGCAAAATACAGGAAGGAGACATATGATTTTTACAAAAACATATATGTAGTGGGATCGCAGCAAATACTTCATTTCAAACAGCTGATTAAAATCCTTGAAATGATGGGATGCCAGTGGGCAGGCGACTGCGTTCATGTTCCGTTTGGAATGGTTGCATTGGAAGAAGGAACAATGTCTACAAGAAAGGGAAGGGTCGTTTTTCTCGAGGATGTTCTGAAAAAAGCTGTTGAAAGAACCGAGGAAATAATAGAAGGCAAGAACCCCAACCTGGAAAACAAGCATGAGGTGGCTCGCCAAGTCGGTATTGGAGCCGTTATGTTTCAAGAACTTTCCAATAGCAGAATCAAGGATTACGTTTTTTCATGGGAAAAAACTCTCAGTTTTGAAGGGGAGACAGGACCTTATGTACAATACACCCATGCCAGGTGCTCGAGCCTGTTGAGAAAAGGCGGCAGGCAGGAAGTTGACGAATTTGATGCTTCGATTCTTACAGATGATATTTCAATGGACATAGTAAGGCAGTTGGGCAAATTCAAAGAAACTGTTGCAGAAGCCGGAAGAAAGTACGAACCGGCGGTAATAAGCAGATTTGTGGTGGATTTGGCGCAATTGTTTAATCGTTTCTATCATGAGCACTCAATAGTTGTCGAAGACATGAAGGTTAGGAATGCAAGGTTGGCGCTTGCTTATTGCGTAAAGCAGACATTGAAAAACGGTTTGGCTCTTTTGGGCATACAGGCCCCCGAAAAAATGTAGCTTATGCAAATCCTTTGAAGTTTTATAGAAAATGCCCCATGCCGTTAATTAACAGCATGGGGTTTCGTGATATAATATTTTATGTACAAACTGGACGGGAGGCATACATGAAGGTACTATTGGTAGCTTTGAATTCACAATTCGTACATTCGTCACTTGCAATACATTCTCTTCATGCTGCAGTAATGGGGAAAACGGGTTTTGACATTTCAATAAAGGAGTATACAATCAATCAGGAAGAGGATCAAATATTAAGGGATTTGACAGGTGAAAAACCGGACCTCATATGTTTCTCGTGCTATATATGGAACATTGAAGCAATAAGGAGGCTTGTCCGAAATCTAAAAAAAATTGACCCTTCTTTGGAAATTCTGCTTGGAGGGCCTGAAGTGTCATACGCGGATGAATGCGACTGCTATGAATTACCCGAAGCCGATTTTATTTTGAGAGGAGAGGGGGAGGAAAAGCTTTCGGCATTTTTGGAAAACAAAGGTAATGATGGTTCCATATCGATAGTAGAAGATTTGAACAGTTTGCCTTTTCCATACACAGAAGAAGAACTGGTTGATGCAAAAGACAAGATACTTTATTATGAATCATCCAGAGGCTGCCCCTACAGGTGCAGTTATTGTCTTTCATCCATTATTAAAAAGACGCGATACAAGAACTTGGATAAAGTTAAAAAGGAACTTGGCATTTTTCTTGCACATGGCGTAAAGCAGGTGAAATTTGTTGACAGGACATTTAATTCAGACCGAGCCAGGGCAGTTGAAATAATGGAGCACATTGTGGATAATGATAATGGGCATACTAATTTTCATTTCGAAATCAATGGGGATTTGATAAATGATGCATTTATCAATGCGGTTAAATCTTCAAGAAAGGGACTCTTCCAATTCGAGGTAGGGGTTCAGACCACCAATGCAAAAGCGCTTAATGAGGTAAACAGAAAAACTGATTTCAAGAGATTGTCCTATTGGGTTGAAAGATTGATTGAAACAGATAAAAGCCATGTGCACCTTGATTTGATAGCGGGACTTCCATATGAAGGATATGAAAGCTTTACAAAATCTTTCAACGATGTGGATTCAATAGGAGGGCACCATTTGCAGCTTGGATTCCTTAAATTGCTTCCGGGAACTCAAATAAGAAAAAATTCAAAAGACTATGAATATGAATTCAAATCGGAACCGCCATACGAAGTTTTGAAAAATCATGTGATGACCCACGATGAACTTTCCAGACTAAAGAGGATTGAGGACGTGCTTGAACGCTATGGGAATTCGGGCGGATTTATTCGTGCGATGGAGTATTTTAAAAGACTTTTTAATGGGGACGGTTTTGCCTTTTACGAAAATTTTTCTGATTATCTTGATAAAAGGGGATTTTTTGAAAGGGCGCATAAAAAGAGAAAGCTTTACAGATATCTTTTCGATTACCATGAACAAATCGCGATTGAAAAGGACACTGCCCTTTTCCTTGACATTTTAAAGTTCGATTATCTTGTTCAAAAGCCGCAGACCCTTTTGAATTTCTTCAATAGGAGAGAAGTTGAAGGATACAAGAATATGTGCCATCAATTTTTAAAGGACCAAGACAATGTGAAGGAAATTCTGCCTGCTTACGAGGGTTTGCCGGCAAAGAAAATAATAAACAAGGTACGATTCGAACCGTTTGAATACAATGTTGACACGCTTGAAAAAGAAAAGGCAAATATACTTTTCGATTATGAAGGTGGCAAAGGACTGATGGGGGAATCGACATATCGGTTTGTTTCATTGACCGGGAATGGGAAAGGAAAAAATAATGGACATAATGAATGATATTTTTTACACCAACAGGCAAGTATTAATAAAAACCATAAAGGCAATAAGGGTGAACTGGAAGATTTTCTTGGTGGGTATTTCCTATTTTATATTCTCTTTGATCATATGGAGGATAGCCTCCTTGGCATGGATTCTTTCAGGATTGATAATAGCGGTTTTTCAAAGCGCTGTCATTTCAGATTTTTTGTATTTAATGGAGAGAATAATAAAGTACGGGCATTTCACAATGAGGGATTTCAAAGAAGGCTTCAAGGTATATATTTGGAAAGCTTACAGCGTTTTGATACTTTTTTGGTTTGCTCGCTACGGTTTGAACTTGTTTTTTGGAAGGCTAATGGCGATATCAATTGGAGGAATCGGCATTTGGTTTATTATTGAAATCTTTGTCTTCATGGCACTCAATCCCTTGCCTGAAGTTATGTATCAAAAGTACAACCAGGGTTTTGACATGATTTCGGGAGCATTTGAATTCGTAAAGGAAAATTGGCTGGAGTGGTTTGTTCCAAACGTTTTGATTGCAATAGTCCTTTACTGGATGTTTGGATTGGCCATGAAGCCCTTTGCAGCCGTTTCGGGAATTTTCATAAATGGAGCGGCTTCTTTAATGATGATTTTTACAATGATGATGCTTCCGCTGGTTATTTCTTTCTTCATGATATACAGGGGATTTCTTTTCAGAATCCTGGACCGTTCAACAAGAAGAAAAAGAATTTACCAGTATAGAATGGGGCATGAAGAATAAGGAGGATTTTGATGGAAGAAGCTATAGAAAGAAGGCTTAAAGAAAAACTTGATGAGATAGTTTTCATAGAATTGAAAAAGGATATTACAATCCCTGGCAAAAAAACTGTTCTGAGGAAAAACGTGCCAATGCCAATCCCGGTCAAGAAATTATCCGACCGAGTGAGTAAGGGTGATTATGAAAATCTGTCGGTAAAGGAAATGATGGAGGGGATGGTTCTGCTTGTAGCGGCCGACCCGGATTTTGAGCATAATCCATATTATAAAGGCCTAATGAAAGGCATTGACGAAAATATGGACAGAGTGATAACAGGAAGTGCAATAGATTATGCTGAGAACAATAGGTTGGAGGATGCTTTTGTATTTTTCCAGACAGCCTCGCTTCTAAATCCTTCAAACCTGGATGCAGCATACAATAAGGCAAAGGTTTGTGAAGCCCTTTCGAGAGAGGCTCAAGACGGTGAACTCTCAAAGGCGTGGGAGAAGGAGGCATTTTCTCTCCTGGAGAAGCTAACTGTTGATTTTGACGATTTTCAAATGCCTTATTACCACTTGGGCTTCCATTATTCAAACAGCGGACTCTATAAAAAAGCCCAGCTTGCATGGCAACACTTCATTGAGAATTCGGATGACGAAAATAAGATAATGGAAGTTCAGGAAATGCTGATCAAGATAAGCGACAGAATAATTTTTGATGAAGGATACAATCAGGTTCTTGCAGGAGCTTTTGAAACCGGGCTTGAAAAATTGCTTTCAATAGAAGAAAACAATTCGTCATGGTGGAACCTATTGTTTTTCATAGCGCTGGCATACAGGAATCTTGGCAAGCTTGATGAAGCCGTTGAATATTTTGAAAAAGTCATAAGAATCAAACCTGACCAGGCGGAATCTCTTAATGAACTTGGACTGTGCCATTCTGCTTTGGGAAATTTGAGCGAGGCCGCCAGGTACTTCAAGAAAGCATTAAACATGGATCGGGACAATCCGGAAATACTATGCAACAATGCAATGGCCCAAATTGAAATGGGAAACATTGAACTTGCTGAAACATACTTGAATCGTTCTTCTGAATTAGATCCGAATGACCCGGTTACTCTTGCCTGCATGAATGAATTAAATAAATTTAAAAATAATTAACAAAAGGGTTAATTGAATAGAAAAGGGATATAATAAGTGTTGTGTGGTGTAAACGATGGTTTACAGAGGTTGCGCCATATAAACACTTATTATTCTTTTTTTGTTGAGAAAGCAATAAAGATATTGTAAAAACGACGCTAGCGCTTTGGCATGATACTTGCACTATATTCAGGAAGAAACAAATATTTTGAGAGAGGTGACTCATGATTAAAACATTGAATGATCTTATTGAACAGGCAAAAAAACAAGAGAAAATGAAACTCTCGGTTGCCGCCGCTCAGGATGGTCAAGTATTGGCTGCAGTTGTGGAGGCTTCTGAAATGGGCATAATTGAGCCCATATTGGTTGGGGATGAAAAAGCGATCAGGGCAATTGCGGATGCAGATGGACTGGACTTGAAAGGATACAGAATAATCGACGAAGAGGATTTGGGTGAAACGGCAAGGAAGGCAGTGTCTCTCGTAAGTGGAGGTCAGGCTGATTTCGTAATGAAGGGTCTGATAGACACTTCAATACTTCTTAAAGCCGTTTTGGACAAGGAAATTGGGCTCAGAACTGAAAGCCAGCTCAGTCATGTAATGATGTATGAGGTCAAGGGATACCATAAGCTTTTGTATCTTACTGATGGAGGCATGAACATGTACCCTGATGTTCCGACAAAGGCAAAAATAATCAAGAATGCCATATCGGCTGCAAAAGCGTTGGGAAATGAAAATGTGAAGGTTGCTTGTCTTGCAGCAAAAGAGAAAGTCAATCCCAAGATGCCGGCTACAGTTGATGCGGGCGAATTGAAACAAATGGGAAGCCAAGGATTTTTCGGCGAAGGCGTAATGGTTGAAGGTCCTATGGCATTTGATTTGGCCATTTCAAAAGAGGCTGCGGAAATAAAAAAATACGAAAGTCCTGTTGCCGGAGATGCTGATGTTTTGATGGTTCCCAACATAGAAATGGGCAATGGAATAGGAAAAGCTTTGAGTTATTTTGCATCGGCCAAGTCAGCCGGAGTTATAATGGGAGCAGGAGCTCCTGTGGTATTGGTCTCAAGGGCTGACACTCATGAGAACAAGCTTAATTCAATCGCGCTTGGAAGCGTGATTGCTGCAAACAAATAGAAAAAAAAAGAGGAGCGTGAAAAGATGAAGGAATTACTGACCGGAAACGAAGCGGTCGCAAGAGGGGCGTATGAAGCCGGAATTTCTTATGCATCTGCTTATCCGGGAACACCGAGCACAGAAATTCTTGAAAATATTGCACCCTACAAAAAAGAAATTGTAGCGGAATGGGCTCCAAACGAAAAAGTGGCACTGGAATCGGCCATAGGCGCATCCATTGCCGGGGCGAGGTCATTGGCTGCAATGAAGCATGTTGGTGTAAATGTTGCCGCTGATCCGTTGTTTACATACGGATATACAGGTGTGAACGGAGCTTTGGTCTTGGTTTCTGCCGACGACCCCGGACTCCATTCATCACAAAATGAGCAGGACAACAGAAATTATGCCAAATTCGCTAAAATTGCTATGCTTGAGCCTTCGGACAGCCAGGAAGCAAAAGACATGATTAAAGATGCAATCGAAATAAGTGAAAAATTCGACACAATGGTTCTTTACAGACTTACTACAAGAATTTGCCACAGCAAAGGGATAGTAGGATTTGGCGAGCGTGAGGAACTTGGCGCGAAAACTTATGAAAAAAATATTCAAAAGTATGTAGCGGCACCTGCAAATGCTAAAAAGCTTCATGTTGTGCTTGAAGATAAATTGAAGGAACTTGAGGCCTTTTCAAATGAAACGCCTTTGAATTTTATAGAGTGGAATGACAGGAAAATAGGCATTGTATCCTCGGGCGTCGCATATCAATACGCAAAGGACGTTTTCGGAGAAACGGCTTCCTACCTCAAGATAGGATTTTCATTCCCGCTCCCTATGGAAAAAATTAAAGCCTTTGCAAAAGAGGTTGACACTCTTTATGTGATAGAGGAACTAGAGCCTTTCATGGAAGAGCAAATGAAAGCGGCGGGGATTGAATGCACAGGAAAAGAGAAGATACCCAACATAGGAGAACTTAATCCAGATATAATAGCAAAAGCACTTCTTGACCAAGAAAGAGAAACAATAGAGCCTATCAGCGACAAAGTTGTAGGAAGACCTCCGACAATGTGTGCAGGTTGCCCCCACAGAGGATTTTTCTATGAGCTCAGCAAGAAGAAAAACATAATGGTCACAGGAGACATAGGATGCTATACACTGGGTTCCGCAGCTCCATTGAATTCAATGGAAACATGCATATGCATGGGTGCGAGCATCAGTTTGGGTCATGGGGCGCAAAAGGCCTTTAACAGGCATGCTGTAGACAAAAGGGTTGTTGCAGTAATTGGCGATTCGACATTCTTCCATTCTGGAATGACAGGGCTTATGGATATAGCCTATAACAACAGCAACACAGTTACAGTGATTCTTGACAATAGAATCACTGGGATGACCGGCCATCAGGAAAATCCTGGAACAGGTTTCACTCTCCAGGGTATGCCAGCCAAACAGGCAGACATACCGGCGATAGTTAAGGCTTTGGGAATTGAAAATATAAAGACCGTGAATCCGATAAAATTAGACGAAATGAAAGCGGCTATAGATTGGGCTTTGGCAATTGACGGACCTTCAGTAATAATAACCAGATGGCCTTGCGTTTTAAAAAAGCAATCGGATCAGGATATAGAGGAGTTCGGCGATTACAAGAGTCTGTGCGAAGTGGATACAGACAAGTGCATAGGTTGCAAGATGTGCATAAACACAGGGTGCCCGGCACTTACTTTTGACAAAGAGAATAAGAAGGCGGTAATAGACAAGAACCAATGTGTTGGATGCGAAGTCTGCCTTCAAGTTTGTCCTGTAAAAGCAATTGAAAAGGTGGGTGAATAAGATGAGTGAAGTCAAGAACATTCTGCTTGTCGGTGTTGGCGGTCAAGGAACGATACTTGCCAGCAAAATTCTTTCAAGAGGTCTTGTAGATGCGGGATACGATGTAAAGATGTCTGAAGTCCACGGTATGGCTCAAAGGGGAGGAAGTGTTTCCACACAAGTAAGATACGGGGAAAAGGTATATTCTCCAATTATTGGATTGGGACAGGCAGACATACTGGCATCATTTGAAAAAATGGAAGCATGCAGATGGATTGACCATCTGAAGCCTGATGGAGTAATAGTTGTAAACAACTACGAGATTCCCTCTGTTCCAATACAGATAGGAAAAGCTGACTATCCTGACGGTATAATAGACTCTCTTGAAAATAAAGCTAAAACAACCGTACTTGATGCAATGGGAATAGCAAAAGAGATAGGAAATCCAAAAACCATGAATGTAGTACTTCTCGGAGCGCTTGTAAAGGCTATGGGAATAACAGAAATAGATTGGGAAGAAGCAATACGAAATACTGTAAAGGAACGATTTATAGACATAAATATTTTGGCATTTAAGAGAGGCATGGAAATGGTAAAATAATGCACAAGATAAAGCTGAGAAGGGCTGTTCTAAAGAACGGCCCTTTTTTTCGAATTAAGACTTGTAATGAGTGTTCAATCTGTTATAATGAAAAGAAATAATTATGTATAAAAATGCATATACATGCATGCATACATATATTTTTTTGTCAAAAAGTTGGAGGGTGCGAAATGAAAGGTTACTTGATTCTGGAGGACGGAACAAAATTCGAAGGCAATATATTTGGTAAAAAACGCAATTCCGTTGGGGAAGTCGTTTTTAACACGGGAATGACGGGGTATCAGGAAACATTGACGGATCCTTCTTATTATGGACAAATTGTTATACTGACATATCCTCTTGTTGGGAATTATGGCATAACGCTCGAAGATAATCAGTCCGAGAAACCAAAGGTCAGGGGCTTTATTGTCAGAGAAGCTTCAGCCAATTATTCTAACTGGAGGGGAAGGGAATCCGTTGACGAGTATCTTTATAAAAATGATATAGTTGGACTAGAGGGCGTAGATACAAGGGCTCTTACCAAATTGATCAGGGAAAATGGAACTATGACAGGAAAGATAGTCGCATATGATGATGGGGTTGATGTTATGGATGAAATAAAGTCTTTTGACAATTCTGATGCTGTTCATCAAGTGACACCAAAATTTAACTATGACCTGATGCCTATCACACCAAAGGTCGCTGTAGTGGATTATGGAATAAAGAGAAACATACTTAGTGCCTTGGTGAACAGGAATGTCCATGTCAGGGTTTTTTCATGTTTCGACCCTCCGGAGAAGATACTCGATTTCAATCCTGACGGTATTTTTCTTTCGAATGGCCCGGGGGACCCGGCTTTTTTGAAAAAGGAAATTGAAACAGTAAAGTTCCTTATAGGCAAGAAACCGATTTTTGGCATATGCCTTGGACATCAGCTGCTTGCGCACGCGCTTGGAGGAAATACGGAAAAGATGAAATACGGCCACAGGGGATGCAATCATCCTGTAAAAGATCTTGCTAAAGACAGGGTTTTCATAACATCTCAGAATCATGGTTATCAAGTGGTGGAAGAAAGCCTCGACAGAAATGTGTTGGAGATAACACACTTGAACATGAATGACAAAACAGTGGAGGGAATGAAGCATCTTTCCCTCCCCATATTCAGCGTGCAGTTTCATCCGGAAGCTTCTCCCGGTCCAAGCGATTCGGACTATCTGTTTGACGAATTTTTGAATATGATTAAAAAGGAGAATAAAAATGTCAATATATAAAGGGCTTGATAAGGTAATGGTGATTGGTTCGGGGCCCATCATCATTGGACAGGCAGCTGAATTTGATTATTCAGGCACGCAAGCCTGCAAGGTTTTGAGAGAACATGGACTTGAGGTTGTGCTTGTAAACAGTAATCCGGCGACAATAATGACGGACAAGGAAATGGCCGACAGTGTTTATATAGAACCACTGACGGTTGAATTTCTTGAAAAAATAATTGAAAAAGAAAAGCCTGACGGAGTACTGGTGGGCATGGGAGGGCAAGTTGCTTTGAACCTTGCACTCGAACTTTGGCAGGCAGGGATTCTTGACAAGTATAATACAAAGCTTTTGGGAACCAATATCGATGCCATAGAAAAATCGGAAGACCGCGAAAAATTCAAGCTAATGATGGAAAGCATAGGAGAACCGGTAATAGAGGGGATGATTGCATCTTCTGCGCAAGAGGCTTTTGAACAGGCCGATGAAATAGGCTATCCAATAGTGGTGCGTCCCGCATATACACTGGGAGGAACCGGTGGGGGAATAGCTGCGGACAGGGAGGAACTTGAGAAAATAGTACCTGTTGGCCTTGCATACAGCGCAGTTGGGCAGGTTCTTATTGAAAAAAGCGTCAAGGGCTGGAAGGAAATAGAGTATGAAATGATCCGCGACAACAAGGGCAATTGCATAACTGTCTGCAACATGGAAAACATCGACCCTGTCGGAATTCATACAGGAGACAGCATAGTTATTGCTCCTTCCCAAACGCTAAGCGACAAGGAATACCAGATGCTTAGAAATGCTTCCATAAAGATAGTCACGGCGCTTAACATCAAGGGAGGATGCAATGTTCAACTTGCCTTGAATCCATACAGTTTTGAATACAGAGTAATAGAGGTTAATCCCAGGGTCAGCCGATCGTCAGCTCTTGCATCAAAGGCGACAGGATATCCTATAGCAAAGGTTGCCGCACAAATAGCTATAGGTCTGAATCTAGACGAAATTCCCAATGACGTTACAGGAAAGACTCTTGCATGTTTTGAGCCAACACTTGACTACTGCGTCATAAAAATACCCAAATGGCCATTTGACAAATTTGAAACCGGAAACCGCACTTTGGGAACCAAAATGATGGCTACGGGCGAAGTTATGTCGATTGGAAACAATTTTGAAAGCGCCCTTTTAAAAGGAATAAGATCGCTGGAAATAGGAGTGTATTCTTTAGAAATCAAAAAGGCGTCAGCTTTCAGCGATGATGAAGTTGTAGAAAAGATAATGAAGAGCGACGACGAAAGACTCTTTTTTCTTGCTGAGCTCTTAAGAAGAGGCTATAAGACTGAATATTTATGGGAATTGACCGAAATAGACAGATTTTATCTTGAAAAAATAAGCGGCATAGTAAAACTGGAAGAAGAGCTTAAGAAAAAATCGCTTACCCAAATAGACAAGGAAGATCTCCTTTCGCTCAAGAAGAAGGGCTTTGCGGATGTGGCGATAGCCAAATTCACCGGATCCGATGAAATAGATGTATTCGAAAAAAGAAAAAGCAAAGGCATAATGCCCGTTTACAAGATGGTTGACACATGCGGAGGCGAGTTTGAGGCACAGTCGCCATACTATTATTCGACATATGATCCATATGACGAGGTTGTAGTAAGCGACCGAAAGAAGGTAATAGTTATAGGTTCGGGCCCTATAAGGATTGGACAAGGCATAGAGTTCGACTATTGCTCAGTCCACGGGGTTATATCGCTAGAAAAGATGGGGATAGAGTCAATCATAATAAACAACAATCCCGAAACGGTAAGCACCGATTTTGACACGTCTGACAAGCTTTATTTCGAGCCTCTGACTGAAGAGGACGTAATGAATATAGTGGTAAAAGAAAAACCGGATGGAGTTATTCTGCAGTATGGAGGCCAAACTGCAATCAAACTTGCAGAACATATGGAAAAGATGGGAGTAACCATTCTTGGAAGTGGATACGATTCGATAGACAGGTCCGAGGACAGGGAAAAATTCGAGTCCGTATTAGAAAAACTGAATATTGCCAGACCTTCCGGAAAGGCAGTAATGAATGTTGAAGAAGGTCTTGGTTTTACAAGGGTTTGCGGTTTCCCGGTTTTGATTCGTCCTAGTTATGTGTTGGGTGGAATGGGAATGGAAATCGCATATAATGAGTTGGAATGCGTGGAATACCTTGAGAATGCATTCAAGAAAGACGAGAAAAATCCGGTTCTTATAGATAAATATTTGAACGGAAAAGAAATTGAAGTGGATGCCATAGGGGACGGTACAGACATACTGATACCGGGAATAATGGAACATCTGGAAAGAGCCGGAGTCCACTCGGGAGACAGCATATCAGTATATCCGGCCTTTAGCTTGAGTGATGAAATTAAGACTAAAATAATTGAAAACACAAAAAAACTGGCAGATGAATTGAACGTGTGCGGGCTTGTGAACATACAGTATGTAGTTTATGACAGCGAGGTATATGTGATAGAGGTCAATCCCAGGGCGTCCAGAACCGTACCATATATAAGCAAGGTGACAGGAATACCGATGATAAAGCTTGCAACAGAAATCATGATGGGATCCAAATTAAAGGATTTGGGTTTCGGTACGGGGCTTTATAAGACCAGTGGATACTATGCTGTCAAAGTTCCTGTATTTTCTATGGAAAAACTTCCGCAGACCGAAATTGCACTTGGTCCTGAAATGAAATCCACAGGAGAAGCGCTTGGACTTGAAAAAAGCTTATACAAGGCAATCTATAAAGGATTTGTGGGTTCAAGGATGGAACTTGGCAGCATAGGAAGGGTGTTGGTAAGCATATCAGATAATTACAAAAAAGAGTTCGAGCCGATTGCCTCCAAGATGAAAAAACTTGGATTTGAGTTTTATGCAACAAAAGGAACAGGGGAATTCTTGGGCAAACTTGGAATAGATTTCAAGCATGTAGCAAAGATAGGGGAAGAGGATACAAATGTGCTTTCTCTTATAAGAAACGAAGATCTTACTCTTGTAATAAACATACCAAGCAAGGGAAGAAACAGTTTGACGGAAGGTTTCAACATAAGAAGGACATCAATAGAAAACAGAGTCCCATGCATGACATCACTCGACACATTGAATTATGTTTTGGACATATGGGAACGCGACATCAAAGAGGAAGACGTTGAAGTTTACGACATAACGAAGATATAGAAAAGCAATGTGTGGAAAGTAGCAAGTGGAAAGTGGAAAGAAAAAAAGCAAAAGACAAGAAAAGCTGCCTTGAAATTTTAAAGGCAGCTTTTTTATGGTACAAATGGCAGTATAAAAAATCTGTTTAGAATCTAAAATTCTTCCATGGAAATGATTGATGATAGAGATATTTAAGTTAATTGTTGTTTCATTGATTTTAAATATCTTTCTTTCTACTTCCTGCTTTCCACTTTCCACTGAAGCTAGTCAGCAGCTTGTGAGGCTGACTAGCTTCTATAGTCTCCGTTGATCCTAACATAATCATAGCTCAAATCGCATCCCCATGCCTTGGCCGAGAAGCTTCCGTCATTTAAGCGGACATGTATGGTTACGGTTTCATTTTTTAATATTTCATCTGCAGCCGCTTCGTCGAAAGAAAGTCCTTTACCATTTTCAACCAATGAAATTTTTTTACCTCCGCCTTCGAAAATCAAATCCATCTTTTCTGCATTGAAGTTTTTTCCTGAGTATCCCATTGCACAGATTATTCTTCCCCAATTTGCGTCGTTTCCAAAAAAAGCCGCCTTGACCAAGTTTGATGAAATGATAGCTTTCGCCAATTTATTTGATGCATCCTGGCTGAAGCCTCCCGTCAAATTAACTTCAATAAGCTTGCTGGCTCCCTCACCGTCTTTTGCAATAAGCATGGCGAGTTCAATGCAGACAATTTTTAAGGCTTCCTTGAAAATGTAGTAATTTGGTCCTTCTATGGTAATCGGCTTATTTTTTGCGCCACCATTTGCCAAAATAATTGCTGTATCATTTGTGCTTGTGTCCCCATCGACAGAAATCATATTGAAGGAAACATCGGTGCATTCAATCAGAGCCTTTTTTAGCAATTCATTTTCTATTTCGGCATCGGTGAGAATGAAAGAAAGCATGGTGCCCATATCCGGATGAATCATTCCCGATCCCTTTGCCATTCCGCTAATTGTGACTTTTTTGCCCCCAAGCATGAAATCCACCGAAACCTCTTTTTTGAAAGTATCTGTAGTCATTATGGCTTCGGCTGCATCTTTGAACTTGCATGCTTCAAGGTTTTCCACCATTGGATTAATCTTAGAAATGATTCTGTCTATGGGTAGGGGGACGCCGATTACACCTGTGGATGCTGCAAGGACTTCAGTATTTCTTATGCCCAAGGCTTCCGAAACAATCGAAATCATGCTGGTCGCATCATCCATGCCCTGTTCTCCGGTGCAGGCATTTGCATTGCCACTGTTGGCAAGAATTGCTCGAATATGGCCGGAGGATATATTGTTCATACTTAATTTAACAGGAGCCGCCTTTACTGTGTTTCGGGTGAATACGCCTGCCGCGTGGGCCGGTTTTTCGCTGTAAATCAAACACATGTCTTTTTTATTGCTTCCTTTTTTGATTCCGCATGCAATTGCGGATGCAGTAAAATCCTTAATCGCTATAAATTCTTTGTATTTTTTCATTTATGAACCTCCTTATGGCGCAATGGGTGCGAAGTCTAGTCCGGTTTCTTCATTGTAGCCCAACATCAAATTCATATTCTGCACAGCCTGGCTTGCAGCGCCTTTCATCAGATTGTCTATGGCAGAGACGGCAATCAGTGAAGATGAAGTCTTATCTATAGCCAAGCCTATGTCACAGAAATTTGATTTACGTACATTTCTTGTTTCGGGCAATGAGCCTTTGTTCAAAACCCTTACAAAGGGTTTTTCATTGTAAAAATCTTTATAAAGGGCAAGCATCTCTGACGAGTTTACATTCTTCTTGAGGCGGGCATAGCAGGTTGACAGTATTCCTCGGTTCATTGGAATCAGATGAGGAGTGAATACAACATTAGAGCTTCCTCCCCCAAGAAGGCTCAGTTCTTGCGCGATTTCAGGAGTGTGTCTGTGGCTGAATAAACCGTATGCCTTCACACTTTCATTTACCTCGCAATATAGATTTGCTGTTTTAGCACCTCTTCCTGCGCCGGAAACTCCTGATTTTGCATCGACGATTACATCGAATTCTATCAATCCGGCTTTCATTGCAGGAGCGAGAGCAAGTATTGATGCCGTGGGGTAGCATCCGGGATTTGCGACATATGAAGCTTCTTTTATAGATTCTGCGTAAATTTCCGGGAGCCCGAATACAAACTCGTCTATCAGATTGATTAGCTCGTGGGGCGTATTGTACCATTTTTCATAGACTTCAGGATTATTTATTCTGAAGTCTGCACTTAAGTCGATTATTCTGATTCCGGGATTTATTCTTAAAAGATTCCTCACCATTCCCATGGAGCTTTTGTGGGGTAGCGCTAGGAAAACAAGATCCGTGTCCCTTATGATGGCAGCATCGATATTTGAAGTGTCAAGGCACTCTAAATCAACAAAAGCTCTCATGTTGGGATAGATGTCAGAGTATTTTTTACCCTTATGGCTACGCGAAGTAACAAAGGACAACACTACATTTGGATGATTCTTAATAAGCCAAACCAGGTTTTGACCGGCATAACCGGTTGCGCCTAAAATTCCTATTTTCAACATATCCACCTCATTTAAAATTGATTATTAATTATTATACAAATAAATGAATAAAATTGCAACAAAAATGAACGAAAGTGTTGCATATATATAAAGATATATGTATAATAATAAGAAATATAATGATAAGAGGTATTACAATTGAAAAAATCCACAGAAAAAACAAGAATATTGACAGAAGCCTTGCCATACATCCAAAAGTTTTACAACAAAACATTCGTAATAAAATTTGGTGGAAGCATAATGAAAAACCTGGAGGCTAAAAAGGCTTTCATTGAAGATGTAGTTTTGCTGAACCTAGTAGGAATAAAAATAATAATTGTTCATGGTGGAGGTCCCGAAATAACTGAAAGGATTGAAAAAATAGGCTTAAAGACAGAATTCATAGACGGCCTCAGAAAAACCGACAGAGAAGTCATAAAGGTGGCTGAAATGGTTCTTGCCGGACGCATAAACAAGGAAATTGCACACTTGGTGAACAGGATGGGCGGAAAGGCGGTAGGGCTTTCAGGAAAAGACGGCAATCTTATAAAGGCGAGAAAGAAAATCATATATAAAAAAGAAAAAGAGATAGATCTTGGTTATGTGGGCGACGTAGAGATGATAGAAAAGAAAATCCTGGTAGATTTAATTGACCTTGGCTATATCCCGATAATATCTCCCATAGGATTTGGCGACGATGGTGAAACCTACAATATAAATGCAGACTTTGTGGCATCGGCGGTAAGCAGCGAGCTTAAGACTGAAAAGTTGGTTTTGATGACAGATGTTGAAGGTTTGTACAAGGATTTCAAAAGCAAAAAAGGTTTCATAACCGCTATGACATCGGCCGAGGCAAATGAGCTTATAGAATCGAAAACGATTGAAGGAGGCATGCTTCCGAAACTTTCGTGTTCGGTGGCTGCGGTTGAAAAAGGGACAAAAAATGTTCACATACTCGATGGAAGGGTGGAACATTCATTGCTTATAGAAGTGCTAACAGATAAAGGGATAGGGACAATGATTCATGGAGGAGAAGTAAAATGAACAAGGACAAACAAATGTACACAGGAAAGCGATTCGACATAACAATTGAAAAAGGTAAGGGGACATACGTATATGATGTAGACGGAAGGGAATATTTGGACTTCACTGCAGGATACGCAGTCAATGCCTTGGGACATTGCAATGAGATAATGATAAATGCGCTGGAAGAGCAAAGCAGAAAAATATTCCACATATCGGATATTGTATGGAATCCAATACAAACAAAATTGGCCAATTTCCTGGTTGAAAAAAGCGGAATGGATTCAATATTTATTGGAAACAGTGGTAGCGAAGCCATAGAAGGAGCCATCAAACTCGCCAAGAAATACGGGAATACCGTTTCGGAAAATAAGGATAAATATGAAATAGTATCTATGGTAAATGCTTTTCACGGAAGGGCTGTGGGATCCACATCGATAACAGGGAAAGAAAAATACAGGAAATCTTTCAAGCCGCTTTTGCCGGGTTCTAAAAATAGCCCTATAAACGATATTGATGCATTGCAAGAGGCAATGAGCGAAAAAGTATGTGCACTTGTTATAGAACCGATTCAAGGAGAGGGCGGGATCGTTTCATCTACCCCTGAATTCCTGAAAGCTGCCAGAGACCTATGCGATAAATATGATGCACTTCTCATATTCGACGAGATCCAATGTGGAATGGGAAGGATTGGAGAACTCTTTGCATACGATTTCTTCGGAGTAAAACCCGATATTGTATGCATAGCCAAGGGTTTGGGGGGAGGATTCCCTATTGGGGCTTTCCTTTCAAACAAGAAAGCCAATCTGTTTCAGCCGGGAGACCATGGTACGACATTCGGAGGCAATCCCTTGGCTTGTGCGGTATCCTATGCGGTAATGCAGGAGGTATCCAAAGAAAATTTCCTTGAAGGTGTAAAGGAAAAGGGTGAATACTTCAAGGGAAAATTTGCTCAAAAGACAGAAGGAATTGATTTTGAATACGAAATAAGAGGTGAAGGTCTCCTGCTTGGAATAGACATAGGAAAGAGCCCCTCTGAGCTTGTGAACCAGTGCATAAAGAACGGTCTTCTTATAATAGGAGCCGGGGATACAGTATTGAGGGTAATACCTCCTTTGACGGTATCCAAAGAAGAGCTGGACAAAGGAATCGACATCATAGTTAAATCGATAAAAGAAATCATAAAATGAAAGGAGAGCATATTATGGTAACAGTATTGTCTCAAAAATGCATTGACAAGGCGGATATAGCTTCATTTCTCAGTTGCAATCCTGAAGGATACGTCCATATAGAGCCGAGCATAAAGAATGTAAATATAATTGATCTGGGTCTTGGGAAAGACACAGTCAGCAAGATAGCCGGAAAAAATTACAGCGTAAACGTATTCAACAAGAATTTCAATCCGGAACTCTTGCTTTCGCTAAAAAGCGATTGCATAGTTGTGACGAATGGGATAATTGATTTGTCTGATTACGAAACAATCAAAAAAAAATTGATGAAAATGATTAGAAAGAAAAAAATAGTTGGCTTCGGATTTGGCAATAAAATTCTTGCGGATGCAGCCAGAGGAATTGGTGTAGACTTTGATGAGTCAGAAAAACTTTACGGTTGTGCGAATTTCGAAATCGATATGGTTTGAAAAAAATAGGAACAATGCGTAAAAGCCAATAAACCCATAAGGTTTTTGGCTTTTCATCTTGACACGCCAATATAAATGAATTATCATATTTAATTGTGAGCAAGAGCAAGAAAACACAAAGGCTACAGGAATTCACACAA